>SUVX01000032.1 GCA_015061725.1 Lentisphaerota bacterium
GTTCTATTATCTTGCCAACTCCGGAGTCTTCCAAAAGTTGGAGGTAATCGTCCAATTTTTGTTTTTCCTCAAACGGAATGTCTGAGCAAAGGAACAAATAGCCTTGAGAATTTGTAAAATAAGCCATGATTTTCTCCTATCATGACTTATTATACCTCCAACTTTCTGCTCAAACAATAGAAAAAGGCTGTTGCTCACCTTTTTTGAGGTTTTGCAACAGCCCCTTATTATTTTCAAATGGTGGTGGGAGATGGATTGCCCTGCGGTTTTGCTTGCGCAAAATCCTCACGCACATCGCTACGCGCTGTCGAACCAGATGGTGCGACTCCACGGCATTTCATGCCTTTCACGGCTTTCGCCGTGATCTCCCGCAACCCTCTGAAAATAAAAAAAGCACCTCGCTTGAGGTGCTTATTATTTTCAAATGGTGGTGGGAGATGGATTCGAACCATCGAAGGCAGTGCCAGCAGATTTACAGTCTGCCCCCTTTAGCCACTCGGGAATCCCACCAAATGGAGCGGGTAAGGGGGGTCGAACCCCTCTAACCAGCTTGGAAGGCTGGTGCACAGCCGATATGCCATACCCGCATTATCGTTCAAAGTCTTCTTGTACCACTTCCGTGAAAATGGTACCGACGAAGGGAGTCGAACCCTTAAGCCTTGCGGCACACGGACCTGAACCGTGCGCGTCTGCCAATTCCGCCACGTCGGCAAAAACTTCAAACACTTCAGAAAATTTGATTCAATCTCGTTTTCTGTTTTTATAATATATCTCCGTTTTATATTTTTGCAAGCGTTCTTTTGAAGAAATATTTATTTTTTTACGGTTTTCCCCTTTATTTCTACTTCCAATACCAGAAAATCAAAGTCACGGAAGGTAAAAGTCTTTTTCAAATCAACCGTTTTTTTGTTGAAAAGATCATTCGCTTTATCCGACAAAACAAGATTTGCCGCTTTGATTTTGAATTTCTGCGGACGATTTGTCGTATTTCCAACAATCAGCACCGCCTTGTTTCTGCCTTTCCAGATATACATCGCTGTTTTGACGGCAGCGTTATCCGTTGTGACTTTAACCGCAGGGGCAGTGTAATAACCGTAAAACTGCGCCTTTTTTATCTCAAGTTTATCCCACAGCGCATGCCAGGATCTGGTGAAAACATCTGACATATTCACGTCATGCAGCAGAACCATCGTCATCAGATCACGCGCAAAATCCAGTTTTTCCGCCACACTCTTTTTCAGATTGTGGATCGGTTCACGGAAGTAACGGTACTGCGTCAGAAACTGCACTGCCGCACCGTTTACTTCTGAGTTATAGGCAACTTGCCACTGTTCCAGAGGCGTCTCCTCTCCGTAAACACGGCGGTTGACCCGGATTTTATGCATAAATTCTTCTCCCGGATAAATCAAGTCTCCGAAACTGGCGTATGCCGGATGATAGCGGTCCCACTCATGCAGCCAGAGAACTTTATCTTTGCCGTGTTTCTGCAGCACTTTACGCAAACGCTCATAAAGTTCACGCAATCCGAAAATATTCCACGCAGAAACTTTTCTTCCCGGTGTCAGGTACTCCGTCAAATCGGTGTCGTAAAAAGGTTTGTCTGTCTTGTAAACACCGGCAAAGTCAAGATAAAGTCCGTAAAGATCGTACTTTTTGAGGTACTGATCGGTGTAATACGTCATATAATCGGCAAAACCGGTATTGTTTGCACAAATGGGCATGCCGCCGTTGAACATCACTCCGTCAAGGTCTGTTCCCTGTTCACAGGCAGGCTGAAGTCTGCCCTGAAAACTGCGCCGCCATTCGTGTCCGTAGTAGTTATAGATCGGATTGCTGTCAGGCATAAGAGCACCGCAGCAATAGGGAATCGACAATGCGCCGCGCTGCTTGAAATACGCCACACGTTTTGCCGCAGCGGACGGATTCCACAGGTGCGTGAGACAAATCCAGCGGTACCAGCGGAACATCAATCTTTCATGTCCCCAGCCGATCGAACGGTAATAGGTTCCACCCGTGCCGGGCTTCTCGGGAACATGGCTGTAAACCTGACGCCAGTCGCTCCGAGGCGGTTTGCCGGGCGTACTCATCATTGCAAGAACATAAGGAATATTGCGCTTGACGGTGACATTTTTACCGATCATTTCAGCCGTCAGAAGAGTCCGTTCCGGTGTTTTATCCATCACCAGAGCATAACGGGAATCCCCCACCCAGTTGGCATCGTTGTCGCTGAACAGGGTGAAGCCGTATTTGAGTCCCGTCACCCAGGCTACAGGGAATGTCCGGTGAACGACTTTGTCAAGTGTGCTGTAATCTTTGAGGAACGAGGGCGATACATCCGGATTGATTCCGTATTTTGCCGTTTCAGGCATGATTTTTCCCTGCCAGGCGAAGCGGTTGACTGTGACAGGACGCGCAGGAACCAGTGTCAGATGATACTTCAAAAGTCCGTCATAACTTGCAATTCTCTTGTAAACAACTTTAAGGGGAGCTGTACGGCATTGGAGTTCACCCGTCACAATACTGCGGTCGGGCGCATTTTCAACAATTTTGACGTTTTTATGCAGAAACTGCTGTTTTTTGCCGTTGACAATCAACTCAAGGTTGCCGGAGTTGAGAATCTTTTTACCCATCTTTTCCGCCAGAACCGGAAAAGGTGAGTTTTTATCAAAGGTGTAAGAAAAGTAACTGCCCTTGATTTTGTTATCTTTAAAAGTCATCTTTCCCCACGGTGCGGGAATGGTGCGCTCTCTGCCCAGTGCTTTTTTGATAAAGGTGTCATCAGGACGCTCAAAGTCCAGCATTTTGACGTAATTGTTTCTGCCGTCAGAAAGAGAGAATTGCACTTTGTATTTTCCCGGACGGAGCGCGGGCAGTTTCATTTCTGCAACCGAACGCAGGGAGGACAGTCTGCTTTTACATTGGCTCAAAACTTTGTTGGCGTCTTTCAAAATTCCCGTAAAGAAAAGTTTTCCCGCTGCGCTTTTGCCCAGTCCGTTGGCATCAATATCAAACTCGATTTTTCCGGCGGAAGGCAGTGTGCGGTAAGTTATGGTAAAAGGCTCCTGTATCAGCAGTTTTCCGGAGGTGCTGTTCAAGACTCTGCCCTTTGAATCGGTCACTTTGAAGTCCAGAAATCCGCCGCCGATCCACTTCAGAGGAAAAGCTGCGGCAAGTTTACGGGCATCGGCAAATTTTTTGCTGAACATGACTTTGCCGACACCGTTTCGCAAAGTCAGTTCCGCAGAAGCCGGAACGTTTAAAGAGTGGGACAATTCAACTTTTCCGTAATTGAGACCTCCGAACGGCTGAAGACGTGAAACGGTATTGCTGTCAGCAAGAGTGAGTTTTCCGCACTGAAGCGCAAAAGCGGCTCTTTTGATACCACTCCAGGCAATCCAGCGGTCCAGCAGAGAAAGCTGTTCGTTTTCAGGCAGGTGCAGACCGAAGTTGACCTCAAGTTCCTTCAAATCCTGCATGTTGATATTTTTTAACGGAATGGCGATCTCAACCTGATAACGGTTCTTCAGCAAAGCGGCTTTGTGTTCAAAAGGAATGTTTTTGATTTTTGCGCCGGGAGTCATGACTGAATGGGCGTTGCGGGGGGATACGGTGAACTGATAGTAGTCATTGCGCGCGGAATTGCGTTTACGCAGATAGACTTCAACCAGAGAATCACTGTAAACGTCAGAGCCGAATGTATCAGCAGGAGCGGAAAGCTGCGGTTTCTTCTCTCCCGGTACATCAAAAAGGCAGTAAAGTTTTTTGAAGTCGTGCTTGACTCTTACCGTTGCGGCGATGGAACTGTCAAGCTGACTTTTGGCATTCTGTTTCTGAAGAGGAACCATTGCCGCATCGTCCCATTCTCCCGTTGAGGCTTTGCCGTCAATGACCGGCGTTTTAACAAGCTTGGGGGCAACCAGTTCTGAAAGGGTGAGGATTTTGGAAGAATCCATTTTTCCTGCGGTGAACTCTGCCTGAATACTGCCCGGAGTCTTTGTTGTATCCAGCAGATAAAGACTGCTTAAGCGGCAGCGGTAATTGTGAAGTTTCTTTCCCTGATAGTTGCGGGGCATGAAACGGATGAGCATATCCTGAGAAGCAACTCTGTCAGAACCGAGTCCGTATGAGGCATTGGCAACTTCCACACCGTTGATGAAAAGACGGATGAACTGCGGATCCCATGTCGCAGTAACACGGGTCTTTTTATTGCGGTCAAAGGCGCCGGGAACTTTCAACAGACTGCCGCGCGCCTGAACGGTTGCACGGTTGTTGTCCCAGCTGAAAAATCCGATACTCTTGTTATGAGGATAAAGATAGAGCCAGAGCTGCGTGTATCCTGAATCAGTGGCAGCGGCAAAAAGTGTGATATAACGGTTCTCGCCGGGTTTCCACGTTTTGCCGTCAAAGTTCAACGGTTCAATGTCAAACGAAAGTGTTCCGTTGTTGAGGTTGAGAACGCCCTCGGTATCGTAGGCAAGTTCCTGACCGTTGAGTTCCAGGGCGCCTTTTTTGAAAACGGCTTTTCCGTCACGCAGATCGGCATAGACTTTTTTGCCGTTCTGTTGAATATAATCCAGTTTACCCGCACCGAAATCCGGAGCGAGCATGGTTGCTCCGCGAAGAGAGAACGCGGCAAATATAACTGCGGTAAATAAAAGAAAGTATCTCATGGATTTCTCAAAAATTTTTATTTGTTGACTTTAACGACTCTGACGTTGCGGATTTCAACCTTGACATCTTTGGCATTTTTAAGCGGTGCCAGCAGAATACAGACTTTGACTCCGGCAGTTCCCGGACGGAACTTGATTTTTGAGGCAGTTCCGACAGTTCCGGAAGCTTTGACTTTGCCCGGGAAACCTTTGCGTAAAACGGAGCTGTAAATGTAAGTCGGTCCATCCACATGACAGCGGACGGCAGTTCCTGCAGGATAACTGCGGCGTATTCTTTTTGCAAGAGTGATGACCGTATTTCCGTTTTCAGTTGAAACAGATTTGATACGTTCCAGCTGAAAATTGGGCAGATCGCTGTTATCCGCCTTGGCATTGAAGGCAAGATATCCTGATTTCTTGAAAGGAACGATACCCTTCAAGACGACTTTATCCGAATTTTTAACGAGGTTTTCCGCAAGAACAGTAAAAGTTCCGGCAACGATTCCGGTATTGCGGAAATAAAATTCTTTCCAGTTTTTATCAGCGGGGATCAATCCGAAATAGATTTGAACAGGTTTATCCGCCGAGACATCCGCCGTGATCTGCAAGGTATCTTTTGTGCGGTCGATTTCCATAACCTGACGGCTGAATGCCCGGTTGTTCTTTGCGGAGAGAATCAATACACCGGACTTGCCCTCTTCTTTGACTTTGCCGTCAGTTACCCAGTTGACTTTGTAACGCGAAAAATCACCGTTTTTAAGCAGATTGACTTCTTTTGCTCCAACGGAAAAAAGCAGCAGAAATGCGAAAACAGAAAGCACTTTTTTCATTGCAATTCACCTCAATCACAGCTGATAGAACTGCCAGTAGCGTTTGTAGACAACATTGGCTTTGACGGAGTCCCAGAAGCCCAAAGGTTTATTGTCAACGTGTCCGTCGATATACTGCTGATTGGCGGATTGCTGTCCGTGGCGGTAACGGTCATAAGCCATATTCCAGGCGTTGAGGGTAATACTGCCCTTGACACAATCCATGGTGACCATGTGAACAGAGGGATATTTCAGACTGAAAGCGTTTAAAACGCCGGTGGGATAACCATCTTTCTTGTTGACACGGTAGGTGTTGACCGGGAAAAACCAGAAGTCAATCGCATAGGACCAGGAATTGGTAAGAGCTTCTCCCGGACACATAAAAAGCGTATCAAATTTTTGGGTTTTGTCATTGACACGGTTGTTCGGACCGTAATCTTTGAGGATTTCAGCAGGCCAGTACGGCGTTTTGGAAGTTTCGCCCTTCCAGTTATCAGGACACTTGCCTTTGGAATCGTTCCAATAAAGCGACCACATGGTTCCGATTTGTTTCAAATTGTTTTTGCAGTTGGTCTCCTGCGCTTTTTTGCGCGCCTGCTGCAAAGCGGGCATGAGCATTGCGGCAAGAATGGCGATAATAGCGATTACGACCAGAAGTTCAATGAGAGTGAACTTTCTCTTGTTTAAGTGTTTACAAATGTTTTTATTCATTATTATTTCCTTTGGTTTGCAGAAAATTACACTTTGTTAATATAGCACAAAAACAGCATTTTTGCAAATCAGAGGAAAGTTTTATTTACCCCACGGGATAAAGAAGATATAGCCGCCTTTTCCGGAGGGCGTTTCATGTGTTTCCCACAATCTCCACAAAAAGGAACTGCTGCTGTAATCTTTGTTTTTGCGGATGGTGATAAAGGGGAAGATGATTTTTTCTTCACGTTCACCGTCTTTGCTGCTGCGGTACAGAAAATGCAGGATTTGAGTTTTTTCACGTTTTCCCTGTTTACTGCCTGAAGCAAGGTACGCTAAAATATGCCACTTGTAATCCCGGTTTTCTGCCAGCTCTTTGCGGAAAAAGATACCGCTGCCGAAATCTTCGCTGTAACGGATATCAGTGGTTTTTTTAAGGAATTTCTCCAAGGCGGTATTGAAATTTTTTTCATCCAGCGTTGTGCGGTCAAAGCGGACGCCGAATTCAGCGGCTTTTTTGCTCCAGAGGGTGACTTTGCTGTTGAATTCTTTTTCAAGTTTATCGAATTTTTCTTTTTCAATGCGGATTTCTTCGGAATCCACCATCTTTTTCAATTCATCCAGACGTTTTTTGACCTGCCATTTCTGATTGCGTTCCACACGGCGTGCAAGGTGTTTTTCTGTATTGCGGAGAGATCTGTTTTGGAATTTCAACTCAAACGCCTGCTTGCGGACTTCTTCAATTTTTTTGGCATCAAGTCCCTTTTTTGCAATGGAAAATCCGTCGCGACCGTGATAAAAGAGTCCGGCAAGGGCATAGGTGTCTTCAAAGTGGTGCTGCTGATATGATTTTGTCCAATAGGTATTGCGGTCAAAGACAGGGAGTCCGATGCGGTCAGTTTTGCGGATTTTATTGTAATATCCCAAACGCCATGCCGTCGTTGTGACACTTTCACGGGCGTTGGAATTACGGTACGTCAAAAGCGGAATACTCAGAAAAAATGAACCGTCTTTTTTGATATTGCTGAATGTCAACAGTGCGGGAATCGTCCGGAAATAGTTTTTTCTGCCTGAATAAAAGCAGTAAAGGGGAAGAAAGCCGCCGAAAGTTTCTCTTTGGCTTTGCCATTTTTCAGCTGCAATAAATTCTTCAATCCACTCTCTTGTGACCGGATAACTGCAGATAACTTGCGGCATGTCTTTGCCGGTGAGTTTCTTATAAAGTTTTTTCATTTCCGGCAGATTTTTGGCAAAGGGTTCATGGGAGTTGTGTGCAAGAGTCCGGAACGCAAGCGCATCACGTCTGCGGGGAGAGTCCACCGGATAATCCTTGTATCCGCCGTAAGTCAGCAGCGGCGGAATGATCCAGCGTTCCTGAGCAGAAACAAAAGAGGAAAAACTGTTTTTTCTGTATAAATAGGAGTACAGCAAATGAAACAAACCTGCCATTTCAGACTGATGTTCTTTTTTGCTGTAATTCAGCAGAACACCGGCGATGTTGAATCCCTTGTGTGATTTTTTATCCCAGGCAAAAAACAGCGGAACAAAGCCGTAATATCTGTTGACAATGACAGGACAATCTGAAAAAATCTTTTTTCTGAGCGCATTCAGCTCTTTTACATCGCGCGGAACGGGCGTGTTTGTGCCATAGAGTTTATAAGCAAGCAGTTCTTTCAGGTATTGCGGATATTTTGAATTATGGGGATAAAGGTAACTGTACTGCGAAGTATCAACTTCAAGGGATTTCTGAAAATATGCAAGAGCAAAAGAGGTGAAATTATTTTCTTTTTCACGCGCGGACCAGTTCGGAGAAGGATTGTTGTACCAGCTGTGAATAAAAAGCGGTGTGCAGTACACGGCGCCCCGGTTTGTTTTTACCATAACATCTGCCAGGGGGAAAAATCCGATCCGGTCTTTTTCCCAATACAAAAAAGTTACCCAGCCGTCTTTGTTGGCAACATTCCATGCCGAAAGCGGAAAGAGTATGGAGTAATCATCTCCCTCTTTATTAAAAAACGGACGTACTGCAATTCCGTAGGGATCATAATCAAAGAATGGCCATAATGCTGAATAATAATCATCTGAACGGAAGAAAAACGGCCAGATATTGATGAGAGATTTCTCGGCAAATTCAGAACGTTTCTGATTTTGCTGTCCGGAAAAAGAACCGGTTTTCTTCTGAAATTTTTCTGACCGCAGACGGTGTTTCCCCGGAACTGAATACTCTTGAACCACGCCGCCGGAAAGTCTTGCCATGCGTTCACTTGAAGCACATCCGCAAAGACACAACAGACATAAAAGAGAAAGGAACCGCATATTTTCACTCCTTTGGTGAATTATAACCGAGGGTAAACTATACACTGTCTTGCGGATAAATTCAAGAGAAAACAATTTTTTCAGGTCGGAAAAATGTATTATCAAGGTGTAAAAGACACAAATTTTTGATATCGCAGACACTTCGCAGAAGCTGAGGGTGCGGCGTAATTAAAATAAGAATTCTGAGAATACCATAAAAAAGGTGTGCCGCACAATCAGACTGAAAAAAAGCGGACATGATTTGGCAGGGGTATGGGAGTATAATATAAAAAACAAATTTTTACAGGAGGTTGTTATGACATATTTTGTTCGATTGGGTGAGGTGCAGATCAGGGAAGAAAAAGCGAAAGCTGCGGAGTTGATCAGAAGTTTTGTGAAAGAAAAACTTTCGGGAGATTTGAGCAACTGGCAGAACTTTGATTATTTTTCTTTGAGAGAAATGGAAAAATACGGTTGTCCTGAACGGCAGTTTGACTGTGATGACAGTGAACTTATGCGTGCGGTGTATGTGCTGTTGTGGTCAGAGAAGTTTCCGGGCTTATCCTTTGCGAATCTGGGGACGGGTAAACTTTACCGTGGGGATACGCTCAACACATTCCATACGATGTTCGGACGTGAAATACCGGATCAACCGGGATATTTCGGAGGGTTGGAAAAATATACTCCGACAGAGAGAATGAGAGAGAGGGTGCGTCTTTTCCGGAAACGTTCGGCACGGCTGGGAAACTTTGCGGTACTGCCCAATCTGGCGGTGAACGGGGAGACACTCAATACCTTGCGGGGATGTTCATGCTTGCGGGACTATTTTGACCGCTTTCTTCACCTGATACAAAATGCGCTGACGGGGAAAGAATATCTTGAAGAATTCCGTCCGCTGATGGAAAAAAACAAAGATTTTTTCAAACACTTTGAGGGGGAAGACGGCTTTCAGCGCTGGGCGGAAACGTCATTGTTCCACGATTATCTGAAAGAGTCCGGTTCAGAGGGAACGTATCCACAGGTTGCAGAAATTTTTCAGATGAATTACCATTGGTTTTGCCCCGGGGACCGTGAAAACTATTTCAAGGCGGCAGAGATTTACCTTGAACGGGCAGATAAAATCATTGACAACCGGACCAATGCCATGCTCGGAGCACTCTCACTGCTGCTGTAGGAAGTGTCTGATGGCAACGGCGGTGTGCGGGGCGCGTGGGCGTGGCGCTTGTGTCTGACCTGTCTGACCAGTCTGACAAGTCTGACAAGTTGGTGCGCCCCTGTATACCCCGAGGGTTTGCCTGCCGCAGTTTGGTATGGCTCGGGCGAAGATTTGCCGTTGGGGTATGCAAGGCAACTTGATGGCAACGGGGGTATGCGTGTTGCGTGGGCGTGGCGCTTGCATAAGACTTATAAGACTTATAAGACTTATAAAATGATGATGGGGGCGCCAAGGGATACCCCGAGGGTTTGCAGTGCCGCAGTATGGTTTGGCTCGGGCGAAGATTTGCCGTTTGGGGTATGCAAGGCAACTTGATGGCAACGGCGGTGTGCGTGTTGCGTGGGCGTGGCGCTTGTGTCTGACCTGTCTGACCAGTCTGACAAGTCTGACAAGAGGGCGCGCCATTGTATACCCCGAGGGTTTGCTTGCCGCAGTTTGGTATGGCTCGGGCAAAGATTTGCCGTTGGGTGTAATGCAACGGGCAGATTTACCGTTGGGGTATGCAAGGCAACTTGATGGCAACGGCGGTGTGCGTGGCGCGGGGGCGTGGCGCTTGCATAAGACTTATAAGACTTATAAGACTTATAAAATGATGATGGGGGCGCCATGTGATACCCCGTGGGTTTGCATGCCGCAGTTTGGTATGGCTCGGGCGAAGATGTGCCGCAAGGGTAATGTAACTGGCAGATTTACCGCAGGGGTATGCTTTGCTTGCTTGATGGCAACGGTGGTGTGCGTGTTGCGTGGGCGTGGCGCTTGTGTCTGACCTGTCTGACCAGTCTGACCTGTCTGACAAGTTGGTGCGCCCCTGTATACCCCGAGGGTTTGCTTGCCGCAGTTTGGTATGGCTCGGGAGATGATTTACCACAGAGGCATGCTGCGGTAACGGCGGCGAGGCTTGAAAAGCCAGCCGCCGCGCCGGGGGTTGTCAGGGGGCATTCAAGCCCCCTGACCGGTCGGGCAACGCACCCGACCGCTACCCGGCTTTTTTTTGCCAAGCTTTTTTTTCACCTGGAAAAAAAAGCGGCGCAGTTGGGGTTGGTGTTGCCGTAGGAGAGACGGGGGGGCCAGGGGGAGTGCTCGACGAAGGAGAAACCGTCTCCGAAGATGTTGAGACGGAGAGGGGCACCCGGGACGAGAAAATCTTTAAAATTGTCAAGATCAATCATAAAAGAGATACCGTCATCCGTAACTTCAACATTAAAATCGGGGGCATCGGTGAAACAGGCGCCGCCGGAAGTAAAGTTGTCATCGGGGGAGAGGACGACTTTGAGGGGGGGATGCAGACGGTTGATTTCGAGGAAGAAAGTGCATCCTTTGCCGCGGACTCCGGAGATTTCAAAAAAGAGCTTGCTGCCCTGAGCGCGGGATTTCCAGGAGGTATTGTTCTGCATTTGATAAGTTTCACCGCAGACGGCGACGGGACCGGAGAGGATTCTGCCGGTGTAAAGATCAATTTCTTCTGAATTGATATCAAAGACGGGGAAATCCTTTTCAAGGAGTTCTTCAAGGAGCTTGATACGGGCGGCAAGTTTTTCGGGGAAGAAGTGATACCCTTCAGCTTCGGAGTGATATCCCAGACGGCAGTCTTTTTCGCAGAGAACCGACATGCGGGAAGAGTTTTCAATTTCGTCACGGACGATTTGCGCCATGCGTGAAAGATTGTCCTTTTTCGAATAGAACATTTCCTGCCGCAAGAGATAAAACTCAAGGATATTGCAGGTGCTTTTCATCTGAAGACCGATGGCTTCGGCAAGGAGAATATCTGCGATACGGGCGGGATTTTCGAGATAGAATTGCTTGATGGAAAGAAGCTTGTCAAGTCCTTTCTGCCAGGTGTCGCGCATGGATTGGCAGAGAGTTAAGGCTTCAGAGAGGGTGTGACAGTAACCGAGGGATTCGCCGATTCTGTCGCCGCTGACTTCAGGGAAATTTTTGAGGACCCAGCTGGGAGCAATGGGTTCGTTGACGGGGAAGAGGTGAAGCGGCCAGGCGATACTGTTGTGCAACGGACCATACCACTCAAAGGCGAGATTGCCGGGGAAGAGGCGGTAGGCTTCTGAAAAATCATTCCATGCATCAGCGACGAGGGGGGCATCACATCTCCAGTCGGGACGGGCGAGTTCTTCAAGAAATCCGGCGGCATTTTCGGGGAAGGGAAGAAAAGAAAGCTGTCCTGCGGCTTTGTTCATCAATCCGGGATAATTGCCGAAATACCAGCACTGCATGGCGGCGGAGACATTGTTCTGCGCCATGAAAGCATACTTGTCATAAAGATTTTTGGGAACGGGCATAAAGGGGACGGCGGCGTTTTCGTGGGAGCAGCCGACCTGAAGTTTTGCACCGGATTTTTTTGCAAGGTGACAACTGTCTTTAAAGAGTTCCGAGGGACCGACACAAGCGAGGGAGTAGTCAAAGACGCGGCGTTTTTTGCCCAGCTGTTCAATGGCGACACCGGATTCAAAGTTGAGCATAAAGGTACAGTCTTCGGGGAATTTTTCAGCGATGTGCCGCAAACGGTCGGACTGCGGGGAGCCGTCGCGCTGTCCGGGGGCGTAGAACCAGCCGATGTATTCGGCATCGGGGGTGTACTGATTCATGGTGTCTTTGATGAGCCGGGCAAGATTGGCATATAAATCGGCGATATCGTGCTGACTGCAGAGGGGACAATTTTTGTTGACGGGGGTTCCGGGGAAAATCTGATCCGAGGCGGCGCAGGAACCGTTGTCTTCACCGAACATGATGTTGATGATACCGCCGAGTCCGGGGACATTGGAAAAAAGCGCGCCGACAGTATCGCGGAAATATTGTTTCCCGGCTTCGCTGGAGGTGCAGAAAAATCCGTAGGGATCGCGCTTGAAACCGATCAGTTCAGGGTGATGTTGAGCGTTTTTTTCGGGAACGCAGAAATAGGGTTCGCCCCAGAGTTTTGGTTCACTCATAAAGAGATAGATTTTAATGCCGTATCTGCCGCACTTTTCAACGACTTTGCGAAGTTTCTGATAGCGTTTTTCAGCGTCTTTGCCGTGTTCGGGGATGATGGAAGTGGGGTAATCGCGCAGATAAACGGTCAGCCATAAGCCGTTGATGTTTTCGTGGGCAAGTTTGTTGAGATATTCTTCGGGATAATAGTCAATATCGTTGGTCAATTCGTCAATGAAGAACGGGGGACGGTAAGTCGGACCGAAGAAACAGCGGGAGACACGGTGCTTGACAAAGGGCTTTTTGCGGATATGCGCCGGCATGACGGCTTTGCCTTTGGCGGCGCAGAGCAAGTCTTCAAAAGCGTAAACGGCGCGGCGGGCGCCTTCGGTATCGGCGGCGCGCAAACGGGTTGATTCTTTGCCGGAAATAACTTCATATTCTTCAAATTCAAAAGAGGCATCAAATTCAAAAACAACTTTGTAAGAGCCGGGAATTTTTTCAATTTTTTTGGCTTCAAGAACGCGGTCAAGGGAAATCAGCGCTGTTTGGGGGACTGAAAGTTTTTCATCAAAAATAAAATCTATGCCATTGCTCAGACAATTTGAGTTTTCTTTTGCATCGCAGGCACGGGAATCGTCAAAAACATAGGTGAGGGGGGATTTGATATCGTCAATGAATCCCCATTTTTCCTGAGGGATCTGAGGGATTTTGGCAAAATCTTCAATATGTTTTTTATCCATGGTCAGAAATCCTTAAAAAATCAAAAAATACCAATGTAAATAAGATAACTCCTGAGACATGTTTTTACAAGCAGAGAATCAACGGTTCAGGATAATTTGAAAAAAACATTCTGCTGTAACTTGAAATCCCGGCGGAGAACGGCTACTTTATGCATTAAAAAGAAAAGTGTATCATATTATAAAAATAATGTGGCAGAAGGAACTTTATTATGGTTACAGAGAAGAATTTTGATTTTTTGAAAAGAATACAGGTTGTACACAAGCCGGACCGCCGCGATGAAAACCGCAAGGTGCTTGCCGGAGAACTTGAAATTGACAACTCCTGGAAAATTGCGATGACGCGTAACGCGGGCAAACTCATCCGCCGTGCGGCTTCAGACTTTCAGGATTATCTGTTTGTGAGTATGGGGGTATCCGTTCCTGTGGTCTATGCTGAAAAGGCAGTCAAATCTCCCAACGTCATCATGCTGACGACGGTGGCTGAATATGCCGGAACCCTCACTGAAACGCCGGAGAAAAAAGGTGCCTTTACTTTTGAGGGAGATGATAACGGTGTGCTGATCTGTGGTTTTGATGAACGCAGCGTTTTCTACGGCACAATCCATCTTGAAGACAAGATGAATATGGTTGAGGCGCCCTGTCTGGTCAAAGAAACTTATGTCCGCACGCCGCTTACGCGTATGCGCAGTACCCACTCCGGAACGGGTATTGATGATTTTCCGGATGTTCACCTCAACGCCATCGTCCATGCCGGATTCAATGCCATTGATATTTTCATCAAGGCGCCCAACGTGCTGCGTAAAGGTCCCTGCGACGTCAACGATATCATCGACCGCGCGGAGTCTTACGGACTGGATGTGGTTCTTTACAGTTATCTTTCAAGTTACAAACATCCTGACGAAGCGGGTGCTGAAGCCTTTTTTGACAGCATTTACGGAGAAGTTTTCCGCCGTCATCCCAAAGCGGCTGCGCTGCATCTGGTGGGTGAATCCCTGCAGTTCCCAAGCCGGGACCCGCATACCTCCGGCAAGAGTTACAAAGAGAGCGTGACCGACGGCATTCCGGATACCCGTCCGAGTCCGGGCTGGTATCCCTGTTATGATTATCCTGCCTATGTGCAGAGAATCGTTGATGCCGTTCACCGGGTGAAACCTGAAGCGGAAGTCATTCTCAATACCTACAACTGGGGATATACTCCGGCGGAACTGCGTAAAGCGTTTCTTGAAAAAGTCAATAAGGATGTGACAATTCATGTGACCTATGACATCTTCAAGACGGATATCCGCGAAGGCCTGACCTGTCCTGTGATGGATTACAGTATTTCTGCTGATGTGCCGGGCAGTTATTTTACCAGTGAAGTTAAAGCCGCACACGAAGTCGGTTTCAAACGTCTGCGTGTGACCAGCAACCTTGCGGGAGCCACCTGGGATTTCGGCAGTGCGCCCTATGCGCCTGTGCCGTTCCGCTGGCTGACCAGAATGAATGTTCTCAAAGATTATCTGCAGTACGGCGTGACCAGTTTCTACGACGATCACCACTACGGCTGGTGGCCCAATCCCTGTATTGATATGGCAAAAGAAATCTTTTCCAGCAACGGAGAAACGGACATTCCGGCGCTGCTGAAAAAGGTCGCTTCCCGCGATTACGGCGCTGAAGTTGCTGATGATGTGGTGAGTGCCTGGAAACTCTGGAGCGACTCCATGGAATACTATGTCGGCAGCAACGAAGACCAGTACGGCCCCTGGCGTGTGGGACCGGCATATCCGTTTATCTTCCAGCCCAATATTTCCAGGACGATGCGCGGAAAAGAAATCCAGTTCCCCTGTTCCGCACCCGGAATCATCAAGACATTCTACACGCCTTATGAAAACGAAAACCAGACGCCTGGACCAATGCGTAACCCGGTTGAAATCAGGCGTTTGACTTCTATGCTCAAGATGTGGAACGACGGTCTTGATCTGATTCGCAAAGCTCTGGCGCGCGTTCCTGAAAAGAAACTTGCCGAGGCAGAAAGACTTTATGCTCTGGGCAAATTCATCAGCTGTTCCATTAAAACCACGCTCCATATGAAGAAGTGGTGGGCGCTGAATCTTCAGCTTCAGGTTCAGAACGAAAAAGACGGCATGCTGAAAAAGCTGGATGAGATCGAAGCGCTTGCCGCAGAAGAAATCGCCAACGTCAAAGACTGTTTTGAAGCGGTCCGCACGGATTCCCGCATCGGCTGGGAACCCTCTATGTCATACGTCTGCGACGAGTGGCATCTTGATTGGAAACTCCGCCAGATGGAAAGTGCTTTGCGCGAAGTTGAAGCTTACCGCAAAATGGTTTTGCTGTAAAAAGCAATCAAAATTTTGAATCATTTCCAAGGCAGCTGCCGGAATTTTCCGGCGGCTGCCCGTATCAATTTTTACACGGAGAAAATTTTTATGGCTGAAAAAACTCAGACACCTCAGGGCCCGGAGAGGTTTCTTTTCAAAAGCGCGGGTATTGCCCTGTGGGGATATTCGTTGATGTTGTTTATCATGCTGCTGCCGGCAATTGCACTTAAAATGAATCCGGGAGCATCAGAAGCAGGTCCGGAGGCACTCAAAACTCAATCGCTGATAACTTTTTCGCCGCTGTTTATGTGCATTGCTCTGGTGGTGACTGCTTTGTTTTTTGCGGTGATTCAGAATAAATATTTTGTTGCATCCGCCATTGCCGAAGGAAAAAATGCCGGTAAAGAAGACTTGAAACGCATGTTGATTCCCGTTTTGCGTTACAAAGAAATTCTGCGTCTTGCCGGAGATAAACCTCTGATCAAACCGATGATTGTCTGTTCCGCACTCTTCTGGATTTCTCTGCTTGTATTCGGTTTGTTAAGTCCCTTTCCCTTTTATTTTCTTCTGGCGGCAATTCTGCTGTTTTATGCCTCTGTTCAGAGAAGCTCCGGCAAACGTATGGGAAAAGTTCTGCGGGCATGGACATTTATTCTTCTGATTATCTTTCTGCTTTCTTCCATTGACGGAATACGGGCGCTTCAGGAACCTGAAACTGTTGCTGATCCCTCCATCCCCCGCAACAGAAAAGAGTTGGCAACTTTGCTTAACTGCAGTTCTCCTGATAAAGATTTTACCGACTTGACTCAAAAATACATGGCAGAAAAACACGTCTGCGATAAACTCAATGATGCGCGTTTTTATTATACCGTTCCCGCGCGTTTCCGTGCTGAATCAAAAAAAATTATTGCTGACCCGCAGACTGAAAAGACCTTTGCTCAACTTGAAAAAGCTCTGGATGCCGGAAAGTTTTTTACGCATGACTTCACCTCCGCGCCCTATCTCTGGTATCAGACCGGATACGGACAGTTTGACCGTATCGTCTCCCGGCTCTTTTCCGCAAAAATTCTGCATGCTCTGGAAATCGGCGACCGCGCAGAAGTTATGAAAAATTTCCGCCGTCTTACTGTATTTCAGAAAAATGTTCAGAGAGGAAATTTTTCCACCGGTCTTGTGACGGTGTTTCATCTTGAACTCAACCGTGCTTTTCTTATCGGCACCATGCTGGGCAGCGGTATTTTAACGGAGCAGGATTTGCAGGAAATTGCCTCTTTCAATAAAACAAGAGAACAGGATCTCCGCAAAATTCTGATGAATTCTTTACGCAGTGAAGCCCTTTTTGAACGGGAACTCATTGATGATATGATGAAAGTTTATCCCTGGATCCAGAGTTCCGAAGCCTCTGACGGAAAATTGTTCAGGAGCCGAATCATGCAGTTTCTGCTCCGTGGAAACAACGCCTTTCCGCCGAACACATGGAACGCTGTCATTCACCGCAAAATACGCAGCGAAAGTACCGCAAAATTCAATGATATGCTCAAAAAATATGCCGCAGGCGAAAATTTTCCCAAAGATGAAAAGACGTTGAAGGGAACCTACTTTGTCATGCTCAATTACAACGCTCAGGAAGCCGGGACCGCCGGACTTTATCACGCGATAACTCTGGTCCGTATGACCGATATCGCTCTGAAAGTTGAAAAGTTCCGCAGAGCAAACAAACGTCTGCCGGAAACTCTTGATGAACTGAAAGTAAAACTCCCTGTTGACGCCGTTTCAGGTAAAAAAATCATATACCGCAATGCCGGATTTGAAGTCCTGACTTTTCCGGGACCCGGCAAAACCGGGCGCATGAAACTTGACGGCTGGCAACTTTACAGCGACTCCGTCAAAGATTTTATTGCAGTCAATGTTCCGACCCGCTGGCCGGTTCCGGCACCGCAGGAAATTTCAACAGAAAAGAAGTAACTTAATCTTCTGTTTTGGCTGAACGGGTCATGAGAGAAATGATGGCATCTTTTGCCGGGCGGTCCTCGTAAAGAACGCTGTAAATTTCATCAATGATTGGAATTTCAACGCCCTTTTTCTGCGCCAGCACACGGATACCTTTGGCGGTGGGTACGCCCTCGGCAACGACCATGCCCATCTCTTTGAGGATTTCATTGAGCTTTTTGCCCTTGCCCAACTCTTCGCCGACATGACGGTTGCGGCTGTGTCCGCTGCAGCAGGTGACGATCAAATCTCCGATGCCGCTCAAGCCGCTGAACGTATTGCGTTTGCCGCCCAGAGCTTCGCCAAGACGTCCCATCTCGGCAATGCCGCGCGCCATGAGGGCGGCTTTGGGATTGTCTCCCAATTTCATGCCGTCAATGATTCCCGCAGCAATGGCAAAGACGTTTTTGACTGCGCCGCCCAGCTCCAGACCGATGACGTCGTTTGAAGTGTAAACGCGGAATCTGTCATTCATCAGAGCCTGTTGGACTTTTTTTGCATGTTCCATGTTTTCGCCTGCGGCAGTCACCGCTGTCGGTACGCCGCGTGCAACTTCTTCTGCATGGCTGGGACCGGAGAGATCAACGTAATTGATTTTCCCCAGTTCCTCTTCCATGATTTCACCGATCCGCAGCCAGGTATTCAATTCAATACCCTTTGCCACGTTGACGATGACGGCGTTTTCAGGAATACTGCCCGCCATTTTTTTGAGTACACTTCTGAGAAACTGAGTCGGTGTGGCGCAGATAATGATATCACTGCCCGATAGCGCAGAAGAGATATCCTTTTCAAATTCAATTTCTCCCGGGAGTTTTACGCCCGGCAGAAATTTACTGTTCTCTCCTGTATTCTGCATTTGTTCCAGATATTCCGGAAATGCGCCCCAAAGCACGACTTCATGTTTATTTTGGACGGCGTTTATTGCCAATGCCGTACCCCAGGCACCGTCACCGATAACACAGATTTTCATTTCGTATACTCCTGTTATATTGTTTCAAAGTCAATATACCACATATAATATATTTTGCAAGTATTTATCTCCGGCTGCGCGAAAAAGTGACACATCAACTGTGACAATTTGCAGCGGCAATGCGCCAGTTTGTCATATTTAAAAATTTTTTCCCGCAGAGGGACTGAATTGGCACGCACCATGCTTTAATAAGGGCAGAAACGGCAGGACGCCGTTGAAACAAAAAAAGATGAAGGAGAAGAAAGTATGAACATGTTGACAAGAAGCAGAAATCACAGAAGTCTGAATCCCGATTATGCCGCGCTGCCCTTTGAGGAACTGGTTAAATCCGTATTCAATTATTTCCCCGGATTCCGTTCCGATCTGGTTTTCGGCGGACAGGTCAATTCCAAACTTGAAGTTGAAGTCAAAGACAAGACCGTTGAAGTCAAGTTCCCCTGTCCCGGTCGCTGCAAGGACGATTTTGAACTGGAAGTCGTCGGAGATTTCCTCACCGTCAAAGCCGTCAAATGCTGCAAAAATACTGAAGAGGACGGGAAAAAGCATTACGTTGTCCGTGAACGCATTTGCGAGACCTACGAAGAAAGCGTAAAACTTCCCGTTCCCGTCAAAGGGGCTGAAACCAAAGCAAAATATGTCCACGGTGTTCTGGAAATTTCCATCCCCCGTATTGAAGAGGAAAAGCCCTCCACCCACATCGTCAAAATCAACTGAAAAAATAAAAGGTTATACAACCATGGAAAAAAAGGAGTATTGCAGAATGGAAGATAAAAAATGTTTCTCAGTTCCCGAAAATGCCGTTGAAGTCCGTCCCGCTGTGGATATCGTTGAAGAAGATTGCGGCGTCAAAATCATGTTTGAAGTTCCCGGTGCCAACGCCGATACCATTGATGTATCCGTCGCTGAAGGCATCCTGACCATGCGGGCTTGCAGCACCCTCAAACGCAACGGTTTCCCCGTCTGCTACCAGAGATCTTTCCAGCTCTCTGATATGGTGGATGTCAAAGGTATCAGCGGCAAAACCTGCGACGGCGTTCTGACCCTCTGTCTGCCCAAATCTGAAAGAGCTTCAGTTCACCGCATCAAAGTTGATTGAACATCAGCTTTTTTCCGGATCCCCCCTGCGCTTATCCCCCCGGCGCAGCGGGGGTTTTTGTTTTTTTTAAGATAAGGGGCGAAGGGAATCGGGGGGAGGCGAAAAACTTTTTTTCCCGTGAAAAAAAGTTTTTCGCCTCCCCCCGAACCCCCCACCACTTTTCAAAAAAAGCGAGGTATGGCTGCTCCCGTTGGTCGCAGCGTGGGGAAGCGGCTTTTTTTGAACAATCTTTAATCTTAAACACATCCGCCCACGTCAGTGGCAACTTCACAAGGCGACAAAGTCGCCGTCTTCACTTTTTCACTGCAAAACGGACGTTTTGCAACTTCACATCTCTTCCTCCCTTGTCCACCGCAGCCTTGTGCGACGGCGGATCCACTTTTCAAAAAAAGCGGCGTATTTGGTAAAGTGGGATGCAGTCCCCTGTTAGAGATGCTCTCCTTTATCAGGGGACCAGAGTTCCGGAATCAGTTGGAGGAAACCGGCGCCGGTTTATCTGACCACGGAATATATTGGTAATCTCCATTCATGTTTTTGACAAATTCACTGTCCGGCAGAGCTGCAACGTGTCCGTCAACGTAAGCCATGTTGCTCCTTTCTTTGTTGTGACCGGGAACGAGGTCTAATTTTGTGATGGATGAACTGATGTTCAGCTGACACCATGAAACAGCTTCTCCGAAAAAGTAAACAACCGACGGACGGACGAATCCATTGACCTTGAGTGCCGGGATCGCGGATGAATACCGGCAGTACTTCTTTCCGATCACAGGAGCAAGCGTGCCGCTGATAGCATAAGATGAACCGTACTTGCAGACGCGGTCTTTGCGCTGCAGATTGTTGAAGGGACATTCAAAAGTTTTGTAAAGTTTTGCGGCACCTGTGTAACTGATGTTATAATAAGGAGCCTCTGCGTCGCTGCAGACATTGAATGCCAGATGCGCCCTGTGCCAGCAGTTGAGGACATTCCCGTTTGACGGATAGGCATAGCCATCGTAAGCATCCGCATACATCAATGCCCCTTTGACAATAGAGTTCAAGTTGTTTTTGCATGAAGTGTCTTTTGCCGTATCCCGGGCAGAGTTCAGTGCAGGCATAAGCATAGCCGCTAAAATGGCGATAATTGCAATGACTACCAACAGTTCAATCAGCGTGAACGTTGAATGTGGTCTGGAATTCATTTTTTTAATTTCTCCTTATTGGCGATAGTTGATTTTTGTACTCCCGAAAAGTCTTAAACTTCAAAATCAAGACAGAGTCTTGTTTCTGTGAAAGGGCGTACTTTTGTATTGGCGACTTCCTGATGTGCGGGGTGGACGGCGTAGCCTTTCAGGGCCGCTTCATCTGTAAAGGTTGAATCCAGCATGACGTCGGCGTTGGAGCTTGCCAGTCTGCCATCGGCATTGACGGTGATGGAAACCAGACCGGGAATGACGCCTGCAAGTCCTTCAAGTCCGGCTTTGATACCCTGACGGATCTCTGCTTTCTGTTCTTCGGTATATTCTTCTTTAAGTTTCCATAAAATGATGTGTTTGACCATAAAAAATTTTCCTTCTGTTGTTTCTTCTAAAATAACCGCTGAAACTCTTTTTTTCAAGGCTTGAAAAAATTTTTTCTGCCTGTACATTATACGGAAAAAAGATGGAGGCGTTGATTATGGGGGATATATCGGAAAAATCCTCTTCTTTCCGTACAGGTATTCTTTTGGTGCTGATTGCCGGAATTTCCTGGGGATTGATCAGCCTTTTTATCCGGGAACTTTATAAATACGGGTTGTCGGCACTTGATATTGTTGCAATCCGTTCCATTGGAACAGCACTGGTTCTTGTTGCATGGAGTCTCGGATTCAACCGCGAAAGTTTTAAAATAAAACCGGCAAATTTATGGTGTGTTGCCGGATGCGGTATTTTGAGTATAATCTGCTTCAATCTCTGTTATTTTGCAGCTCTCAAATATACCACGGTCAATATTGCGGTCGTTCTTTTGTATACTTCTCCCGTCTTTGTCGCCCTGCTTTCGGTGCTTTGTTTCAAAGAAAAATTTACTTGGGCAAAACTGTTTGCACTGCTTGCGGTGACAGCAGGCTGTATTTCAGTCAGCGGTGCGCTGTCTGCCGGAAGCTGTGAACTTTCTCCCCGCGTCTTGCTGCTGGGACTCGGCTCAGGATTCTGTTACGCCCTTTTTACCATTTTCGGACGTTTTGCCCAGATACGGCAATGCAATACGGCAATGATCACTTTGTGGTCGTTTATATTTTCAGGTTCAGCGGGCGTATTTCTGCTCAACCGGGAAACCTTTTCTGCCCTTTGTCATCAACCCCGTTTCTGGGGATTTGCCGCAGGACTTGTTCTGATTTCAACGCTTCTGCCTTACTGTACCTATACTGCCGGATTAAAACGCCTGACGCCGACGGTTTCAGCTGTCGCCGCCACCATTGAACCGGTTGTCGGGACGATTGTCGGAATATGCCTGTTCGGAGAAAAACTTGATTTCAGCAGTTTTATCGGAATGTGTCTGATTCTCGGTACCGTTTTCTTTTTCAGAGAGAAGTCTGATACTTCAGCATGACCGCGCTTTTTCAAGTGAAAGGATCCATTGATAGAATTCCGGAGTACACCATTTTTCAGGATCGGCATGCAAAATTTCAAGAGTGGCTTCAACCAGCGGACGGGTTCTGATTGAAAGCAGTGTGGTATTGCCTATCGGCGTACGCTGAACAAGCCCGCGTTCTTCAAGGGCTTCACGCATGACTTGCCCGGGATAGAATATCCAGAAAGTGGACTTGCAGTCCTTTGCCAACTGATTGCGGAATTCATCATAACGCTCAGGCGGCAGACTGCGGAGCAACTTGTCAACGAAACGGGATTCTATGTAGTGTTTCATGGTGCAGCTGTTCATATCCACACCGATAAACGCATAAAAGGCGTTCCACTGATAAAATTTGCTCCAGGGGGAAATTTCGGCAAAGGATTGTTCACTCCAGGGGGAGGGGTATGCCCGTCCTTTGCCGTGATCGGCAGTCAACTCTTCTGCCCGCGCACCGATGGCGCTGACGGAGTGGCTGAAACTGTTGCTGCGGCAGGAGCGTTCGTCACGCCGCAGCGTTTCTGCCAATGCGCCTGTCCAGGTGGGAGAAGTATTGACATCAAACAGTTCTTTGGGACACTCTTCAGGATTGCCGTTGTACCACAGCGTTGCTGCGGCAACCGTTCCGCCGGGTCCTGCGGCATCAAGAATACCGTCATAGACTGAAACGGCACCGCCTTCCACAAAGCCGAGGCTCTTGAGGGAACCGTGAAACATCACGGTATCCCCGGCAACGACTCCGGCTTTGCGGAATGCTTCGGCAATATCTCTGCGTGTGGTACTCATTTTGCCAGTTTGACAGCCACTTTGACGGCAACGCCGTTGAGGTCACATTCTGTATCGGTATTTCCCTCAAAAGCAATGTTTTCGGCGAGGACTTCACCGGCAATGTAATCTTTGTAAGAACTGAGCATTCCGGCGGATTCCTCCGGCAGAACACAGACCAGTTCGATACGGTCGGTGACTTCAAACTTCATCTCTTTACGCATGTTCTGGACTTTGCTGACCAGTTCGCGTGCCAGACCTTCGGCAATGAGTTCGGGAGTAAGTGCCGTTGTCAGAGCAATGGTGACACCGTTTTCGCTGGCGGCGACCATGCCCGGTTTTTCTTCACGCTGGATGATAAGATCCGCAGCCGTGATATCGGCGGTATTGCCGTTGGCAAGCGTGAGGGTGATGGTTTTTCCGGCAATCAGGTCAGAGATTTCTGCACCGGTGAACTGGGCGATACGGGCGGCAGCCTCTTTCATATCCTTGCCCAGACGGGAACCGAGAGCCTTGAAGTTCGCTTTGCAGGAACGTTTGACAAGTTCGGACTCATCTGAAGTAAATTCAACTGTTTTCACGTTGAGTTCTTCAGCGATGATTCCTGCGGTTTTTTCCAGCATTTCGCGGGTCTTGGCATCCGCGGCGGCGAGGATCGCCTTGCTCAGCGGTTGACGGACCTTGAGGTTGTTGGCGGTACGCAGGAAACGTCCCAGAGAAACAGCCGTCATGGTGAGAGACATCTGTTCTTCAAGATACTTGTCGCGGCAGTCGCCGGGAACAGGATAATCGCACAGATGCACGGATTCGGGCATTTCTTCAGTCCGCAGTGCGCGGTAGATCGCCTCGGTGGTCATCGGGATGAACGGTGCGGCAGTCTTGGCAAAGAGCAGCAGCACATAGTGCAGCGTGGCATAAGCCTCGTTCTTATCTTTATCTGAGTCACTCTTCCAGAAACGGCGGCGGCTGCGGCGGATGTACCAGTTGGTCAAGTCGTCGATGAATCTTGAGAAGCGGGTCGCCGCTTTCTGGAGATTGTAGACATCCATCTCTTCGCGGATTTCTTCAACCATCTGAGAAGCGGAACTCAAAATCCAGCGGTCAAGCACGTTGGAGGGATTGACCGGCGCTTTGACTTCGCCTTTGCCCGGATTGTAACCGTCAACATTGGCATAAGTGGTGAAGAAAGAAAGCGCATTCCACATGGGGATCATCACACCGCGCAGGATCTCTTTGACGCCGGTTTCAGAGAATCTCAAGTCCTCCGCACGGACAACCTGACTGCCCAGCATGAAAAGACGCAGGGCGTCGGCGCCGCAGCGGTCGATAACTTCGTTGGGGTCGGGATAGTTCTTTTTGCGTTTGGACATTTTCTGTCCGTCTTCAGCAAGGATCAAACCGTTGACAACGACGTTGCGGTAGGGGGATTTGCCGAAGAGGCAGACACCCAGAACCATCAGCGTATAGAACCAGCCGCGGGTCTGGTCAAGTCCCTCAGCGATGAAGTCGGCGGGGAAGTTCTTTTCAAAGCGGTCCTTGTTTTCAAAGGGATAATGCACCTGAGCGTAGGGCATGGCACCGGATTCAAACCAGCAGTCCAGCACTTCGGGGGTGCGGTGATAGGTTTTGCCGTCTTTTGTGATGACGATTTTATCAATGTAATGTTTGTGCAAATCGGTGACTTTCACGCCGGAAAGCTCTTCCAGTTCGGCAACGCTGCCGACGCAGATACGGTCTTCGGGATCTTCATCGTTAATCCAGACGGGGATACAGGAACCCCAGAAACGGTTGCGGCTGATGTTCCAGTCACGGGCATTGAGCAGCCAGTTGGTGAAACGTTTGCCGCCGACATAATCGGGCTGCCAGCGCACAGGTTCATTGGCAGCAGCCAGTTTTTCGTGCAGGTCTTCAACTTTGACATACCACGCTTCGATTGCGCGGTAGATCAGCGGCGTATCGGTGCGGTCGCAGAAGGGATAACTGTGGGTGATCGTCGCCTGATGAACGAGTTTGCCCTCTTCTTTGAGGCGGCGGATAAGATCTTTGTCGCAGTCCTTGCAGAAGCGTCCGGCATATTCGGGCAGCTTGTCGGTGAAGTTGCAGGAACCATCCAGCGGATCGGCAATAACCATCAGTCCCGCTTCACGGCAGACTCTGAAGTCGTCTTCACCGTAGGCAGGGGCGATGTGAACAAGACCCACACCGCTGTCAATGGTCACATAGTCGTCATTGAGAACTCTGAACGCACCCTCTTTTTCAAATTCTGCATAATAGGGGAAGAGCGGTTCATAAGTCCAACCCTTGAGGGCGGAACCTTTCATTTCGGCAACGATTTCAAACTGTTCTTCTTTCTTGAACAGAGTGGAAACGCGTGCTTTTGCCATGATGTAGCAGGCTTTTTTGTCATCAGTAAGATCGCGGACAACGCAGTAATCCACATCCGCACCGGCACAGATGGCAAGGTTTTCGGGCAGAGTCCAGGGGGTGGTGGTCCAGACGAGCAGATAGGTATCTCCCCAGGAAGAATCGGCACCGGTTTTAACCTTGACACGGACGGTGACGGCAGGGTCCTGAACATCTTTGTAGTTGCTGCCGGCTTCAAAGTTTGAAAGCGGGGTTGAAAGTTTCCAGGAGTAGGGCATGATGCGGTAACTCTTGTAAACTCTGCCCTGATTCCAGAGCTGTTTGAAAATCCACCAGATCGTTTCCATGAACTGCGGATTCATGGTTTTGTAGTCGTTGTCAAAATCGACCCAGCGGCCCATTTTGGTCACAGTCTTGCGCCAGTCATCCACATAACGCAGAACCATGGAACGGCACTGTTCGTTGAATTTGTCAACGCCGAAAGCCTTGATTTCATAAGCGCCGTTGATTTTGAGGGCATCCTGCGCCAATGCTTCGATGGGCAGACCGTGTGTATCCCAGCCGAAACGGCGCTCAACGTATTTGCCGAGCATGGTCTGATAGCGGGGAACGACGTCTTTGATGGTTCCGGCGAGCAGGTGTCCGTAGTGAGGCAGACCGGTTGCAAACGGAGGTCCGTCATAAAAAACGAATTCTTCGCCGCCTTTGCGCTGTTCAAGAGACTTCTTGAATGTATCATGTTCCTGCCAGAATGCGAGGATTTCCTGTTCAAGTGCAGGGAAATCAACCTGATTGGAGATGTTGGGAAATGCCATTTTAGTTACCTTGATATATAAGTTATGAAATTATTTTCTTTTAAAACAACGTGAAATGTGATTTTTTGGCAGCTTTTCAGAGAACAAACTTACCGCCACCAGAACGACCGCCGCAAGCGGCAGAGAGTAAATGAACGGGTCAACAAAAGGCCACGGATGGGTGGAAATAAGTTCACTCTTACCGAAAAGTGCCTGACAAATACCGAGTGCAGCGGATTCTTTGCGATGCAGAAACACCAATCCGATAATTGATGAGACTGTGCCGGTCGCAATGCTCGCCCAAACTCCTGTTTTTGTGGCGCCTTTCCAGTAAAGTGCCGAAAAATATGCCGGCAGAAACGCCGCGGCGCAGATGCCGAAAAAGATTGCCGTTCCCCGGGCAACGACTCCCGGCGGCAGAATCATGGCAAAAATGATGGATAATATAATTCCGAAAATCATTCCGGTTCTCGTGACCGTAAGATTATCATGTCTTGCGTTGGTGACGGTGCGGAAGAAATCGTGTCCGATAGAGGATCCCGTCACATGAAAGAGCGAACTTAAAGTGGACATCGCCGCCGAAAGCATGGTGAGGAAAAAGAGATACAACACCACGCCGGGCAGAGCTTCACGGATGAATATCGGAATGATCAAGTCGGGATTCCCCCGTGCCGCCTGGATGGCAAGCGATTGGAAATTATTTGCAATTCCAAGATCTGTCCGGTAAAAGAACACATTTGAAAGTGCGCCGACGGTGTAGGCTGAACCGACTGTCAGCAGAATGAACACGCCGCCGACGAGAACAGCACGGTTGAGTTCACGTCCGCTTTTGACAGTCATGAAACGGACTGCCAGCTGAGGTTGAGCCAATGCGCCGATACCGACACCGA
Organism: Lentisphaerota bacterium; assembly: GCA_015061725.1. GTDB lineage: Bacteria > Verrucomicrobiota > Lentisphaeria > Victivallales > Victivallaceae > UBA1784. The sequence continues at coordinate 27,094 of SUVX01000032.1, forward strand.
GCATAATGCTTGAAACAAGAGTCCACCACCAGACGGAGTTGAATTCAGGCATGACCGTCCAGCCGCGGTGTCCGAGGGCATATTCAACCGGCAGGTGCTGTTTGACCAGCGGTGCCATATCGGTCAACGCCTGATGAGCAGGGACGATCCCCCCCAGACGCCAGTAACACGAAACCAGAAGAATAAGCATACCGCAGATCATGACTGTTCCCATGAGCGCATCCACATACATAATGCCTTTGAGTCCGCCGAAAATAACATAGACCGCAACGACAAAAGCGAAAACCGTCAACGCCCAGGCGTAGGGGATCTGCATGATTTCCTGTACAAAACGGGCGCCGCCGATCAAAACAACGCTGGAGTAAAGCGGCACAAATACGAAAATGATAAGAGATATGAGAATTTTCAAGCCCGGCGCGCGGAAGCGTTTGCCGATAAATTCAGGGAACGTTTTGGCGTTGAGAATTGCGCCCATCTGCCGGGTGCGTTTACCGAACCAGACAAAGGCGGCAAAAATGCCGATGGCGATATTCATGAAAACCAGCCAGAGGACACCCAGTCCGAACTGTCCTGCGATGCCGCCGAATCCGACCAGAGCCGAGGTGCTGATAAAAGCCGCACCGTAGCTCATTGCCATCACAAAGGGATTGACGGAGCGTCCGGCAAGAAGATAATCTTTGCTGTTCTGCGTTTTTTTCCACCCTCTCCAGCCGAGATAGCCGATGAGAATGACGTATCCCAGAATGAGAAAGCCGAAAACGAAGCTGTCGATTCCGTTTGAGTTATTCATTTTTACCTCCTTGAGAATCATCGTCTTTGTTCCAGTTGATGATACCGTAGACGAGGCAGACACCGGTGACGGCAACACTGCCGAGCATGGCGATTGCGATTGAAATATCTCCGAGTCCGAACATAATTTCTATCTTTGCTTCAGTTGAACTTTTTTTCCGGCGGAAGGGGATCTTCTGTTGAATGCCGCCGGAGCTTGATGGTTATATAACACAAAAGGCGGACGAGGCATATACCCGTCCGCCTTGATTGACAAACCAAGTCGATCTCCGCAGGGAGCTTACGCCTTCTGGAAATCGCCGGTGCGAATGCAAGCTGCACAGAGCTTGACAGTTCTGACTGTACCGCCGTCATTGATTTTGACGGACTGAAGATTGACTTCAAAGGTACGTTTGGTATTCTTCATAACGTGCATACCGATACCGCCGGCCTTTTTTGCCAAACCCTTGCGGGTGATGCAGCCGCCGTTGGCTTTGGTCTTGCCGCAAATTGCGCAAACTCTGCTCATTTTATCCTCGCTGTTTAGATTTTTACTGACTATCTTGTTTCCGCCCTTGACCGGAATCCCTCAAAAGCAACTCAGGTGTTGTCCCGGTTCCGGCGGACATATACAAAAAAAATGGTGGGTTGGCCGGGGCTCGAACCCGGGACCACCGCCTTAAAAGGGCGATGCTCTACCGACTGAGCTACCAACCCGCCAGGTTTTGTTTTGCTGTCACATCTGACAACAGAAACAAAATATACTGCATTTTTTTGTAATGTCAAGCAAATTTTGAAAAAATTTTAAAATTTCTTCTCTTTTTTGTCTCTTTTCGTCTTGTGACTTGCTTTTTTTAATATACACATCTATATTATTTTTTACAAGTTGTTTTTTTTGACAAATAAAGATCTTCGGGGCAGGGTGCGATGGAAAAATTGGTTTTCCGTCAATTCCCGACCGGCGGTAAAAGTCCGCGAACCGCTGTGGCGGTCAGAAACGGTGGAATTCCGTTACCGACGGTAAAGTCCGGATGAGAGAGGGTCCGCAGAAAAATGTTTTCCGTGCATACGGGCGATTTCTGCGTCCATTATCCTCCCGGAGTGTTTTTTGATGAAGGAGGCAGAATAATGAGATTTATATTTATAGGAGATGTCGTCGGCAAGGGCGGCAGGGAAACCATCAAACAGCTGGTTCCCGAGCTCCGGAGAGAATACAACGCACAGTTCGTTATCGTCAACGGCGAAAACTCCGCCGGCGGAAACGGACTTACCGGCAGCTGCCTGAGAGAACTGCTCCACAGCTGCGATGTGGTGACTTCAGGTGACCACACTTGGGATCAGAAAGGCTTTGATCTTGAAATAGACCGCTTTGACCGCATGATCCGTCCCGCCAACTATCACGCCTGTCAGCCCGGCAGAGGATACGGCATTTTTGACAATCCCGCCGGCGGCAAGATCGCTGTTATCGCACTTCAGGGAAAAGTTTTTATGAAAGAAAGTGCCGGTTGTCCCTTTGAAACCGCTGATAAGATCCTTGCTGAACTGCCTGCGGCGGTCAAAACCATCGTTGTTGACTTTCACGCCGAAGCCACCAGCGAAAAACTGGCTTTGGCAAGTTATCTTGACGGACGTGTGACCGCCGTTCTCGGGACACATACCCACGTCCAGACTGCCGATGCGCGTATACTGCCCGGCGGGACTGCCGCCATCACCGATACCGGTATGACCGGCGCCGATGCAAGTATTCTCGGACGTGCCATCCCCGATGTACTGAAAAAGTTTTCAAGTGGTATGCCCTGCCGTCTGCCCGTTGTTGAAAGCGGCACCATCCGTCTGGACGGCGTTGCAGTAACTTATGATCATGTTTCAGGAAGAGCCTCGGCAATCGAGAGTTTTTCCAAACGTTTTGAAATACAGTAATATATTATATATACAGGTGAAATTATGGAAGACTTTAAATTTTCTCCGGTAGAGGAACTGCTTGAAGATATCCGTGCCGGAAAGCTCATCATCATAACCGATGACGAAGACAGAGAAAACGAGGGAGACCTTGTCTGCGCTTCTGACTTTGCCACGCCGGAAAACATTGCTTTCATGGCGCGTTATGCCTGCGGCTTGATCTGCGCTCCCATTACGCAGGAACGTGCGGCAGAGTTGAATCTCTCCACGCCCGCCTCTATGACCGATCCCTTCGGAACGGCATTCACCCAGAGTGTTGATTACCGTCACGGCACCACCACCGGAATCAGCGCATTTGACCGTTCCAAGACGGTAATGGCGCTCAATGACCCCAAAAGCACGGCGGCGGATTTTACTCAGCCGGGACACCTCTTTCCGCTGATTGCCCGTCCCGGCGGTGTTTTAAGAAGAACCGGACACACCGAGGCGGCGGTTGACCTTGCCCGGTTTGCCGGATGTACTCCCGGTGGTGTCATCTGCGAAATCATGAATACCGACGGCACCATGGCAAGACTGCCCCAGCTGATTGAATTTGCCAGAGAACACGATCTTAAAATCGGCAGTGTTGCTTCTCTGGTTGAGTACCGCCGCCATAATGAACGCCTGATCATCCGCGGAGAGAGTGCCAAACTGCCGACTGAGTTCGGAGAATTCACCATCACCGCTTACAGAACCAAAGTGGATACTTTTGAACATCTGGCTCTGGTTTGCGGGGATGTGAAAAATCAGCAGGATGTCCTTGTCCGCGTCCACAGCGAATGCTTGACCGGCGATGTCTTTGCTTCGCGCCGCTGCGACTGCGGCAGTCAGCTGCACGCCGCCATGCGCCAGATCGCCGCCAACGGTTCGGGCGTTCTTGTCTATCTGCGTCAGGAGGGACGCGGAATCGGTATTTTCAATAAGATTCACGCCTACAAACTTCAGGATGAGGGCTGCGACACCGTTGAAGCCAATGAAAGACTGGGATTCCCCGATGACTTGCGCGAATACGGTATCGGCGTTCAGATTCTGCTTGATCTGGGGGTGAAGTCCGTGCGTCTTCTGACCAACAATCCCAAGAAGCTTGTTGGTTTGTCGGGGTACGGTATGGAAGTGTCTGAACGCGTGCCGATCATCATTCCGCCCAATGAGGATAACGCTTTTTATCTTGAAACCAAAAAAGTCCGTATGGACCACATGATTTGAAAAAGAAATGATTTATCCTGATACCATACGCCGCGTGGGAATCATCACGCCCGCCGGAAGACTTGCTCCTGAACTTGTGGAGTCCGGTATTGCCGTTCTCCGCAAAGAGGGAATCAAAGTGGATTCTCCCGCCCCTCTGCCCGAATGCAAAGTTGCCTACCTTGCCGGAACACCAGAGGATCGTGCGGAACAGATCGAAAATCTCTGGCTTGATCCTGAAATCGATCTTCTGCTCTGCTCCCGGGGCGGATTCGGCTGCGCCCAGCTTCTGGTGCTGCTCAACTGGAAAAAACTTGCCCGCAGAAACATTCCCCTTGCCGGATACAGCGATATTACGGCTCTTCACTGGGGAATGGCGTCCAAACGCGCCGGATTGCCGGTGGTTTCACCCATGCTGGGGAAACTTTCTTCCATTGACGAAAAGACCCGCAGTACCATTTGCGGCGCTTTTACGGGAACTGAACGTACAGCTTCGGTCAACCTGATTTCAGGAGAGGCGTTTTCCGGAAAAATCCTCGCCGGAAATCTGACTGTTGCCGCAAGTCTGGCAGGTGGAGATTATGTTCCTGATTCAAGAGATAAAGTCATTCTGCTTGAAGATATCAATGAACCGGTTTACAAAATCGACCGCTGTCTGACCCAGTTGGAACAGAGCGGATTTTTTGATCAGGTTCAGGGGGTGGTGTTCGGTTCATTTTCGGGCAGTGACCCGCGTGAACTTGAAGAACTTTTCATCCGTTTCGCGCGCAGAACCGGCAAGCCTGTTGCTTCCGGATTCCCGTTCGGACACAATCTGCCGCTTGTTTCATTTTCTTTTGAGGATACCATTACAATTACCGGTAATAAAGCCATTATCAAACGATAAATTTCAAGGAGATAAAAAATGCTGGATTTCTCTCAACCCTTTCTGGAAAAAGGTGAAAAACTGGTTTGTTTCGGAGACAGTTTGACTGCCGGGGATTCTTCTTATGTCAGTTACCTTCAAGCGGCTCTGCCTGATAATGAAATCATCAATGCCGGACGCGGCGGAGATAAGACCACCTGGGCGTTGACCCGTCTGGAAGAGGCGGTTCTGTCGCACAATCCTGATGCGGTTTTGATTTTTCTCGGTGCCAACGATGCCGCCGTCGGCAGAGCTGTTTGGGCGGATGAACCCACGGTAACTGTTGAGGCTTACCGCTGCAATCTGGTGTGGATTGCACACTTGTGCCGTCTGCGCGGCGTGAAAAAGTTTTCAATTGCCACGGCGTTCGGATTTGAGGGTCCCTCTTACATTGAGCAGGGAAAAATCATTGAACCCTATTATCTTGCGGCAAGAGAGGCTGCCGACGAAATCGGCGCAAGACTTGTTCCGCTGGATGTTCTTTTTGAAAAACTCCGCAAGGGTGCGTCGCTTTGTGATCTTGTCGTAACAAGAGACGGAACCCATCCGCTGCCCGAAACGCAGAAACTCATTGCTGATGCCATGCTTGAAGCCTGGGCAATGAATAAATAATTTCTGCGGCAATAAAACAGAGGCTGTTGCATAACTTTTATGTTTGCAGCAGCCTTTGCTTTTTTACGGATAGATACGGATGAGATGGTGGGTGGCGGAGATGTGTACCCGGTGCCGCTGTGTGGTGTGGCGCAGGGGGGCAGATGTGCCGCAGGGTAATGCAACGGGCAGATTTACCGCAGGGGTATGCTTTGCTTGCTTGATGGCAACGGCGGTATGCGTGTTGCGTGGGCGTGGCGCTAGTGTCTGACCTGTCTGACTTGTCTGACCTGTCTGACAAGTTGGTGCGCCCCTGTATACCCCGTGGGTTTGCTTGCCGCAGTCTGGTATGGCTCGGGCGAAGATGTGCCGCAGGGGTATGCGGGGCTTTTTTTATGGCAACGGGGGTATGCGTGTTGCGGTGGCGTGGCGCTAGTGTCTGACTTGTCTGACCTGTCTGACTTGTCTGACAAGTTGGCGCCCCTGTATACCCCGTGGGTTTGCTGTGTCGCCGTGGGGATTGGCTCGGGGGGGGCAGATTTATCGTTGGGTATGCGGGTAACTTGATGGCAACGGTGGTATGCGTGTTGCGGTGGCGTGGCACAACAAAACGGTAACTAACGGTGGTTAACGGTAACTAACGGGTAATGGTGTGCCGCTGTATACCCCGTGGGTTTGCTGTGCCGCAGTCTGGTATGGCTCGGGCGAAGATGTGCCGCAGGGGTATGCAGGGCAACTTGATGGCAACGGGGGTATGCGTGTTGCGGTGGCGTGGCGCTTGTGTCTGACCTGTCTGACCTGTCTGACTTGTCTGACTTGTCTGACAAGATGGGGGGCGCCCGTCTTCGCCCTGATGGGCTACGCCGTGGCAAGCCATGTGATACCCCGGGGGTTGCTGTGCCGCTATGTGGTATGGCTCGGGCGAAGATGTGCCGCAGGGTAATGCAACGGGCAGATTTACCGCAGGGTAATGCTTTGCTTGCTTGATGGCAACGGTGGTATGCGTGTTGCGTTGGCGTGGCGCTAGTGTCTGACTTGTCTGACTTGTCTGACTTGTCTGACCTGTCTGACAAGATGGGTGCGCCCGTCTTCGCCCTGATGGGCTACGCCGTGGCAAGCCATGTGATACCCCGGGGGTTGCTGTGCCGCTATGTGGTATGGCTCGGGGCAAAATGTGCCGTTTGGGTGATTATTGCAATCGGCGCACCAATCACACAATCTCATAATTCTCATAATTCCCATAATTCCCACATCAAGCGCCGCCCGATTGACTTTGCAAATCGCAGCGGCTATACAGAATTTGGGTGCAAAAAATCACCGCAGAGGTACCCGACCGCTATGCGCTTTTTTTTGCCAAGCTTTTTTTTCACCTGGAAAAAAAAGCGGTTATTTTTTGGATTTTTTGGATTTTTTTGCTTTTTTGGCAGCGTTTTTGTCACCTTGCAGTTCTTTTTTGGTGGGTGCGCGGAAACTTGCTTCGATGGCGATGGTTTTTTTCTTGTCAACTTTTTCAATTTTAAATTGCTTTAAACCGATCAGTTCGCCTTTCTTGGGATCTTTTATCTGCTCTTTTCCGTCAACTTTGATGGAGGTCCAGATGAGTTTATCAGCGCGTTTGCGTCCGATGGAAAAGATTATTTCGCCTTTTTCGGCTTCAACTTTAAAATTGATTTTTTTGACTTCTTTCTGGGACTTGGTGGAAACGATAAAATAGATGCACTGGAAAACTTTGGAGCTGGTTTTGTGATCCCATTTTGTCGCTGATTTGATAACACCGGCGGTTCCGGCATCAACAACTTTGAGATAAGCATCTTTGCCGGTTACGAAGATTGCAACCTGAGTGCTGCCGGCGGAAAGAATGCAGATCAGACACAGGAGAAGAAGCAAAAACAGTTTTTTCATGATCATTTTCCCTTAATAAAAATTACAGTTCCAACATTCTGTCAATGGGCAGACGGGCGCGTTCCATGACAGCCGGATCAAGAATCACTTCACCATCACCGGATTCAAGACAATGAAGAATATCCTCTAATGTTATCAACTTCATATCCTGACAGGTCGGACGCGGTTCAAGGGGATAAAACTTCTTATCCGGATTTTCTTTCTGCAAACGGTGAATGATACCGTATTCCGTTCCGACGATGAATTCTTTTGCATCACTTTCTTTGACGGCACGGAGCATACCGCCGGTGGAAAGAACGATATCCGCCTCAGCAACGGTCACAGGGTGACACTCGGGGTGAACCATGACAAGAGCTTCAGGATGCGCTTTGCGGGCTTCGCGGATGACTTTGGGTTCAACGCGGTTGTGAATGGGACAGAATCCCGGCCAGAGTTCCATTTGTCTGCCGGTGGAATTGATGACATTGGTTCCCAGATTGCGGTCGGGGAGGAACATAATTTTTTTGTCTTCCGGAATGGAAGACACCACTTTTTCAGCATTGGCTGAGGTGCAGCAGATGTCCACCTGCGCTTTGGCGGCGGCTGTCGTGTTGACGTAAGCAATCAGAACGGTGTCGGGATTCTTTTTGCGATAGGCGGCAATGTCTTCAGCTTTTGCCATATCCGCCATGGCGCACCCCGCTTCTTTGACGGGGTGCAGAACGGTGGAGTCCGGCGAAAGCAGTTTGGCTGTTTCAGCCATGAAAGAAACACCGCAGAATACAATTACTCCGGCCTTGGAGTTTTTGGCTTTGATGCTCAATTCAAGGGAATCTCCGGTGAAATCTGCAATGTCCTGAATTTCGGCATTGACATAGTTGTGGGCGAGGATGACCGCACCTTTTTCCTCTTTGAGCTTGAGGATTTTTTCAATGATTTCAGACATAAGAATTCTTCCTTTTATCCGTTTTTGCCGCAGCAGGCTTTGAACTTTTTACCGCTGCCGCAGGGACAGGGATCATTTCTGCCGACTTTGGGCATGGCACGGTGAAATGTTACCTGAGGTTCGGGTTCTGAAATTTCTTCTTCCGGCTGCATTTCTTCAGGAAAATTGCCGTCAAACTGACCGAAGAGCTGGTGAATCATTTCCTGAGGCATGTTCGCCTGAAGTTCTTCCATATCAGAAAGACGGGTGAGCGTCACTCTGAAAAGATTGTGGGCAACGTCTTTGTAAACCTGATCCATCATGCTTTTGAAGATGCCGAAAGCCTCATGTTTGTATTCAACCAGCGGATCTTTCTGAGCGTAAACCCGCAGGGACATGTTGGCGCGGAGCTGATCCATGGCGTACAGGTGTTCCTGCCACAGGCGGTCAATCGCTTCAAGAACGGTGTGACGTTCAAGATAAGCCAGTTCTTCTGCTGCCAGATCTGCGTGACTGTCAACGTAGGAGCGTTCAAGACGTTCAACGATTTGAATCGTCAACAGAGAAGCATCCGTCAACTTGCCGTTTTCAATGCCGGAAGTCAACTCTTCTGCTTTGAAGTTCAGCGGGAAAGTATCGTTGAGATATGCAATCAAACGGTCAACATCAAAGGTGATACCGTCTTTTTTGCGCTCGCCGTAGGCGGCACAGGATTGGATTTCGTTGCCGACAGCTTCTTCAATCACACCGAAAAGCACATCCTGCGGATTTTCGGAAACCAGCGCATCCAGACGCAGCTGATAGATGATTTCACGCTGTTTATTCATCACATCGTCAAAATCCAGAGTGCGTTTACGGATGGAAAAGTGCTGCTGTTCCACGCGTTTCTGCGCTGTTTCAATGGATTTGTTCAGCCAGGGGTGCTGAAGTTCATCGCCTTCAGCCAGTCCGAAACGGTCAAAAATCTTGACGATTCTGTCGGAGCCGAAAAGACGCATGAGGTTGTCTTCAAGAGAAACGTAGAATTTTGAAGAACCCGGATCGCCCTGACGGGAACAGCGTCCGCGCAGCTGACGGTCGATACGGCGGGAGTCATGACGGCTGGAACCGATCACATGAAGTCCGCCCATTTCTGCCACACCGGGAGCAAGTTTGATATCCGTTCCGCGGCCCGCCATGTTGGTTGCAACGGTGACGGAGCCGGGGGTTCCGGCACGGGCGACGATTTCTGCTTCGTGCGCGTGATTTTTGGCGTTCAACACATTGTGGGCAATGCCGCGCATTTTGAGCATGCGGGAAAGAATTTCAGAGTCTTCAACTGAAATCGTACCCAGCAGAACGGGCTGTCCGGTTTTGTGACGTTCTTCAACGTCGCTGACGATGGCGTTGAATTTTTCGCGTTTGGTTTTGAAAATAGAGTCGTTTTCGTCCTTTCTGATACAGGGACGGTTGGTCGGAATGACGATAACATCCAGCTTGTAAATCTGGTGGAACTCCGCTGCTTCAGTTTCCGCCGTACCGGTCATACCGGCAAGTTTCTTGTAGAGGCGGAAGTAGTTCTGGATGGTGATGGTCGCCATCGTCTGGGTTTCCTGCTCGATCGGCACATTTTCTTTGGCTTCAAGAGCCTGATGCAGACCGTCGGAGAAACGGCGTCCGGGCATGATACGTCCGGTATGCTCGTCAACGATCATGACTTTACGGTCCTGAACAACGTAATTCACATCCTTTTCAAAGAGACAGTAGGCTTTGAGCAGCTGAGAAAGATCGTGCAGCATTTCACTCTTTGCGGAAAATTTCTCCTGGAATGCGTTGCGTTTGGCGGCGCGTTCTTCGGGAGAAAGGGATTCGTCATTGTCGATATCGTGGATTTCCTGAAGCAGATCAGGCATGATGAAGTCTCCGGGATTGCCGGGAGAGATGGCTTCACGTCCTCTTGCGGTCAGGTCTGCTTCATTGGTCTTTTCGTCAATGGTGAAAAAGAGTTCAGACTGAACCTCCTGAAGCAAGCCGCGGTTGTTGTCGCTGTGGACTTTGGATTCAACTTTTTCAAGTTCACGGACAATTTCTCCGTTTTCAAGAATACGGAGCAGCTGCTTGTTGGTCGGCATACCGAATTTGACCTGAAGCAGTTTGATCATCGCAGCATCGACTTCTTCGGCAGAAGCGTTTTCGTTTTCAAGAACGGCTTTGGCTTCGCGTGCCAGACGGGAGCAGAGCAGGTTCTGGCTGCTGTAAAGCGCCGCAACTTTGGGCTGAAGAACGCCGTACTGGTTGTCGGACATCGGAACAGGTCCGGAAATAATCAGCGGTGTACGCGCTTCGTCAATGAGGATGCTGTC
>SUVX01000033.1 GCA_015061725.1 Lentisphaerota bacterium
ATACCCCGCTTTTCTTTGAAAGTGAAAGGGGGTTTGGGGGAAAGCGAAAACCTTCTTTTCTCGTGAAAAGAAAGTTTTCGCTGTCCCCCAATCTCTCCCCCTTTACTCTCATAGAACTGCTGGTTGTTATCGCTATCATAGCGATTTTGGCAGCGATGCTGATGCCGGCGCTGCAGAAGGCGAGAGAACGCGGACGCTCTGCATACTGTGTGAGCAGTGTCAAACAGCTCTGTATGACGATGTCTGCTTATACCGATGACCATAACGGTTTTTATCCCAATTTGAATTACAGCTGGCATCTTTTCCTGATTCCCAAATACATTCCGGCAGATACGGTGGCAAAATATTATCAAACCAATCCGCTTCTTCTCTGTCCGTCTGATACGAATCCGAATACAGTAGCAAGCGGCTTGTTCAAAGACATGCAGACTTCTTACGGTTATAATTATTCAGGTTTGGCAAAATTCAAAGTGACTCAGGTCAAATATCCGTCAACATTGTTCCTTGCCGGAGATGCCGAAGGTGGAACGGCTGCCATCCAGATCAACACCGGAATCAATATTCTGCCAAGTTATTCTGACACTGCAATTTCCTCTTATCCGCTCGGGAAATTTCACAACGGCAATGCCTACTCCAATGTCGGTCATGTGGATGGTTCTGTCAAAAATTACCTGTATTCAGCTGTACATTTCTACTCTGGCGATTTCAACAGAGCACGTTGGGAAATTGTGCAGAACAGAGTCCTTTAAAAAAACAGAAAAATTTTTCATCGGCAGGAATAAAAATCTGAAAAGTGAATGATTGGATCAGTAAATGAAAAAAATCTTGTTTTTTGCTGCTTTGTTTTGTTGTCCGGTACTGCTTTTGTACGGAGTGGACAGTACGATCACCTTGAACGGTAATGAATGGAAAATATTTAAATATGTCAACGGCGGTACTGTGACTGCCGGTACAGATGGTTCGGTTGCTGTCAAAACAAAAACTGACGGCAGAGGACTCCATTACTATTTTGATAAAAACATTCCGGTCAGAGAGGGCATGACAGTTCAGATGAGCTTTGATTACAAGGGTTCTTTTTACGGCAAAAAGCCGGCAAACCTGGGAGCCGCTTTTTATCTGTTCAATGCGTCCGGCAAGTATATGAATAAAGCACACAATGTTTGCAATATACGTTTGCGGGCAGGAGATCACGAGTGGCACACTGTATCAAAAACGGTTGAGCTCAATGCCGGTACACTTTCCGGAGAAGCAAAGGGACTCAAGTTTTTCATTCATACGGGAATTGCTGCTGAAGTCACGATCCGTAATCTCAAGGTCACTTTCAAGCGGCGTGATCCTGCTTCTGAAAACCGTCAGCGTTTTCCGCTTGCCAAGTCATTTCTGCCGGAAGCGACAACTTTTCCTCTGGGTAAATACTGGAAAAACCGCCGGATCGGTAAAAAAGATTTCTATGTAGCTGAACTTGGTTTCTATACCCGGCTTTCGGAGTCTGATGAAAAGGCATACTGGCAGACCGGGCTTTTCCCCGGCATGATCCCCGGTTACTGGCGTTTGAATGAATTTGCTCCCGGACGGAAACTTGCTCCGTGGCAGCAGAAACTGCGGGATATGTTTCTGCAGAATGAGTATCCCGTATGCAGCATGAATTATCAGCGTATGCAAGGCAATCCGCCGCCGGATGAAAAGGCGGTCAAGGCTGTTGAACACCTCTGGATCGGTGACGGACAGCCGGAAGAACCGATATACCGCATCGAACCGGTGATACACTATCTGCGTACCGGTAAAAAGTGGCAGGGGTCGTCCATGTATCTGTGGAAAGATGCTGAAGCAGTCAAATATTTCAGCAATGTTCTCAAACCGCTTCTGGATAAAGAACTTCCCGGCTGCGGAGAAGAAAATTACCAATGGACCCGGGCAAAAGAACAGCGTTTGCGGGAGATCTACTGTTTGAGTTATCTTGATGTAAATCAGCGGCCGTTTATTTACACCATGTACCTGGCTCCGTATACCATTGCTTCCGCTCGCAAAGATCTGGTCAGTGTGTCGGCGAAAGCCGGTGATCCTGCCGCCTATGCGGTTTTGCGCGGGGTTGCCCGTCAAAGCGGTGGCAATAAGTTTATTCATTCCTGGCGCGGGCATGAACCGCTTGAACGTTACAGCAACCGTGCCGGCCGCTGGAACAACCGTCCTGAACGCCGCGGCTGGGGACTGCCGGAACCTCATGCAAATTATTATGTGTTCCGTCCTTATCTTGGCGGGGCAAATTATTATGTCAACGAAACATTTCCCTCCGTCTGTGTCAGCGACAGCGACAACAATAAGGTTTATCATTTGAGCAAAGTCGGCAGATTGGTGAAAAAACTTCTCCAGTTCAGCGAAGACTACCCTGAACGCGGCACACTCTACACCCCGGCGGCATTCATAAAAGGTTATGACCGGTATTCCAAATATTTCTTTGTTTCTCAGGACCGGGCAGACTGGATGGATATCGGCATTGAAAATCTCCTGCTGCCGGAACATCGTCACGTCCGCGGCAGCGGCAGATACAGCATGATCGCTCCCTTCGGCGAAAATATGGATATTCTGCGTCCCAACCCGACCGGCAAGCTGGACCCTGGCATTTTTGACGGCTACAAACTGCTCATTGCCGGCGGCGGAGTTACTTACACAAAAGAGTATAAAGATATTCTGAAAAAATATGTTTCAGACGGAGGTTCTCTGCTCATCAATGCCGAAGATGCCAAAGATAATTTCACCGCGGACTTTCTCGGTGTGCATATCAAGGGAAAATTCAGCGCCGATCAGATCAGAAACAATATTTCCGGTAAAATCTTTGCAGAAAAGCGTTTCACCTGCCGTCAGCTTGTCCCTGCCGGAGCCAAAGTCATTTATTCTGCCAACGGAAAACCGGCGGTAACTCTTTTCAAATACGGCAAGGGTCATGTTATGGTCACGGCACCGGTCTATCTGGTTACGGATGCAAGCAGTGCATTCCCCCGGGAGGCGTTCAAGAACCGTCCGGCATTGCTGAATTTTGCGACGGAACTTTTTGAAAATCTGTTTGATTCAGTTGCGCCATTCACGGTGAAAGTGCCTGCTGAAAGCAAAGAGGATTTTTCATGGGTGACTTTCCGTAAAGGAGACAACTGGACTGTTGCGGTTTTCAACTACTCCATCCGGCGCGAGGAAATAGCCGTAGATACCTACGGCACCGGCGGTGCGGCGGTAACTTATCCTTATAAAAAGATCCCGTTTGAGATCATCCCCAAAGTGCCGGTCAGTGACGTAGCGGAACTTTTCGGTTCCCGTGATGTCAGGTGCATCTACCCCAACGGTAAACTTGTTGTCAGCGAATCCATGCACGGCGGCGAATTGCGGCTCTATGAATTCAGTAATAAAAAGGTTGAACTGCCAACCGTCACCCGCTATGTCAATTATGCGTTGAACCGTCCGGTGAAAGCAACTTCAGCTTATTCAGGATATGTACCGGAACTGGCAGTGGACGGCCATTGCGACAATGAATTTTACTGGCAGTCAGCTCCGGACAAAAAGGCTTTCCATCTGCCGGAAATGCTGACTGTTGATTTGCAGCAGGAGCGGCAGATGAACCGGATCTTTATAAAATTCCGGACTGCCGGATTCCGTGAACAGGGCATGGAACCGGTTTATATGCAGTACCTTGTCCAATATTCCGCAGACGGCAAAGAATGGCACACCGCACTGGATGAAAGTGCCAACTGTCAAACGGTAACAGCTGATGGTGATGAATTTACAGTGCCGCAATTCAAGGGCAGATATGTCCGTTTGAAAATTCTGCACAACTCCGGTTTCTATGGTGCTTCTGTCGTTGAATTTGCCGTTATGGGGAAAGATACCCGAAAGGTCAAACTTCAGCGTAAAAGCATCGTCCCCCCCTGGGTCGTCAAGTTTCCGCCGGAAATCGAAAATGCAAAAAAGATCACTTATCTGACAAAACTCAAGCCTCTTTCTGTCAAACCCGGCTGGATGCCCATCAATAAAAAATGGGAACAGTTGAACGGTACCATCAAACTTTATACTTCTCCGGCCAGTTCAGCAGGGGCGGTTTTCAACGACAGTCTCTATGGCGAAAGCGTCTTTGAAGCAGAATATGCCATTCCTGCCAATGCTGAATATTTTGCAGCGGTATGCGGTTTCGGCAATCGCGACCGCCGCGCTTCTGTTGAATTTAAAGTCTATGTTGACGGCGTTCTCAAGTATGACAGCGGCATCTACCGGACCGGCAAAGCATTGCTGCCGGTTGCGGTCGATATTTCCGGCGGGAAAAAGTTGAAACTGGTCACAACTGACGGCAAAGACAACATCATTGGCGACTATGCCTGGTGGGGAGCTGCCCGTTTCATATTAAAGTAGTTATATTTGCTGTAAAAGAGGTTTTGATATGATTGCAAAGTTCAAAGACAATACCTATATTTCCAAACCGGGGGTACCGGCTGCCGGAAATATAATCATCCGCGAAACATCTCCGGAAAAGTGCCAGAAAATCGTCAATGATTTCATTGAAAAAAACTGGCGCACCATTTCCAGAGAACCTCTGAATCAGTTGAAATATCCTTATCTTGTTCCCGGAGCCACCTATAACGATTTGTGGGATTGGGATGCCTGGTTTACTTCGTGTGCTTTGCCTGATGAAGCACTGCCGTACATGCACGGCAGTGCCGAAAATCTCATTGCTTCACCGCTTCGGGATGGACGGCCTTCAAAAAAGGCTTCTGAAAGCGGTGAATATGATTACTATCTGCATCCGTATCCATTGCGGGCGCAGTTTGCGGTATCAGTTTCCCGCCGTAATGATTGCTGGGAATGGCTCGAACCCTACTGGGAAACTTTGCAAACCATCATGGCGTGGTACGAAACTGCGGCGTGTGACAGCGATGGATTTTTCCGCTGGCTGACCTTGAGCGGTATTGACAACGATCCTGCCGTTTACGGGAGAACTTACGGAACAATTGCCGGAGTCGATCTCGCCTGTTTTCATTACCGCGAATACACCGCAATGGGCATAATCGCCCGCAAGCTCGGAAAAGTGGATGAATATTCAGCCAAAGCCGAAGCTCTGAAAACTTTTATCCAACAGCGTTATTACGATGAAAAAGATAAATTTTTCTATGCCGTCGACCGTAATATTGATTACAAAGTTCCGGGGCGGCAGCTCATAACCTGGGATGTCAGATTGAAGTTTAAAAATTGGACAGGTCTTTATCCATTGTGGACAAAATGCGCCACTCCGGAGCAGGCGGCAGCGTTGAGAGATAAAGTGATGGACGAAAACGAATTTCTTTCGCCCGCCGGTGTGCGTTCCCACAGCAAAGATGACCGTGAAATTTACAACAACGCCATTTCCGGGGGACCTTCCAACTGGCAGGGACCTGTCTGGGGACTTTCCACCGCTCTGGTTGTTTACGGCTTGATGAATTACGGTTTTTCCGATGAAGCCCGTGAAGTCGCTTCCCGGATGCTGCGTACCTTCGCTGCCGATATAACTCAAAACGGCACCCTGCATGAATATTACCACGGAGATAACGGACAACCGCTGATAAAACCGGGATTCCTCAACTGGAACTCTCTGTTTTACAATATTCTCAACAACGTCGCTGACGGGGTGAATCCGTTCACTTTTGATGATTTGCAATAATTTCAAGTAAGTAAGTAAAATATAAATATAAGAAAACAGTTTTTTATTATTGTTTTACTGTTTTGTTTATCAGGAGAGTTTTTTAGCAGAGGAAAATGTGAATATGAGAAAAAAATTTTTTGTTATAGGTGACAGTATTTCATGGTATTACGGTCAATATCTCAGCAAAATGCTGGCTCCATTTGCCGATTACGACCGCAAGGGCGGTTCAAAAAAGATGACCGAACTTGCTGATATGACCGACGGGGTCAACGGCGGACATTCCGGCATGGTGCTGATATATGTCAAAGGAGTTCTCAACGAAACTTTTTTCAAAAACTCCGATTATCTTGTCCTCAACTGCGGCATTCACGATACCAAAATAATGCCCGAAACCGGAAAAATTCAGATCGATCTCGAAACTTACCGGAAAAATCTGGAGTCGATCATCTCTATTGCTCCGATGCCGATCATTTGGGTCACGACAACTCCCTTCAATCTTCCCTGCGGGGATTTCGCCGGAAGACAGCAGAATATTGATCTTTACAATAAAGCGGCTCTGGAAATCATGGCAAAACATAAAATACCGGTGATCGATCTTGATAACTTCACCCGTACACTCGGAACGGATATTTATCTCAACGGCACAGACCCCTGCCACTTCAACAATGCAGCCCAGGCTTTACAGGCGGCATTCATCTGCGGGCAACTGCTCTCTTTTATCAGGTGATTCAGGAAAAACAACTGCATAACTTTGAATATCAATATATTGAAGTCTTAAGGAGGTGTCACCATGGGTGTCGTTTTTAATACAGACAAACGTATCAAAATGGGCGTTTGGGGACTCGGACGGGGAAAACGCATTGTTGATGAGGCAAAAATACTGAATATTGATGTTGTTGCCGGCTGTGACATCAATCCGCACATGCGCGAAAATTTCATGCGTGATATACCGGGAGCTTTTGTGACCGGTGATGAAAATGAATTTCTGGCGCAGGATTTTGATGTTGTTCTGATTGCAACTTTTATCTTTGATCACGCCAGGCATACGATAAAAGCTCTTGAAGCAGGCAAGCATGTTTTGTGCGAAGTGACTCCCTTTATCACCCCCGCCGAAGGCGTACAGGTGGTTGAAGCTGTGGAAAAAAGCGGAAAAATTTACAATCTGATGGAAAATTATCCTTTTTCCAAAGCCAATTTGTATCTGACCAAGCGTTGGCAGGAGGGATTTTTCGGGGAATTGATGTACGGCGAGTTTGAATACGCACACGAGGTACGGACCCTGTCATACGCTTATAATGTTGACGGCGGCGTACCGGTCGAACCGGGATATACCGTCCACAGCTGGCGTCCGGTGTTGGATTCTCACTACTACAACAGCCATTCATTCGGCGCCATAATGAAAGTGACCGGCTGCCGTCCGGCGAGTGTTTCCGCCGTATCATGCGGCGTGACGCTGCCCGGACATATCGAAGATGAAAATATCAGAAACCGCGGTACGCTGTGTCCTTCCATAATCAAGATGACCAATGGAGCATTGGTCAAAAATCTGGTAGGGGCCTCCACCGGTGATTATCATTTCTGCGGACGCTTGTGGGGAACAAAAGCCAGCGCGGAAGTTCGGAAAAATGATTTGACCATCCGTATCGGAGCCTGCGGTGCCGGAGAACCGCTTAAAATCAAACCGGAGTGGCCCGCTTACGGGGAACATGCCGAAAAAACCGACCACGGCGGAGCCGATTTCTGGGAGTTATATTACTTTGCCCGTCAGTATTTTACAGGTGAAACTGCGCCGTGGGATATTTATTCAGCGTGTGATGTTGCTCTGACCGGGATCATGGCGGCGCGCTCAACCGAAAACAACGGCGTATTTATGGATGTGCCCGATTTCAGGGATAAAGCTCTCCGCGAAAAATACCGCAATGATCACTGGAAAAGCAGGAATTTTGAGTTTGATACTGAGCGTATTTTTCCGGAAGGGCATGATAAAATCATCACAAGCAGATTTACCAAACTTATGACCGATCTTTATCCATTGTATCTGGATCACGGAATTCCGGTTTGGAATATGGCGATGGACGGCATGAAACTCTATAATGATACTCTGGAGCCTTACGGCAAGCTCCGGATCATTGAACACGTTGAACGTCTCGTGCATTGTCTGCCGCAGCTGGCGGAAGATTGTAAATTTGCCCGTCAACTGGCTGATATGTATCCGGATTGCGCTGCCGGAAAAACGCTTGAAAAAGTCCTTGCTTCTCTGGATTTGAAAAAGATAATGGATGTGGAAAATACCCTTGCTGAACTCAGGGAGTTTTTGGAAAACAGATATAAAATACGGTAATATCCGGTATTTTGCGTACATTTCAGATTGATAATCCCACATTCTTCAGGCGCAGCCGTAATAAAATGACCACCCAGGAATCGTGGCGTCAATCATCTGATTTCACCTGTATATTACCTCTGTGAGATAAGCTCACGATATCGAGCAGGAGGCTGTCCATTATTTGGACAGCCTCCTCTCGCACCACCGTACGCGCCGTTCGGCATACGGCGGTTCAGTAACTTGTGTGCAGACAAAGCTGCACCGTCTTTCCAGTCAGTTGCCCGCAAAGGTATGTTCCGCACTGCCGGGGTTCTTCAGGTTCTATCCTATCCTTACCCAGGCAAGTTCACTTGCGTGATTTTCTGCTCTCTGCACATACATTGCCTTTCACCTCAAGAAAGAATTGCCTTCTTTCAGATTCCTCCTCACGATGAACACCCTTGGCTTTCGCTAACAGTTCCTACTGACAAGGTCTGTATCGGACTTTCACCGACGAGTCAATGCGCGTGCCGCGCATACGAAAAACCCCCTGTACGTTTGGCGCACAGGGGGATTTTTTTGCAGAATGGTAAAAATCAGTTCTCCAATTTTTCAACCATTTTCTTGAGAGCCTGCAGGTCAAGTTTTCCGCTTCCCAGAACGGGGAGAGACTCAACTCTGACAAAGTCATCGGCTTTGGGAATCCAGATGTTGGGCAATCCGGCGGCGCGGAGTCCCTCAATAATCGCGGCGGTATCAATATTTTCAATGATGTGGAAGATTACCAGACGTTCACCTTTTTGACGGTCGCTGCGTCCTGCGACGGCAACTTCACGGGTCTCCGAATGAAGGAATTTGGTAATTGCATCTTCAACGCCCTCATGGGGAACCATTTCGCCGCCGATTTTGCTGAAGCGGGTGGCACGTCCGGTGATGTAGATATAACCGTCTTCGTCCATGTGTCCGATATCGCCGGTATCATAGTAATCGTTCTGAATGACGCGGGCGGTCTGTTCAGGATCGTTGAGATAACCTTTCATAACGGAACCGGCACGGACCTGAAGTTTTCCATCCTGTCCCGGAGGCAATTCAACACCGGTATTGATATCCACGATCCGGGCATGGATACCGGGAAGAGGACAACCGATACTGCCCGGATGATCACTGCGGGTACCGAGCGTGTAAATGGAGTTGTTCAAGTTGATGGTCACAATGGGAGACAATTCCGTGCAGCCGTAACCTTCAACAATGTCACGTCCGGTAAGGGCGCGGTAACGCTCAGCAAGTTCAGAACGGAGTTTTTCAGCACCCGTGATGCAGAGACGCAGAGCGGCAAAGTCATTTTCTTTAGCTTTCATCATGTATTTCTGCAGGAACGTGGGCGTGGCACAGAGGATGGTCACGGCAAAGTTGCGGCAGGTTTTGACAATGAGAGAAGCATCAAGCGGATTGGCAACGTAAGCAACCGGTGTTCCGGTAGTGGCGGGCAAAGCGAAGCAGACGGTAAATCCGAATGAGTGGAATATCGGAAGATTTCCGCCGACTCTGTCTGTCGTTGACCAGTCAACAACGCGGATAAAGGACTGCACGTTGCAGTTGATATTGCGCTGGGTGAGCATGACCGCTTTGGGATTGCCGGTGGAACCGCTGGAAAACAGCAGCACTGCCTGCTGGAACATATTGTAGCAGCTCAGAGGTGCAATGTTGCGGACAAGGGTACGGGTGGGCAGAAACAGAACCATCAGCATTGTGAGCAGTTTCTGAGACTTGGAAATCGTCGGAACGATATCTTCAAGCAGAACCATCTCTTCGGACTGTTCCCATTTGAGTTTGTCAAGGAACTTTCTGCTGGTGAGAATGGTCTTGACTCCGGCACGGCGCATGGAGTTGAGAGCAACTGCCTGTCCGGCGCTGAAGTTCATGATCGCAGGAGTTCTGTCCGCACACTGGACGGCAAGAAGCACACCGGCGGCAATCGGCGTATTGGGCAGCAGAACACCGGTGTAACCGTCAGTTCCCTTGTCGATTTTGCGGATGACTTTTGACAGCAGAATGGTAAGCAGCAGCATCTTGAAGTTGCCGAACCACGTTTCTGTGGGAGCATCAAAAAAGACTTTGCCGAAAAGATGACGTTTGGCATAATAGATGAACGCGGTATGGATCGGACGTTCTCCGGGCTGGGGAGAGGTTTCAGCAATTGCGCCCAATTCAGAAATCGCCTGACGCAGCTGGAAAGCTGAAAGCTTGTGGTCGATGGGTTCACCGATGGCAACAGAGAAATCAACAGGCCAACGGGTCAACTTGCGGAAATAAAGATGTTTTTCGTGCATACCGGTCAAGCGTCCGTGGATCATTCCCAGACGGACAGGCATGACGGTCACCTGGATTTCAGGCGGAATAAGCGGCTGAACGCCGGAACGGAAACGCATGATATTACCACTGCCGGAAATGGCTCCTTCCGGGAAGAAACAGACGGTTTCACCGTTACGCAGACGGTCCTGGATTTCAGTGAAGAACTTTTTCATCTCCTTGGGACGGCGGGGACTCGGAACCTTGATAACGCCCAGATACCAGAAGATGAAACGTGTGGGAATAAAATTGATAACTTCTGTCCTCACCAGAAAACGCACTCTCTGACGGACAACAGACTGAATCATAATCAGGTCAATCAGAGAAATATGATTCGAAACCAGCAGAATCGGTCCGGAATACGGCATATTCTCCTTGCCGACCACGCGCAGACGGAAAAGTACCAGACGCAGCACAACTGCGGCTATCTTTAACGTTAAACGCGGAGAACAAATAATCAATACGACAATTGCGGCAATCACCGCAGGATAGAGTTCAGCGGCATAAGGCGCTGCCTCCGCCCAAAGATCCAACAAACATTCAATCATATATCATTCCTGTTATTTTGTTATCGGAACAGAGGAATTTTTTTGATTCCCCCACTTGATTTACCCGGATGTATATTAAAACATAACATACATCTTATATATCATACACCATATAATAATATTTTCAACTCAATCACCGGCTTAAATTGCCGGAAAACCGAGTTTTTTCATATTTTTTGTCATATTTCCGGCGAAACCGTTTCAAAAGTGCCCTGAGCCTGAAAGGAATTTTTACCGGTTGCGGCGTGAGTTCCTGAAACGTAAAAAACGTTGTTTTCACCGATGACACCTGAACAGACAAGTTCTTCTCCGAATCCGGTGGAGCCGTTGAAGTTCAGCTGCAAAGCGGTCATTCTGACGGGGGAATCAAGTTTCATTCCCAACCAGTCTTCTGTGAACATGGCATAATAAGCGTTGTTCAAATGGCGGTTGTAATCAACCATTGCAGAAGAGACCCGATGCGGCATATTTCCCCCCATATTTTCAGGAGAAGTTATTTTGCCGAGCGTTTCTCCCTGAAAAAACACTTCACCATCGTACTCCCACTGCGGCAGTCCCGTCAGATATTTTTGCGGAGAAACCGGACGGAAATTCTCCGGATTCAGCGTCAGCCATGCGCTGCCGGCGACACCGAAACGCTTTCCGGTTTCAGCAGATGTTATCTCAAACTGCCGATAGGCAAAGAGACGGTCGAATCCGCTGGGCCATGTGGTGATTTTGATGGTATCTCCGTATTCGGGAAACGCATCCATTTGAATCCTTATCCGGGACAGAACCCAGCTCAAATCGCTTTTGCGGAGCTGTTTTAACCCCACGCCGAGCAGATCGGCGTGACGTCCGGCGGCATCCTGAAGATAATCAAACACGACCCAGCTGCGGAGTTTGGCATCCACAGAAATATCGTTGAGTCGGACAGGATAAGTAATAACAAACGGTTCGTTTTTCATGGTGTTTTATCCTTCTGAATCACCTCTGGAATCCAGCACTCTGCAGACGAGACGGCTGGCGGCTTCAAGGGTTGCCAGTTCCTCTTCGCTGCAATCGGCAAAAAATTGAAAAATGTACTGGTTCAGACGGGCATCAATACGCTCGGTGATTTTTTCTGCACGGGGAGTGAAGCTGATAATGATATTGCGCCTGTCCCCGGGAGCTTCACGGCGTTCAAGCGCACCGCGTTTGACCATCTTATCAACAAAGATCGAGGCTCCGGCAGAGGTCATGCCGGTAATCTGCATAATCTTTGCTAAATTACACGGCAGCGAGTGCCGTACCATCATCAGATGGAGGAACTGCTGCCGGGGAATCAATTTGGCATAATGCTGCCAATCGTTTTCAATAAACCGTTTGCGTTTAACTTCAAGCATCCGGCACATTTTTTTGAAAACTTCAACTCGTCCGAGCAGGTGCTCCGGTTTCCCGGTCAAAGGCACCTGCCCGTTGTTATTTTCGGATTTTTTTTTCATTGATGATTACTTGATTGTTTTGTATTCATCGTTGATTTTATTGCCGACGTCATCGAGACGTTTGTTGCGGTCGGCGCGGTCGGAATCCAGACCGTACTGTCCGAAGAACATGTTGCCGACGCGGCTGTTCATACCCTTGTTGACACCCTTGACGATCTTGCCCAGGTTTTCGCGGATTTTGGCTCCGGCGAAGCTGTCGGGTCTGGAGTATTCAACTTTGGCGATAACAACCAGCTGAGACTGCTTGATGGACTCTGTTTCGGTGGAGAACAATCTGCCGATGATCGGAAGATCCTTGAGATAGGGCAGTCCGGTGTTGCCGCGGACGGATTCGGATTTACGGACACCGCCGAGAACGAATTCCTGATCGGTGTAGGGCAGCTGAACAGTGGTGGAAATATCAGATTTGCTGCGGCGGACGGAACCGTCAGAGTTCCAGCCCAGCAGAGAGTTGCCGGAAAGATCAAACTTCATCGTGGCAGCCTTGCCGGTGATGACGGGAGTGACTTTGAGGTTGAACTGGAAGCCATCCGTAACCATGGGGTACTGCAGCCAGCCGTGGATGATACCCGGAGCAGCATCCACATAACCGTAGTTTTCACGGTAGTAGTTGCCGCTGTAACGGTTGCCTTCGGCATCAACGTAACCGGTGAGATATTTGGTAAGAGGACTGGTCTGGGCATTGGCAAGGATCGCCGCCTGTTCAGCAGAAAGAGGCTGCATGACTTTGTTGTTGATGGCAGCAGTAAGACTTGCTTTCAGAGCTTTGATCTCGGCGGGCAGATAAGCTTCCGGAATTCCGGCGATCTGAGCATTGAGTTCTGCAAGTTTTGCTTCAAGAGTGCTGATGGGGATACCTTTGTAACCATCTGCACCGCTGACGGGAAGTCCGGAGGCAAGCAGCGTCTGATAGGTTTTGCGGGCATTGGCATCGTAGTAGGTGGCGGTACCGACCTGAGTTCCCATGACACGCATGGTGTAACCGGCCTTGGTCATGAAGGCATTGACTCCGGCATCGGCAAGTCCGGCATTGAGTTTGTGCAGCGGCATGATTTTGCTGGTGGATTCACGCAAGATTGTATCGGGGTTGATATCAGTATAGGTGAATTCTTTGCAGCCTTCGGCAATGCTCTTGGCGCCGGCGGTGTAGTAGGTGCGGTCGTAGAAGAATCCGGTATTGACCTGGATGGCGGAAGACTGGCGATTCTGAACAACCAGTTCGCCCTGGGCAAGACATTTGGCTTTGCCGATAGAGGTCATAAAATCCAGATAACGGGTATTCCACTTGGGATTGAAGTTCCAGTAAGAGGTGCGGTTGTTCTTGCTGTTTTCAATGGCGCTGGAGAAAAAGGTTCCCCAGTTGCGGCGGGCAACAACACCGGCGGAAAAGAGATCCACACCTTCGTTGTTTTTCCAGCTCTGGAAATCCACACCGATACGGTCATCGTTTTCAGCAAAAATTTCAATGACGCGGTAAGTGACTTTGAATTCGGGGATGGCACGGTCATACTGTTTGAGCATGGCCAGCATATCCTGCCAGTTCCACTTGTTTGCCTTGACAACAAGAGCGTTGAGTTCGGCATCAACAGTGACGGTTCCGGGAGCAATGGCAAACTGGGGATCCAGTTCGGAGGAACCGACTTTCATGAGCATATCGCGCAGATTTGAGGCTCTGCTGATACGGGGGAAGTACAAATGGGCATCCGCATCGGCGAAGAAGGTAAGTCCGGGACGGTCCAGAGAGGCAACGATGCCGTCGATGCCTTTGCCGTTTTCGGAATCAGAAAAACGGTATTCTTCAGCAGAAACCAGAATGGCTCCGACACCGTCACTGAACTTGACGGCAGTCACCTGGGCGGGACTGGTGTTCACGCTCTTTGCGCCGACTGCCGCTTCAAGATAACTGCGGACAGCATAGGGATCGGCATTTTTAAGCGTATAGGCCTTGGTGATGACAAAGGGATCGCTGTTGTTGCGGACAACGTTGATGACTTTGGTCTTGTCGGCAACGTTGATTTTCAACTGGGCCTGAACATTGGAGGGCGCATAACTGCCGGTGGGGTGATGGTTGTCAGCACGGCTGACGCCGGGAATTGCCAGAGGAGTGATAACAGTATCTCCGGCAGCAGGAAGTGCCAGCATGACTGCTCCGGCAAAGAAGAGGGACAAATTCAACTTATTCATTATTTAAAACCTTTCCAGTCAATTACTTTTTACCTTTGTCCGCCTTGTTGACCTTTTCACTGCGGAAAGGATTTTCAATGCGGCGGTCAATTCCGGTGGCCATGCTGTTGGCGTTGAAAGCCTGCTCTTTGGCTTCAATATCAACATAAGAGGCTTCGGCGGTGACAGCGATGTAGGTGCGTTCTTTGATGGAGGTTACGGTGCTGAAAAGATATTTCAGAATCGGAATACGGCAGAGAACGGGCAGACCGATTGTCTGTTCAACATCGTTTTCTTTTTCATAGATGGCGAGGATTTTTTCCTTGCCGAAACCGAGGGTGACTGCTCCGGAGAACAATGCGGAGTTGCTCAGTTCAGCACCGGTATTGCCGCGTTCAACAACGCTTTTGAGGTAGAGAGAGTAATCAAAAATAACGCCGCCGGACTTGGCATCACCTTTTTGTTTTTTGCAGACAATGGGATTGAGAACCTGAAGTTCCAGCTGCGGGGGATTGGTATGCATGACACCGTCAGCATCTTCGTAGAAACTCTTTCCGACAAAAGTACGTCCGAGAGTATTTTTCTGGATATTCTGATATTCCGGAGTCATACTGGTCCGGTAGATGAACGGAGCCTTGGTCGGATTGGCAGACTGATAGCGGCGCAGAGCGGCAAGATCAGCTTTGCTGCCGACGGGGGTATTGATCATCAGCAGAGAACTGGTTCCGACAAAATTGGCATTTCCGGACTGTTTCAGACAGCGGATGAAACTCATGTCAAACTGGGGAGCTGCGAAAAATCCGCCCAATCCCCAGCTGCTGGAGAATGCATAAGGCACACCTTCAAGAACTTCGTCAACAACGATCTTTCCGGCATTGTATCCAATGTTGAGCAGATTGACACCGGGACCGTTTTTCCAGGCAAGGTAATCAAATCCCCAGTCCTTGAGATCGCTGTCACGCAGTTCATAATAGTTGACGCGCACGCGCACCTGCGGGAGAGGACGATCGAGTTTTTCAAGCCAGGAAAGAGTGCGTTTGGCTGAGGCATCCTGATCTCTCCAGATGATGGTATTGGTTTCATCGTTGATGAAAAGAGCGCCGGCACTGGAAGTAACTGTCGCATTGATGACTCTTGCCAATTCATCGGCACCACGGTATTTCGGAGTATAAGCAACACGGGTAAGTCCGGTTCCGGCAATCGTGGAACCTGCAACTTTTTTACCGACTTTACGGTCAAGAGTTGCAACGATTTTATCCACATAAGGCATGAATTTTTTGCCGGTGGAAACAAGAATCGCCTGTCCGCTGCCCTTGGCAGAGGTCACTCTGCGGACGCTGGAATTGCGGTCATAACGCAGAATGGCAGAGTTGATGAACGGCAGAATTTCTTCAGCCGCAGCATTTTTAAGTTCGTAAACTTTGCTTTCGAACCGCACCTGGGCGTCATTCTGACGCAGCTCGATCGTACGGGTTGCGGAGTTTTCTGAACCTGAAACTGTACCGCAGCAAGCTGCTGCCAGTACCGCCAGACAGAAACGGGACGGAGTTTTAAAAACTTTCTCCATTGTTTTTTCCTTTTTTTGTTTTATTGGGAAATTTTGGAAAATTTTTACTGAAAACTGAATCCGGTAATGACAGCTTCTTTTTTATCTGCCATACCGGTTACAACTTTAAACAGCACTTCGCTGTAAAATGTTCTTGTTCTGTTGACATTGTATCTGCGGAAACGGACTTTCCAGATCTGCGGATGAAATCCCGCAAGTTCCAATGTCGTGATATAACTGTATGCCACAGGTTCACCCACGGATTCAAGTACCGATTTGCGGGTCGCGGCAAAAGATTCTTCAGTAAACTTGCTCCGGGTTTCCTCCGGCAGAAGCAAAACAAATGTCCTGGCATCATTTTTGACAAATGCCTGAACAAGCTGACGCGCAAGATCATACTCTTTCTGAGAAATCTTTACTGCATCTTTCTGCGGTGCATATTCTTTAACAACCACACAACCGTTCAAAAATAAAACGGATACCAGCAAGGCTGCTGCCGCAAATATCGCTTTTTTACTCATAATAAAAAATCCCTTCCGGTGTTAATCACTTTAAATGAAAACATCTTTCAATGTTAGGTAATTTCGTATAATATACCACCAAACCGCCTGAAAGTCAAATTTTTCGCTTCTTTTATCGGGTAAAAAACTGTTGATTTGGTCGTTGAGAGGAGCATTACGGGGTAAAATGTGCTGTTCTTGATGGCTGCGGGGGTATGCTGTCGGCGGGGGCGTGACGCTTAAGTCTGACGTGTCTGACCAGTCTGACTTGTCTGACAAGATGGGGGCGCCCGTCTTCGCCCTGACGGGCTACGCCGTGGCAAGTCATGTGATACCCTGTTGGTTTGCTTTGCCGCAGTGTGGTTTGGCGCGGGCGAAGAGTTACCGTTGGGGTGATTATTACTCATCGGCGCCCCAAATAAAACCACAGTATTCTCAGTATTCTCAGTATTCTCAGTCAGCGCCGCCCGCAGGGCACAGTAAACCTCAGCGGTTATTCAGAATTTTGGTGCAAAAATTACCGCTGGGCAAGGCGACGAGACCGAAGCCGACGTTTCTGCCTAAGCTTTTAGCGTTGTTCTTTGAGTTTTATGACCCAGAAAAGGACGCCGCAGGCGCAGAGGAACATAAAGGCAAATACACTCACATAAGCATATTGAGAATAAATCAACTTTCCTCCGATTTTTTCGGGCGGAAAAAGATTCATGATTCCTCCGATTACATTGCCGAAAACCGCAACCAGAATATAGGCACCGAAGTTTGAAAACGCAATGGCACTGCCTGTTTCTTTTGCAGAATTTGACTCCTTTATCAACGGAATAACAATCGCAGACAGACTGGATGTTGATGCCAGACAACACATGAGAATCGCCGGAATAAAATTGCGGCAGCCCGAGGCGGTCAGAATTGTCAGCATAAGAAATACAAAGAAACACATGCTCCCCGTCAACAGACAAAGCGGTTTTCTGCGGTCACCGAGCTTTTTACTGGTAATGGCATAAACGAATCCGGCAACAGCGGATATGACACTGGTCGTTGATAAAACAAGTGCCGCTGTTCCGGTGGAAATCCCGCAGAAGTCCTCAAGATATTTTTTCCCGATAACAGTCTGTATGGAGTAATACAATCCCCAGTTGACACCTGAAAAGAGAAAAATATTCCAGTTGTTCCTTATTTTTATGACTGCCAGAAAGTTTTTTCCTGAAAACTTCACATCATAACAAACAGAAGGTTTGCGGACACACTTGAACGGAATCAAATACAACAGATAAAACAAAAGCGAAAACACGCCTGCAATAATCAGAGTTTCTCTCAAGCCCCAACAGCCGACTGCAAACGAAAAGGGAGCGTTGGCAACGATTCCGCCGGCGTATCCGGTCATAACGATCAGGGAAATCACAAGGGAATAATTGCGTTTGAAGTAGCGTATGGCTTCGGACACCAGTCCCAGATAAAAGGCACTGGCGCCGAATCCCGTCAAAGCGCGTCCGAGACACAAGAGAAAGTAATTATCAACGAGGGCAAAGAGGAATCCGCCCAGGACAAAGAGAATACCGCCGGAAAACATCACACGCGCGCCGCCGTAACGGTCGCAGAGAAGTCCGACAAAGAGTTGGGCAAAGGCGTAAACATACATAAAACTTGCGCCGAATCCCGTTACTTGCGAGGCGGATAATCCCCATTTGGTCTGAAGTTCGTTGAATACCGCACCGGGAATGGCAACACGCTGTAAATTAGCGGCAAAATAGAGCATTGTACCGCAGATAAACAGCAACCATACCCGGTATTTCTTTATCAATTCAAACATAAAAAGAAGACTCCTCAATACTGAATATCCGGAGCAACGGGATCATAGCGGGGATGTTCAACTTCGGGCACCCGCATACCGCCGGTACGGTAAATGACGGCGGGGGAGTCGCACTCAATTCTCAGCACAGGCGCAAAGCGTCCGCGGACATCAGCAGGAAGATCAATGACCAGTTTTCCGCTATTTTGTTTGAACGCAAGTTCCCCTGCCCCCTTGACGGTGACAGAAAGGACCTTGTTCTGCAAGCCGGTCAAGGTGTAAACTTCACCCGGATCAAAAAGCAAAGTCATAAAAAGCGTGTTGCCCGAAGCGGTGAAACGTCCCTGGGAATCCCAGTCGCCGCGATCGCCGGGCTGAGGAAGTTCAGGACTGAACGGCATAGGCTCGCAACAGGCGATCGCCTCAGCACCGCCCTCGCGCAGCCATTGTCCGACGGTGCGGATGATTTCGACGGATTTTTCAGGGATGGAACCATCTCCGCGCGGACCGATATTAAGCAGCAGATTTCCTCTGCCCACGCCGACGGTCAGGAGCATTTTGACGACATCAAGGGGGGATTTCCAGTTGTCATCTCCGGCATGATACCCCCAGTGATCGTTGAGGGTCATACAACTTTCCCACGGACGCCAGGGCTTGGGCGCAGTCAGGTGCTGTTCAGGCGTACCGAAGTCGCCGGGGAGTCCGTTTCTGCCATTGAAAAGCAGATGCGGCTGGATTTTACGCATGGCGTCATTCATCCGCACCGCCTGCCAGCCCTCACTGTTGAATGGCCACCAGCCGTCATACCACAAAATATCAAAGGGCGCAAACTTTTTGACCAGTTCTTCAAGACGGGCAAAGGTGTTGGCAATGAATTTTTCATACGCTTCTTTATCTTCAAGAGCCGCAACGGCATCGGGCTGATCGCTCCAGTTGTTGAGACTGTGATAAAGCCCGATTTTAAGTCCGTGTCTGCGGGAAGCGTCAACCAGTTCGGCAACAAGATCACGTCCGCAGACTTTTGCTGCGTTGAAGTCCGTCAATGCCGTATCGTAAAGACGGAATCCCTCATGGTGCATGGTGGTCAGGATGATATATTTCATACCGCCTTCAACTGCCAGACGGCAGATGGCATCGGCATCAAATGCAGAGGGATCAAACTCCTGCGCCAGACGGCGCATTTCTCCCGGAGAAATCTGTTCGCGGTTCATCACCCATTCGCCGCGGGCAAGACGGCTGAACAAACCGTAGTGAACAAACATACCGTAACGCAACTCTGAAAATTCAAGTGCTGTCATAAATCAATGACTCCTGTATCGTATTAAAAAATCTGTTTTTTTGCTTTTGCTTTATAAATTTCCCGCGCTCTGCCGGTCAATCTTTTATCTTCTGCCGCCCGGCTGATCAATGCCGCCACGGCTCCGGTTCTTCCGCTTGAAGCATACAACTTTTCAAGTTCTTCATAAATAGAAAATAAATGAACTGAGGACGGCTCTTTCAATCCCAGAAGAAAAGCCTTTTCTGCACCGGTTCTGTCTCCGGCACTGAGACGGGCGATTGCCTGACGCATCAGAAAAAACTGTCTTTTCTGCGGAGGAAGTCCCGGACAAGCCAACGCTTCTGAAAATAACTTATCTGCCTGTTTGAAATCTTTGCGGCTTATCATCACATTGTTGGCTTTATATCCCAGAGCCAATCCGCGCGCCCGGGGAGCTGCTCCGGGCAGAGACAAAATCTGTTTTATATATTTTCCTGCGCGTGTCGTTCCCATGCGCTGAAGGATTCCGGCAGAAATCAAACTGCGCTGATATTCTGAAAGATTTTTCCTTTGAAGTGCAAACTCCGCCATTTTCAAGCGTTTCTTTTCCTGCGGTTCCTTATCTGCATAAAAGGAAAACAGCCTGACCAAACTCTGTGCTGACAGCGCAGGTTCACGAAATACAATATCTTCAATAAAAACACACAGCATTTCATCTTTTTCCCCGCGTTTGAACATACAGTTCAATATGCCGGACTTGGCACGGACACGTTGAACAGATTTTGATGCCGTTTTAAGAGAACGGATATAATACTTTTGCGCCGCAGAATATTTTTTCCGCGCAAACAAACGATCCGCACGGAGAATATCCTGCTGAAAATCTCCGTAGACAAATACTCCGTTCAGGCTGAAAAAAATGCACAGAAAGAAGACCGGGAAACGCATTTAAATCATTCTCCGATCGCTTCAAACTGACCGTTCCCGGAAAAAACAACGCTGTTTTTATCCGCTTTGACAACTTTCAAACTTCCGGTACAGGAAATAACGGGACACGCTTTGAAAGATGGTTCAAATTTATATTCTCCGCCTGCTGAAAGACCGCGGACGATTCTTTCATTCTCTCTGTTGGCGCGCAGATCATAACTGAAAACACCCATCACAGAAACCGGCTTTTTCAAGGCAGTCAATTTGATTTTATGGACACCGTAGGCAAGTCCCTGCACGCCTTTGCGGTTTTCCATATAAATCTTTTCTTTTGAAAGCAGCGTATAAGGTTTATCCGTTGCCGTTTCAAAGGCTGTTTTTCCGTCGATTTCAACTTTGAGCGTACCGCCGTTGGACATATCCGCCCAGGCGATGGAAAAGGCGTTGCCGATAAGATCAACGGTGCAGCTTTCTCCCGGCTTGAGAACTGAAACATATTTTCCATAAGGATAACCGGCAACAGACTTGTAAGGAACGGCTTTTGTACCTTTGAACAAGGCGGATTCAACGCCGGTGTAATGGCGGTTGAGGATCTGTTTTGCATCAAGTCCTGTAAAGATAAAGGGGGGAGCCACTTCCACAACATGGCGGTCTCCGAAAGAAAGTCTGCCGTGCTGGGCAAAGGAGTTCCGCAGATTGTGTCCGTGCATACGTCTCTGTTTGTGGGTCATCACACCGTCAACAAAAAGATCGGAACGCGGCGTCGGTGCGCCTCTTTTGACTTTCAAAGTGGTGACAGCCCAGGCATTGAATGCGCTGTCGTCAATGATAATGGCGTTTTTACGGAAGAAGCGCGGACTCTTTTTTCCGTAATAAACCATCTCGCCCTCCCAGTTGACGGTATTGGACATGATGCGCTCAGGCAGCTGTTTCTGGGGGAATCCGGCGACGACGGGTCCGGCACAATCAAAGGCTTTTTCAAGCTGCTTGAACCAGAGATAATGGAATCCCGCCTGAGGATGTCCATCGCTGTTGCCCATGGCATGGGGATTGATGATACGGGTCAAACGGTCTCCGACGATGCCGAAATCCACAAAAGGTATGCCGTAACGCATGGCTATCGCCTGCATATCAGAGGGATTCGGGGTGTATCCGCCTCTGTTCTGGAACATACAGCCGATGAATTCCGTACCGGGATAGTTGCGCTGGATATAACGGATCATGCCTTCAAAAACGCCGCACTCATCGGGCGTATCGGTTTTCTCATTGGCACCGCTGCCGAAAATCACCAGGTCGGGACGGGGTCCTTCGGGACGGGAAAACAGTCCGGGATAAAGTTCTTTCCAACTCTTTCCGGACTTGTGTCCGTTGCGTCCGCCGTCGGGCGGCAGGAGCAGTTCGCAGTAGGCTTTCAATCCGGAATGCGCTTCGCCCACACAGGAGCCATCCGCCGCCATGAAGTGCAGAAGAATTTTATCTCCGGTGAGATTGTACTTTTTCATCAGCTCAACTTTGAGACGTCCGGCATAACTGAAATAGTGATTGGACCAGTCAAAATAAGGCTCAAGGTCGGGACGTCCGACAACTTTGGTTGAGAATCCCGTATGACTGTCTGAAAGCGGCTGTTTGTATTTGGGAGACTTGGGGTCTTCGCAATACGGATAAAGCGGCGGATTGGCACTGCCGCGGTCAATGCTGGAACCCATGACAAGAATATGCAGACTTTCTCCTTTCCAAAGTTTCTGCATGGTGCGGGGAATGTGGCGGTAATATTCGGGAATCGTGCGGTAGTTTCCAATGGCTTTGAAAGCGTTTTTTCCGCGCACCAGAGAGGGGGCAAACACCCAGACCGGACTCTTTGAAGTGTTGGTAAAACGCACTTCAACACCGACAGAGTTGCAGTCTTTTGAATAAGATTTTTTTCCGGGAGTGAAATTGCCGGGGATAACCAGTCCCTCTGTTTTGAATTCCACAGTCTTTCTGACAGTTTGAGAAACGGCAGTCTGTTCTCTGGCAACGACCAGTTCACCGCGTGCCATTTTATTGAAGGTGCGTTTATCGCGCAACTTGAAATCCTTCTGGGGACTCCAGGTACCGTCCTGAGTCTCGATTTTCATAACACGGACCGAACCATTGAGCGCGCCGGGTGTTTCCTGATAACCGTAGAAACTTAAACTCACGCAGTCTTTCGGGAGAAGATCCGCTTCAGGCAGAGTGAAGAACTGATGAAAACTCTGTCCGGGCAGCAGCCTGACACCGCAGGGAACTGCAAAGGGCGGCAGAACAGAAGCGGGAATATGGGAATCCCTGACTACTTCAAGAGATTTTGCCGTATCCGCATTCCAGAACGGAACATAATCGGCAGAGAAACTCACCGCCCTGCCCGTTCTGTGCGGCAGAAAGGGGTGAAAGTTGAATTCACTGTTAATCAGCAGATTGCGGGGGTCCCGGCAGGAAACTTTTGCCTCTTCAGCTGCTTTCTGACAGCAGCCGGCAGCGGCAAACAGCAGAACGCCAACAGTCAATAAATAAATCTTTTTCATTTATAATCCTTGTTTATTATTTTACAGAAATTTCAAAAGGAACGACCGGGAATCCAGCCTTGTTGTAAAGGTTGCAGGTGGGATTGTTCTGCAGACCGCAGCGGACTTTGACCGGAACTTTGACTTTAACTGAAGAAATAACAACCTGTTTTCCTCTGATGACAGCCTGATCCGCCCAGAACCATTTGCCGTCTTTTCCGCAGAGTGCGAAGCCCTCAAGCTGCGTACCGGGACTGTTGCGTTTGACGGGAGCGGTTTTGTTTTCTTTGGATTTGATGATCTGCGTTTCCGGCACAGGACGCGCTTCAAGTCCATCGTAAATATCTTTGAAAGAAATCACAGCAGCATTCTTTTCGCAGTGAGCTTTGACGGCAAACGGTCCCGTACAGGGAACATTTTTGCCGTACACCCGGGCAAGAGCCAGAGCCGCCAGACGGTCGCCCGGAATCTTTTTGTTGCGGGGATGGATGTCAAGGGCTTCACCGGCATCGGTCAAAATGACTTCTCCGGTGTAAGGCATATCCAGAACAGAGGTCTGTTTCAAACGCAACTGCGCCCAGGGGGTCACTTCAAGATCGGCGGACTTGTTTCTGTAAGAGGCAAGATTGCACCAGAAGAAAGGCAGCTGCGGATCGGCAAAATCTTTGCGCCACTGGGTGATCAATGCGCGGAAAAGTTTGTCATAATCTTCGTAATTTTTACTGTTGGCTTCGCCCTGATACCAGATGACACCGCTCAAACGGTACGGAATCAGAGGATAGATCATCGCATTGTAAAGTCCGAAAGCCTTGCGCCACCACGGCGGCTGTTTTTTAGCTTTCATCCGGCGCTCATGACGGGCAACGGCGGCAGGGAAACGGCTGAAATTCTCTTTACTCATCCAGCACTCGATAAAACTTGCGCCCTGAGCAGATTTAATCAGTCCGACAGGCGTATTTAATTCCTTCTGAATTTTCTTTCCGAAATGGTAGCTTGCCGCAGAAAAAGAGCCGAGGTTTTTTGCGTCGGCAATGTACCAGGCGCCCGGCCAATTATCCTGCGGCGTGTCTTTATATCCCGGACGGACAACGAACATACGCAGTTTTTTATTGGGCATCCCCTTTTTTTCCTGCTCAAATCCGGCAGAGTTGCGCATAACCATCGCCATATTGGATTGTCCGGACCCCAGCCAGACCTCTCCGACGAGAACGTCTTTGATGACAATATCGTTCACGCGCAGAACGAAGGGACCCTCAGGGGAATTTTTCAAGTCAAGAGAAACTTTCCATCTGCCGTCTTTTCCGGCAGAAGTGGAAACTTTCTGTCCGTTGAATTCAACGGTGACCTTTTCTCCCGGAGAGGCTGTTCCCCAAACTGGCACATCCGCACGGCGGGCAAGCACCGCATGGTGAGAGATGATGGACGGCAGTTTTACTTCAGCATACACAAGTGCCGCAGAAAACACGCAGAGTAATAAAATAATATTTTTCATTAAAACCTCCCTGAGTTTTACTTTTCAAAATAAATACCGTCGGCATTGGCGCGGATTTTTTTCAGTTTTTCATAACGTTTCCACACGCTTGACGGAATCGCGGCTCCGACAAGACGTTTGTTGACACGGAAAGCCCCCCGGGGTTCTTTTTCAAGCCAGACGGAATGGGCATCACCTTTGTTGGCTTTTTTGTAAGAAGCAAAATCGGCAGAAGTATAGGTTTTTCCTTTGAAAACAACATCTTTGACATTGCAGTAAACATTTTCGCGGAGCATCAGACTGCTGCCGGTGTCGGGTTCTGTTACAAATAAAGACTTTTCCGTTCCGCCCAGAATGCAGTGCTGAAAAGCGGCGCAGGAAATACCGTTCTTTTTCAATTCCACAATGCTTTTTCCGCCGCGGATGGTGCAGTTTCTGAAAGAAACAGTGCCGCTGTTGTATTTGAATTTAACGATATCCAGTCCGGGCGTTCCCTCGATCAGGCAGTTGAAATAATGCTGACTGCTGTTGCCGAAAAGCCAGATTTGTTCAAAGGGGATATTGCCTGCAATGATACAGTCTCCGTAATAATGCTGACTGTTGTGTTGAGTATGGATACCCGCTTCGTAGGTGTTTTTGTAAAAAATACAGCGGATATAACGTGAAAAACTCTGGTCAACATCACAGCTGCCCGAACTGTTGCAGCCGATGGCAGCACAGTCTTCGTAAAGCGTTGAACCTGCGGCATGACAGGAAAATCCCTGTCCGCAGTTGTTGACGGCAATGCAGTTGCGGTAAATGCCGTCATATCCCAATCCTGCGGTATCAAATCCGTCGTTCCATGAGAAAATGCAGTAAAAATCGCGGATGATCACATGGGGAACAAGAATGTAAAATCCGGAGTTTGCCGGAAGTTCAATTCTCAAATCACCGAGTTTCTTTCCTTCAGGCAGATGGAAGAGAACCTTTTTCTGAGCCTTGTTCCACCAGAATCCGCCCGGCGTCTTTTTGAGTGTTGCCATATCCAGGCAGTTGGGAGCCGCTTTGCGGTTGACCCACCAGATTTTTGCAGAAGTATCGGGCCAGTAATTGGTCTTTGCGCCCTTGTAAAAGTTGCTCATCGGCCAGAACGGAAGAGAATAAATATTTTTATCAGCAGTTTTGCTCCACTTGTTTTCAGGGATGACTGACAGTCCCGTAATAACAGCACCGTTACCCCGGATTTCCAGCGGTT
This sequence comes from Lentisphaerota bacterium, assembly GCA_015061725.1. Lineage (GTDB taxonomy): Bacteria > Verrucomicrobiota > Lentisphaeria > Victivallales > Victivallaceae > UBA1784. Next base: position 25,723 of record SUVX01000033.1, read on the forward strand.
TTTCAGCCGTGCCGCCGACGGTCACATTCATCTGTCTGCCGTTGACGCCGTAATAAGGGGTCTGATAGGGTTTTCCGGTATTGGCGACATCGATCACACCGCTTTTTTTCACGATTTTCAAAGCCTGCCAGATGCTGGCAACGGGTTTATTTTTTGAACCGTCATTTTTGTCATTGCCTTTGACGTTGTTGACATAGACTGTCTGCGCTCCGCAGATGACCGTCATAAGCAGAATACCACACAAAAGTATTTTTTTCATTTTTTCTTTTTTCCTTTTTCTGAAGAAGAAACGCTGGCTCTTTCAATCAGTACAAAAGGCGTAAAAACAATATCCGGTATTACATCTTTATTGTACCAATCAGCAGAATTCAGCAATTTTTCCATGGCTGTATGAGCGCACTCTTTAAGTTTTGTATCAATAGTCGTCAGGGGCGGCAGAAGAAATTGGCTGCCGGGATAATTGGAGTACCCCATCACAGAAATATCTTCAGGTATCCGCACGCCCGATTCCCGCAGAAACGCGCAGACACGCATGGCGACCCGGTCGGAGTGACAGAGAAACGCCGTCGGACGGTCGGGAAGATTCAGCCAGATATTGACCTGTTTCCGGATCTCTTCTGTGACATTCGGAAGATACGCCGTAAGTTCCCGGTCTGAAGAAAGATCATTTTCACGCAAAAACTCTTCCAGCGCCTCAGGCGTGAAACCGCGGACATCACCGTGTTCTTCAGGCAGAACAAGAAACAAAGAGGCGATTCTTCTGTGTCCGTGTTTTTTCAGGAACAAATAAGCCTCTTTAAACGCCTGCTTTTCATTGGTTTTCAGCAGCAGAACGCCGGGAGAAACATCACCATCCGAACCATGGGGAATGACAACAGGAAGTTCCAGTTCCTTTACGGCATTCAACACTTTTTCAGAAACCATGCGGTGTCCCGTTTCAAGAAAAATGCCGCTGATACTGTGCGAACGGACAATTGCAGCACGTTCCTCTGAAGAAAAAGAAACAAAGAGGCTTTCAGGACAGATTTCAAGAGTCACCGAAAACTTTTCTGCACTTTCTTCCAAACCTGCGGCGATATAGCGGCTGGGCGTTTCAAGATTTTCAGTTCCATCGGGCTGAATCAGAAGAAAAGTTCTTCTTTTGCAGTGTTCTGTTACAAAAGTTCCCCGGTTGCGGATACGCTCAACCAGTCCCTCCGCCTCAAGCCGGGCAAGCGCACTGCGTAAAGTCACCTGCCCGACAGAAAGACTTTTCGCAAGCTGTTTTTCGGTCGGCAGACGGCTGCCGGGCGGCAGAGTTTCATCCATGATCGCCCGTTTGAGTTGACCGTAAATCTGATCTTTTTTGCGTTCCAATTTATTTCTCCTGCACAAAAAAAGCAATCAAAATACTTTTTTCATGTTTTTCATCTTTTAAATAATGCTTTTATTTTACGTTTTACTGCGGCAAAACAATCATCTGCTTTCCGGGCAATCCGGAACGGAAGATGAGAAAGTTTTTCTTCAAGAAACTCCTTTTCTTTTTTCTCCTGCGCCAGATTTTGTTCACAACACGCCAAAACTCCCGCCAGGCGGGATATCTCCTTGTCTCCAGCACTGCAAGCTGCGTTCAAACGGGCAATTTCGCTTTCGTGATAAGCAAACCCGGCCTGATAATATTTTATTTCTTCCTCAAGTTTGGCTGAAAAACGCTGAACTTCGCCCTCATTGTAACTTAAAGCAGCACGGTAATCTGAAAGTTCATGATTTTTCTCTTCAAGCAGGTGCTGATAATGTTTTACTTCTTCCTCAAGTTTGGCTGAAAGACGCTGAACTTCGCCCTCATTGTAACTTAAAGCAGCACGGTAATCTGAAAGTTCATGATTTTTCTCTTCAAGCAGGTGCTGATAATGTTTTACTTCTTCCTCAAGTTTGGCTGAAAGTTCTGCCGCAGCCTTTGCATTGAATTCATACGCCTGTTTGAAATAGACAAGCTCTTTTTTCCAATACGGTATATCAAAAATCTGCAGCGGCAGAACCGGATAAGTTTCTTTTTTTGCGGCAACAAAATCCGGCAGTCCGGAACATGCCGTTTTGAAGTCTTCAAGAGAACTGAATCCCTGTTCACGGCAGTAAAATTCAAGATGCCTGCGCCGGATTTCTTTTTCAGAGGGAAAAGTCAGACGCCAGCTGTAATACGCCGGATCAAACATATATTTGTAGGGAATGATGTAATTCAAACAGAGAAAATTCAGTTCTTCAATGTGTCCGTCATCAGCAATTTCACCATTCACAAGGTCATCTGAAACAAGCGAAAACGGACTGTCCCCCATGACCATGACCGGTTTATCCCAGAGACATGCTTCCAAAGCCATGCTGGAATTGATGGTCACAAGCTGTTCAATGCGCTTTAAAAATTCAACCGTACCGGGAGATAAATCCAGATTGGCGGAAAAAAGCGTCTGTCCCAGCGGATGACGGCGGAACAGAACATTGTCTTTCCCGAAATGAAAATTAACGTATTTCAGCAATTCCAGATTGTTGAATCCGCATGAATAGGCAAACATATTGCTGTCATCTTCAACCTGTCCTGCGACCCCGGTTTTGAAGTCGGGAGCATCTGCAAGCTGACTGCTTGATACAAGAAAATCTTTTGTCATAAACAAGGCACGCAATTCACTCTTTGAGAGACAATCCTCTTTGAGTTCACTGCGGCAGGCACGGAAACGTTTTGCCGCCTCCGTTTTGCCATTGACGCCGGACAGATCCCAGTACGCCGTCTGCAGATACTGTTTTTTGCGTGTAGGACCTATTTCCGTATGGATAACCGGAATCCCCAACTCTCTGCCGACTTCTTCAACAGAGGGCGAATTGCAGCAGACAACGACAGCCTCTATCTTTTCAATTTGTTCCAGTTTGTGCAATTCCCGTCGCAGAAAATCCATATACGGCTCATACGGCTGTGTCATAAGAAAAGTCCAGACAAGATTATTGGAACGGAATTTTTCTTCAAGCGGTTTAAATATTGCTTCATCAACGGGAATGATATCAGCTTTTTCAAGAAATTGTTTTTCAGGAATGGAATACTCCAGTTTCTCCTGATTGTCTTTCTGCAGGACCCAGGAACTTTCATTTAATTGGTCCGGAAACAGAAAATTTTTATCCCATCCGATGAAAACGGTCCGTATCCCGGCAGAAGAAAAATCAACAGCCTGCTTGTAGAAAAACCAGAGGTGAGTTCCGCATTCTTTCTCATACCGGGCATTAACGGGCAGCATTATTGAAACGATCATGAAATCACCTTCACTTTTTTATGAAAACTTCAAAATTTTCAGGAGGAATCGCCAGCAGAGCCATCGTCATATCCTCAGGATCGCGCTTGACGGTTTTCAATACCGCAAGATTGAAGGGTCTGTCATAGAATTCAGAAGATAACTTATCCGGCTTGATGCCCATACTGAAAAGAAATGTTCCGAATATCGGCATATCAAACTCCCAGAAAACAACGCCTTTACTTCCTGCTTCAAGCGCCGGCAGGAACAAATTGAAATTAACCAGATTAGTCGCAAATACATCATATCCGCGTTCATTCCGGCAGAGGACGCCAATCTGGGCGCCCGCCGGAATATCACGCTGTGCGGTAAAACTGATGACCAGTTTGATTCTGTCTCCGACAAAACAATCAGAAATCCGCCGTCCCTGCATATCGTAAAAGTCAAATGCGGTCACTTTGACAGCGTAACTGCCGGAGCGTTCTGTAATGCGTTTTTCCATCTCAGAATCAATGCGGAACAAGGGCGGCATATTGGTATTGTTTTCACAATTTGTTCCGCAGGAAACATCTGCTGCCGGAAGTGTCGTATCATTGTAATACATATCGCAAACTTCCGCCGCAGGTCCGAACGCCGCCAATTTTCCCTCTTTGAGGTAAACGGCGCGGGAACACAGACTTTTGACCAGAGCTATATCATGGCTGACAAAAAGAATCGTCGTTCCCTGAGAAGTAAGTTTTTTCAGGCGGGCAAAACACTTCTGTTGAAAAAAGATATCTCCGACAGCCAGAGCCTCGTCAACAATCAGAACATCCGGGTCAAGCATGACTTGAACCGCAAAAGCCAGGCGCACAAGCATACCGCTGGAATAGGTTTTCACCGGCTGATCTATGAAATCACCGATATCGGCAAAATCAAGAATTTCCTGATAACGCGCTTCAGTCTGTTCCCGTGAAAAGCCAAGAACTGCCGCATTGAGAAAAACATTGTCTTTTCCGGAAAATTCAGGATTGAATCCGGAACCCAATTCCAGCAGAGCCGCAACTCTGCCGGAGAGCGTACAACTGCCGGAGCTTGACCGCAAGGTTCCTGCAATAATTTGCAGCAGGGTGCTTTTTCCGGCGCCGTTGCGCCCGATGATACCGACACATTCTCCGCGCCGGACATCAAAATCAATATTCTGCAGCGCCTTGAACTCGCGGTAGAAACAGCGCCGTCCGGCAAAAAGCATCTGCCAGAGGCGGTGGACAGGCTTGGCGTAAATTTCAAAGGATTTGGATATATTTTGAACTGAAATGGAAATATCAGATGACATCGGCAAATCCCTTCTGTGTTTTGTTGAACCAGGCAAAGCCGAGAATAAAGACAATCAGCCCGGTTGCAAGTGATATACCGATAAGTTTCAAATCGGGAATCTGGGCGTAGAGCAGAACCATGCGCGTCTGTTCAATCATATACGTCAACGGATTGAACAAAAGAAACTTGCGGAAAGAAACCGGCACCGCTGACACCGGATAAAATATCGGCGTTAAAAAGAAAAATATCTGCAGAAGAACATTCAGTACATAGGGCGTATCTCTGACGTAAACCGTAAGAGATGCCGCAAAAAAAGATATTCCCGCCGTAAAAAGCAGAAAAGGCAGAAGTATCACAGGCAGAAGAAGCATACTCCAGCTTAAATTACCGTATACAAAAACAGCTCCCGCAAACAGCAGAAGAAGCCATATCCCCCCCTGAACAAAACTTGCACACACCTGAGACAACGGCAGCAGCCCCAGAGGGAAAACAACTTTTTTCACCAGATTGGTATTGCTGACAATAACTGTTGAAGACAGGGTCAATGCTTCAGAAAACACAGTGTAAAGTGCCATGCCGCAGAAAAGAATGATGGCAAACGCTCCCTTTGAAGAACCGATATCCTCTCCCCAGCGTGCCTTGAAAACCACGCTGAAAACATAGGTATAAATACAGAGCATCATCAGCGGCTGGATAAAACTCCAGAGCAGTCCCAGCACGGAACCCTGATATTTGGAAGCAATATTACGCTTGACCAGATAAAAAAGCAAATTGCGGTTCCGCAGGATCATCCGCAATCCCGGCAGGGGATCCAACACATCTGCAATTTGTCTCAACATAAAAAAACCTTTCCGCAGCAAGGAGTCAAACGAAATAAAAACATCCTTATAATTTAACTGTTTATCTTCAAATTGTCAAGTATACCAAAGACGATATCGCTTTTTTCCGTTTTTTTCAGAGTTTTCTCTTGTATTGATGAAAAAAGTGTGTTATAATATTAATAGTAACAAATAGAAACAAACTTTTTTTATCACATACCTTGTAATATATCATGAACGAAAAAATATATCGCGGGATCCTGCTTGACGGCAGGGCTGTGGAGTTGACCGTTTCCGGAAAAATCATTTCCGGTGTGCGGGAAATTCCGGAAGAGGCAAATCTGCCCCGGCTGCTCCCGGCTCTGGTGGATACCCAGCAGAACGGTGCGCTCACTTTTGCCTATAACAACATGACTGAAGAAAGCGCTCTTGATCTGCACAAAATTGCAGATCATCTGAAAAAAAATTGTGTCGGCAGAGTGCTGGCAACTTTTACCACGACCGATTACCCCCGCCTGGAACGGGCGGCGGCAGCACTGGGAAAGATTTTTGATGAAGATGAGGAACTTGGTACGCTTTTTGCCGGAATTTTCCATGAAGGTGTCTTCATCTCTCCCGACAAAGGCTGGCGGGGCGGACACGCACCGGAATTTATCATGCCTCCCGATTATGACCGTTTCAGTTATCTGAATGAACTCTCAGGCAACAAGGTCAAAGTGGTCAATGTGGCTCCTGAAGTTGACGGGGCATTGGATTTCATCAAAAAAGTTTCAGCTTCAGGAATCAAAGTTGCTCTGGGTCATTGTCACCCGGACGCGGCAACCATCCATAAAGCCGCAGACAACGGTGCAAGTATGGTCACACACTTTGCCAACGGTTCCGCGCCTGAGATCCACCGTTTCAACAATCCTTTCTGGGGATTCCTTGATGATGACAGGCTTTCGTTGGGACTGGTGGGCGATGGATTCCATTTAGCCCCCGAAGTCGTGCGGACCGCCGTCAAATGCAAGGGTAATGACAACTGTTTCATGGTGTCTGATGCCAACATCTATTCAGGCTGTGCGCCCGGACTTTATCACCGCATCGGCGGACTGGACTGCGTCATTGAACCCAACGGTTTCATCCACGTTGCCGGACAGGAAATCCTTGCCGGGGCCTATTTCCAGCAGAACAGATGTGTTGAATTTCTTATGCAGAAATGCGGATACTCTCTTGAAACAGCATGGAAAATGTGTTCGGTCAATCCCGCACGGATCGCCGGAATCGACCTGCCCATGCTTGAAGAGGGCAATGAAGCCACGTTTGTTGTCTATGAAGAGAACAATACACCAAAACTTATTTTCAGAGGTGAATAATATGAGTACACTCCCCCCTCCCCCCGCCGTGTGGCGTGACCCCAAAGATGCCGGAACATTCACAAAACTTTCAACATTTCCAGATGACTGGGCAAATTACAGAAAAAAACTGCGTAAAAAACTCTGGAACTGTCTGGGCGTCAAATACGATAAATCCCTCCCCCTTGATTTGAAAGTAATCAAAACTTTTACGCACGAGGGAGTTACTCTGCGCGGAATTTCTTATCAGACCCGTCCCGGCGTTTACACAACGGCAATCATCTATTCTCCTGAGGGAAAAGGTCCCTTCCCCGGCATCGTCAATATGCACGGACACTGGCAGCAGGGCAAACTTGCAGCAAGAGTACAGTCAAGAGGTTTCACCCTTGCCAGGAAAGGATATGTGGTTATTTCCGTTGATACTTTCGGTGCGGGAGAACGTACCACTATTCACGGAGAATTTGAACATCACGGCAGAACTCTCGGTTCAAGCGTGTTCAATCTCGGTGAAACCCTCATGGGCTGTCAGATTGTGGACAATATGCGTGCGGTGGATGTTCTCTGTGCGCTGCCTGAAGTGGATAAGAAAAATATCGGCGCAACCGGAGCCTCCGGCGGCGGCAATCAGACGATGTACCTTGCCGCGATGGATGACCGTATCAAAGCCGCCGTTCCCGTCTGCAGTGTCGGAAGTTACGAAAGTTATCTCTTTGAAGCCAACTGCTGCTGCGAAACACTCCCCGGCGGACTTGAAGTCACTGAAATGGCAGGCATTCTTGCCCTTGCCGCACCGCGCGCTATGCTGATCTGCACGGGACTCTTTGACGTGAAAACCTTTTCTCCGCAGGAAATGCTGCGTTCCTATGATGCGGCGCTGATCGTTTACAAAAAACTCGGCGCATGGGAAAATTTCACTTACAGAATTTTCAATCACGGACACGCTTACAGTCCGATGGTCCGCGAATCCATGCTGGGATTTTTTGAACTGCACTTGAAAGGTAAAGGTCACGGTATGCCCGTTGCCGAAGAACCTTATACCACCCTGCCAGAAGAGGACCTCATGGTATTTGAACCGGGCAAGCGTCCGGATGAAGTTCTTTCTCTTGCCGCATATCTTGAACGCAGAGGTAAAGAACTGCTTGAAACGCTTTACAGCAGAGAAAAATTCAATAAAGAGGACGAGAAGAAAAAACTTTTCAACACTCTTAAAATTGACAGTTCCATCAAAGTCAAATCCTTTACCGAACTTGACAAAATCGACAACTGGCGGAGACTTCAGCTTGAACTTTCTGACAACAGCGTTCTGCCGCTGGTTGTTTTTGAAAGAAAAGGCGATATCACCCTCTTTGCGGATGCTTGCGGCAAAGCGCGGATTCCGGCAGAAAAAATCTCCGCTGCCGCCATGCCCGCACTGGTTGACCTTTATTATCAGGGAGAACTTTCTCCTGAACCGCCGGAACGTGTCATGCCCTATCACCAGACGGCGCGCCGGTTGATGTGGCAGGGAAAAACCCTTCCCGGAAAGTGGGCGAGCGAACTTTGTGCAGTAACGGAATTTCTTGCAAAACTTTATCCCGGCAGAAAAATCATTCTTCACGGCGCAAAAGAGATGGCGCCTGTGGCACTTTTTGCCTCAATTTTTACGGATAAAGTCAGCAAAGTTATCCTTGAAGATGCACCGGTAAGCTACCGTTTCTGTAAAGACGAAGCGTTTTACGGCATGTCATTCTTCATTCCCGGCATCTTGAAATGGGGAGATATTCCGCTTGCCTGTGCGCTGACTTCTGCTGAAATCAAGTGGCAAACGCCCCGCAATCAGGATGGAACTCCGGCAGAAATCCCGGCAGAACAGATTCAATTTTTCAAAGAAAGATTCTGAAAATGAAAACAAACGGCCTGTTCCTTTTTGTACTGTTCTCAGCGGTCTCCCTTTTCGGCAATACAGCTGAAAAGGAGCTGATCCGTTTGATGGAGCGTGTTCATACAACGACTGCCCGGGTCCGGGCAGGCAATGCTCCGGCAGCTCCCGTTCTCGACGGCGTGATGTCCGCGGGCGAATGGGATAACGCCGCTGTTCTCAACGGATTCAGTACAACAGGAAACAAAGGGCAGCTGCTCGGTGCAAAGCCGGGAAAAGTTTTCATTCAGAGAACAAATGATCACCTCTATATTGCCGTAAAAACCATCACCCGGAACGACAGTCCCGGCGGCGGATTGAGCAACAATGCAACCAAGAAAGACAGTATCAGCATCGCCAACGATGATTCCGTGGAATTGACCTTTCAAAATCCGCAGAAACCGGATGAACTCAAACACCTGCTTTTCAATCCCGGCGGATACTGTCTGGATATCCTCCGCACGATTTCCACGAGAAATCAGGATCCTGCCTGGGATATGAAAGGTTTGAAAATTGCATCAAAGGTTGAAACTTTTTACTGGGTCCTTGAAATCGCCGTTCCGCTGAAAGAGATCGTCGGAACCGGCGGAAAATTCCGGTTCAACGTCGCCCGCAACTGGTGCGATACCGGTTCTTTTTCAACACTCAACAAAGTGGCGAAATATTTTCAGCCCAAAGAGATGATCGAAGTTACTCTGAATCAGAAAAATGTCATTGTAAGACAGGATGAAATCGGCAATTTTGATGACGGCAATTTTGATGCGGCTGTCACGCTTGACAATCATTACGGCAAAGATGTGATTTTTGCCCTGATGCTCCATGAATACATATTCAAAAAAATCGACGGCAAAGTCAAAAGGTTTCACAAAGTCCATGGTCTGAAACACGCAATTGTCAAACCTGGGGAACACAAAAAACTCATTTTTTCCCACAATGACGATTCTAAAAAAATGCTCTGGTTTTCAACAGCAGTTCTTGATGTAAAGACTAAACAGCTCATTTTTTCACGTCTGATCCAGGGACGGAAATCCCTCTTTGTCGGCAGACGTCCCGTCTACGCTTCCGGAGAATTCAAAGACGGCAGCTTTACCGTTTATGATTATCCCGGTTACGGACACGCCGCCTTTTTCCTGAAATTCAAAAAGAATCCCTCTTCACAAATTATCATGACTGCTCCTGACGGCAGAAAGACCGCTTTTGCGCTGACAAAAAAATCCAGCTCTTTCTACTGCCGTGCAGCTGTTCCTTCCGCTGCGGGCGTTTATTCATTCGCTCTCCCTGACGACAGAAAAATCTGCGAGATCAATCGCAAACACTTTGAATTTCTCAATAACAATATCGGCAAAGAAAAGGTGATCCTTCCGCCGTTTACGCCCATTGAAAGCAAGAACAATACTGTCAGCATGATTTTCCGCAGTCACAAACTCAACGCGTTCGGACTGTGGGATTCTGTTGTAAGCAAAGGCTCTGAACTTCTGGTTGGTCCCATGTATTTTGAACTTGTTTCCAAAGGAAAGAAAACAACGTGGAAACACAATGCCGTTAAAACAAGTGTTCACAACCAGGGACACGATGCCGCCTACACTTCAAGCGCAGTCAACTCAACGGGTATCCGTCTCGGTGTCAGGGGATACGCCGAATATGACGGCTTCTTCAAAAACACTTACACTCTTGAAAATCCGCAGAAGTGTGCCATTGACCGCCTGACACTCTGCATCCCTCTCAAAGATGAGCTTGCGCCGCTTTATCACGTTATTTCCAACTCGATCCGTTCCAATCCGGCGGGCTATCTGCCCAAAGGTCAGGGAGAACTCTGGAACGGTACTCAACTTGTCCGACAGCTCCATTTCGGTCAGCCGGTCATGCACAAGCAGTTTGTGCCCATGGTCTGGCTCGGCGGCGTTGAAAAGGGCATCTGTTATTTTATGGACAGTTCCTTCGGCTGCAAACTTTCAAACACAAAACCCCAAGTGCGAATCCTGCGCCGGGGCAAAACACTTGTTCTTGAAGCGGATATCATCAACGAAACAAGCACTTCTCTCAAACACGTTTTTGAATTCGGTCTGCAGGCAACGCCGATCAAACCGGTACAAAAAGAACTGCTGCCCTACACCCGCGACGGCAGAGGCTGGAAAAACGGACTGCCCAATCTGGGCGATTTCTATCAGATCCGCGGCGGCATCCCCAGTCAATGGGCAACCATGCCGCTGGGAAATGATTATTCTCTCTACAAAAAAGTCATCGAAATCATCAAGGGCAAGCCTGACAGCAACATCCGCAATGATGTGGATGCCTATTACAAAAAACACCTTGCTGAACTTGAAGTGGGGTTCAATCAGGAATATCCCGGACGTGTGAAACAGATCATCAAGTCCGCTCTGGATACCGGTTCTCTTTCAGATAAAAGGCGCGGTGTTTCCCGTCCCATCATGTATACCGATCCCCGTCTGATGCACCGCTATGAAGAGGCGGCGAAGTATTTCAAATCAGAGTGGTGGAATCCGGCAAGGATCAGTTACATCGCTGCCTGGCGCGTCACCCTGGTGCCCTCTCTTCAGGACTATCTGGTTTATCAGCACCGCAAACTTCTGCAGCTCGGACTGCGGGGAATCAACCTTGACGATGCATTTTTGATGCCTGACGACAACGTTGAAACTGTTGCGAGAGTAGATGAATTCGGGGTTCTTCACTCCGATATCGGTATTCTGCAGCTGCGCAGCTACATCAAACGTCTGGCAACGATGATGCACACGGAGTTCAAACTCTATCCGCGTTACGTTGAAGCGCACATGACCAACGCTCTGGTGATCCCCGCCTTTGCGTTTCTTGACGGACAGCTCGGTCTTGAACAGCACTACGGTGAAAAGCCCCGTACCGAGTGTTACGGAGAGGGTGAAATCCTTGCCACCTACACCGGCAGACAGATCGGTGCAAAACCGCTGTCTCTCCCCGGTCTGGTACGTCAGACGACTCCCCTTGCTCAATGGAAAAAAATCTTTCCGAAACTCACCAGAAGCAACATTGCTCTGACTGTTCCTTTCGGCATTACTTCCAGAACCAGTATC
>SUVX01000034.1 GCA_015061725.1 Lentisphaerota bacterium
CCGATCAGCAAATCTCAGCGGTTATTCAGAATTCGGGTGCAGATCTATCGCAGGGTAGTGCAAGGCAACTTGATGGCAACGGTGGTATGCGTGTCTGCGTGGGCGTAACGCTTGCATGAGATTTGTGAGAATTGTGAGATTTATGAGAGGGGTATGGGGGGCGTCATGTTATACCCCGAGGGTTTGCAGTGCCGCAGATTGGAATGGCTCGGAAAAAGTAATTTTTTACTTGCAACTGTTTACATTCTGCGTTATATTTATTCAAAATATTCAGGGAGGAGCAAAATGAACTTCAACAAATTAAAAAACATTCCGGGCAGCGGCGCTTTTGACGGCGTGTGCTGGATCGCTTTTGCTATTGCACTGGCTCCGTTGACGGTCTATTATGCCTGTTCTTTCTTGAAAGTAGAAGTTCCGGAAACAGAAGATTGGATAGATGTGCTTACCGCCGGACTTTTTGTGCCTGTTGCGATATTGCTTTGTGGTATCAGTCGGCTTGCCTGCACGTTGAAAGAGATTTTAAGTTGGAAATACAACTCCCGGATTCTCCCCTACCTTGCATGGTCGGGAGCGGTGGTGTTTCCCGTTGCAGGGCTTTTTCTGCTGCCGGTGTTTATTGCGCGGAAAAAATATTTTTCTGCAGCGGCGGCACTGATAAGCGCGCTTTGCGGTGTTTTTTATTTTTTAACACCGGAATTTCTTGCCGGTCTTTTCAAAGGTGTTTCTTTAAGTGTTTTCCGCGGGATTTATTTTGAACTTGCCGGAATATGCTGCCTGGTCCTGCTGGCAGGCGTTTCCGGTGCGGCATTAAAAGAAAAACGTTCCGGCAAATTCTTTTTTCCGCTGCTCGGAATTGCGCTTATTCTTTCCGGATTTCTTATTTATAATGTCAAGTTGGAATATGATGCCGGAAGATACAATGCTGAATTATCTTCAATCAGCGGTATTCCGATTGAAGAAGCAACGTTCAAAAAAATGAATTCTGCCGGTTTTCCTGAATGGGAAGAACCCGTTGCCTCAATGATCCGCAATTCCCCGCTTCTGTTCAGTGAACTTGGGCGTGTCGCTAATGTTGATGAGGGCAAAAAAATGCTCAGGGCATTTGAGAAAAAATATTCTGAGTACCTCAAGGCTCTTGATAAGTTTTTGCAGATGAAACCGTCATTTGTCCGTAATAAGTGGCTTGATGGTAATGTTACGGGAATGGCAATGGGGGAAGCTGTCGGTATTTTGGTCGCCCATCAATATTTTACCGCAAAAATGCAGATTTATCCAACTGATAAAAAGTTGGTTCAAACTGCCAATGAAAAGCTGTTGCTTCTCGAACAGTGGCTCGTCAATTCCACGTTTTCACAGTGTAAACAGTCTCTTGCGTTGAGTATGCGGGCGAACAGGTTGTCCTCCATTGAAAAGTTGTTTGCTCATCCCGAATGGACAAAGGAAGAATTGCAGCAGCTTATCGGCAATGATTTTCATGGAGATAAAGCAATACGGCAAAGTGCATTGGCAGAAGTTGTAATGCTGCGTGAGTTATTCCGCAAAGCAGTGACCGGTTCTGTTGATGACTTTTTGTCTTCCCGCGCGGCATCACGCGTGTCGGAAAAGAAGGCTGTTGATTACCTGAAGAGCCGTTTTTATCTTTACACATATACTTATTTTCATTATTTCTTTTGTGAAAATATCCGGTACACATGTCTTTTTTATAATATGCCGGATCTTGAAAAAATTTCTCCGGTTGAAGCTGTTATCGAAAATTGCCGGGAGAAGGTCTTTCCCCGGAATTATGCAAATTATATCGGAAGAGAGTTTATCAGGTTGAACGAATCTACATTGCTTTTGTATTATCAACTTGCTGATTTCAGACGTTTGCTGCTCCTGGGAACTGATATCCGCGATTATTGGCTGAAACACGGCAAGTTGCCGGAAGATCCCGTTTTATTCAAATCACATTGCAGCGGTCATCCCATCATGTACGAAAATCGGAAAAACTCTTTCAAGTTATCCGTTCCCGAATTGAATAGAAAAACGAAGGTTCGCTATTTTACAACCATTGATCTGCCTTTGAAAACAAGGAAAACAAAATGAACTTCAACAAATTAAAAAACATTCCGGGCAGCGGCGCTTTTGACGGCGTGTGCTGGATTGCTTGATGGCTGCGGGGGTGTGCGTGTCGCGGTGGCGTGACGCTTGTGTCTGACTTGTCTGATAAAAAGGGGCGTCACGGTATACCCCGAGGGCTTGCGGTGCCGCTGTGTGGTTAGGCTTGGGCGAAAAGTTGCCGTTGGGTAGTGCCGGGCAACTTGATGGCAACGGCGGTATGCGGAAGAGCGTGGGCGTGACGCTTGCATAAGACTTATAAGACTTATAGGTCTTATAAAATGATGATGGGGGCGTCATGTTATACCCCGAGGGTTTGCAGTGCCACAGATTGGAATGGCTCGGGCGAAGAGTTGCCACTGGGTAATGCAACGGGCAAGATTTACCGTTGGGGTATGCAAGGCAACTTGATGGCAACGGCGGTATGCGTGTGGCGTGATTATTGCTCATCGGCGCCCCAACCGAAACTCTCATAATTCTCATAATTCTCATAATTCTCATAATTCTCATAAGCGCCGCCCGCAGGGTACAGCAAACCTCAGCGGTTATTCAGAATTTGTGCGCAGATTTACCGCAGAGGTATGCAAGGCAACTTGATGGCTGCGGTGGTATGCGTGTCTGCGTGGGCGTGACGCTTGCATAAGACTTATGAGTCTTATAAAATGATGATGGGGGGCTGCTCCTGGGAACTGATATCCGCGATTATTGGCTGAAACACGGCAAGTTGCCGGAAGATCCCACTGTTTTTCCCACCTGGTTCAAATCGCGGTACAGCGATTCGTTTCCGAAATACAGAGAGAGAGAAAACGATTTCAGATTGAGAATATATTCCTGTGGCAGTGAGAACGATTGGTTGACTTTACCTTCGGACCCGTTCTCAGGATTGCTGCAGAAGCAGAAAAGTTTCTCTTTTCCCCTGTGAATCTCAATATTCCCGGGGTTCTTACGCCTGATTTGAAATACGCAAAACGTATTTTTCAGAAGCGGCAAGATCGTCTCTGAGAGTGAATGTTTCTCTGACAACCGGAGCAAGTTCCTCTCTGATTTCATCAAGAAAAAGCAGATATTTATCAAGGGAGATGTTGATGCGGTTGCCGGAATAGACTTTGCAGTCGGGCGAAATGCCGTTGTCAAGCATGATATCCAGCTTGTGAGAAAGACGTTTTGCCTTGTGCAGTTCCTGCCAGGGTATGTGAAATTTCAACAGCGGAAAGACGGCGCGCGAAAAAGCTTTTTCTTCTTCAGTTCTGTCAAGGCAATTAAACCACAGGCATTTAAGATGAGTCGGCTTTACTTTTGCAAAGTGTTTTGACGGATCTCCGAAGAGAGGCAGAAGAGCATATTCTTCCTGATTGAGCAGATAAAAACTGATATTTTTGGGTTTTTCTCCGGGGTTGGACAAAAAGTCCAGCATAAAACGCAGTTTTGCGATATCCTTTTGCCGGAGACACTCCATGAAATCCGGCTGAAGACGGACGACGAGTTGATCAACAGGGACCCACGGAATATGGTTTTTTTCCTGCCATTCCCGTTGTTTACCGTAGTAATTCCAGTGGTTGCAGCAAGAGATTTTGGGTTCGTCATTCAACAGAAAATCGCAGAGATTATCATAACGTTCAAAATTTGCCGCATTTTTATCCTGTGAAAAGAGATAAATCAGAGATTGAACCAGCATGATCCTGAAAAGACTGAGCTGGTCTTTTTTGTGGTGTCTGCTGCTTAAAAAGGCAGAGTTCAACATTTGTTCCCACGAGTGAACGGGGTCCTGTTCTTTTCCGGCATGACGCATCTGACTGAAAATGCCCTGTTGAAAATACATATAATCCCGGTCGGTGTAGTTGCTGAAGAAGGTATCCTCAATAACGAATCCGCCTTTGGCAAGAAGTGTTTTCAAGCCCGAAATAACATGGGCGTGTTCAGGTGTCCAGGCGTGTTTGAGTTCCATAATAATTATCCTTTTCTTTCAAATTCAATCAGTTTTTCAACGGCGGGGAGCGTGCTTTTGATTTTTTTCAAATCGCTGTTATTCAAAGATTCAATGACTTCCTTTATTTCATCCAGAAAATAAAGGTACTGCCGCAGAGAAACTTTAACGGAACTGCGGTCAAGAATCAGGGAATCAGGAAAAAATCCGTTCTGCAGAAAAATATCTATTTTTCCGCTGAGTGTTCCCTGCTGATTGACGGTGTAAAGCAGTTCGGATTTATCTTCAATCAGAGAAAAAGCGTAATGCAGAAACTCCCGGTCCTGCTGAGAGTGCGGCGTCATTTTTACCCAATGTTCTTTAAGGTACTGTTGCGGAATTTTGCCAAGCTGCTCCTTGACACCCTCTAACGTCATGAGCATATCGTAACGGCGTTCATTGAGCAGAAATATGGCAAGACTTTCGCAGGTGCTTTCACGGTCAACTGCCACATCAAGAAGAAAGATAAGTTTCGGCAGATCTCCTTCCTTGGCCGGACGGATGAATTCAAAGGGCAGATCACTGCAGGGGATGTATTTCAAGTTCTGTCCGTGGTAATCCTGTTCAAGGAGCAGTTTGCCCACCTGATCATATACGGTGCCTTCAAGAACATACTTTTTGCCTGAAAAAACCGTTGCCGCCGCCTGAGTGAGCAGAAGTTCAAGGTTTTTATGTGTTGATTTTGTCTGATTCCGACAGATTTTCTCCCAGGTCAGGGGCAGGTCAGGCTCAAGGGAAAGGTGTTCCATCATAAGCATCATTCCCTTTTGAATGGCTGTGTTGTAGAACCATTCTGTATATATTTTATCCAGAAACAGATGCTTTTTCAACGCGTTGATGATGTATTCCTCTTGCGGAGTCCATTCGTGCTTGAGTGCCATGATAATTCCTTTCTGTTTGAAACCCAATATAGACACCCATCCCGGACATTTGATGTCAGGGGTGCGGATTTTCAGAAAAAATTTCTCTTCTGCACCTGATTTTGCCTGCGTAAATATGAGTATCGGGAAAATCAGGCTTGAAAAAAGGAGAATTTGTGATTATATTGCAACAGGAACAGTTCATTTTTTTGACAGGAGGAAGCTTATGACTGAAAATTTACCTGAAAACGTCCGTTACAATTCTGATACGGCGTATGTTGAAAAGATATTGCAGGCTCTGGAAAAAAAAGGCGGCTACTGCCCCTGCCGTTTGCAGAAAACGCCCGAAAATATCTGTATCTGTGAAGAATTCAAACAGCAGATAGCCGACCCCGAATTTGAAGGCTTCTGCCATTGTAAACTCTATTATAAGGAAAAATAAAGATGGAAGTACTGCATCTGAATCAGGAATCTTTTGACAAATTGACAACGCAGAGCGAAAAGCCCGTTCTGATTGACTTCTGGGCGACCTGGTGCGGTCCCTGTCAGAAACTCGGTCCGGAACTGGAGGCTCTTGCCGCTGAGTGCGATGATATCATCATCGGCAAAGTTGATGTGGACAGTTATCCGCAGATTGCGGTTGCGCTCGGTGTCAATGTCATTCCCGCATTGTTCTTTTACCGCAACGGCAGGATCGAGAAGAATTTTACGGGTTACATGAAAAAAGATGAGTTGAAAACAAAACTGGGACTCTGACAGGTCATGCCCGCAAGATAAGAAAAAAATCTTATTTGATAACTTTTGTAATTACCTCAGTTGAAAAAAAGAGAAATCCGGGCTATATTATTAGAGTTGTTTCCCAATCCACAAAAAATACAGTGAAAGGATGGATAAAGAAATGGTCAGTTACAAATCTCTCGGTTTGGTCAACTCCGTTGAACTCTTCAAAAAGGCGATGGCCGGAAAGTATGCCATTCCCGCCTACAACTTCAACAACATGGAACAGCTCCAGGCGATCATTCAGGCCTGCGTTGAAACCGAATCCCCCGTGATTCTTCAGGTTTCCAAAGGCGCCCGTGAATACGCCAACCAGACTCTGCTGCGCTACATGGCTCAGGGTGCTGTTGAGTACGCCAAGGAAATTTCCGGCGGCAAAGGTATTCCGATCGTTCTGCACCTGGATCACGGTCCGGACTTCGAGACCTGCAAAAGCTGTATCGATCTGGGATTCTCTTCTGTCATGATCGACGGATCTCATCTTCCCTATGAAGAAAACATCAAAGAAACCAAACGTGTCGTTGAATATGCCCATCAACATGGCGTGACCGTTGAAGGTGAACTCGGTGTTCTCGCCGGTGTTGAAGATGATGTCAAGGCTGAAACCCACACCTACACCCGTCCCGAAGAAGTCGAAGACTTCGTCAAACGTACCGGTGTTGACTCTCTGGCTATCGCCATCGGAACCAGCCATGGTGCTTACAAATTCAAGCCGGGCGACAACCCCCGCATCCGTCTGGATATCCTCGCTGAAATCGAAAAGCGCATCCCCGGATTCCCGATCGTTCTGCACGGTTCTTCCAGCGTTCCGCAGGATCAGGTTGCCATCATCAACGCCAATGGCGGACAGCTCAAAGATGCTATCGGTATCGGCGAAGATCAGCTCCGTGAAGCTGCCAAGTCTGCTGTTTGCAAAATCAACATTGACTCCGACGGCCGTCTTGCCATGACCGCTGCCATCCGTAAAGTCTTCGTTGAGAAGCCCGCGGAATTCGACCCCCGCAAATATCTGGGTCCCGCCCGCAGCTCCCTCAAGGAACTCTACAAACGCAAAAACATTGAAGTTCTCGGTTCTGCCGGACACGCCAACGACTAAGTTGCGTAAATTGAAAACACCCGTCTTTGCCAAGCAGGGACGGGTTGTTTTTTATATCGCACTGTTCTCGATAAGGGTAGATGGTTCTTGGGGAAGGGGAAAACTTCTTTTCACGAGAAAAGAGGTTTTCCCCTTCCCCAAACCCCAACCCTTTTCAAGAAAAGCGGCGTATTTGTAAAAAGGAATTATTTTCTTCACGAGTGGATATTTTGTTGTCTACCCGAGTCGTGAACAGAGCCTTTTATTTCAACATTCGGAGATTTTTCCATGGTAAAGAAACTGTTTTTTCTTCCGGTATTTCTGCTGTGCTGCGTTGTCTGCGCTCTGCCGGAGCGTATTCCGTTAAAAGGAGATGCGCTTGAAATTGATTTGTCTTTTACCATTGGTGAAAATCTTGAAAATAAAATTTATCCCCTGATCCGGGCAACGGATGGGAAGACCGTTTTTGCCGTGGTTATCCGCAAATACCCTGAACGCAAACAACTGCTTTTCAATACCGTCCGTCTGCAGAAAGACGGCAAATATTTTGTGCTGGAGTTTCAGCACGCTTTTACCGCCAACAAAAAATATCAGGTGAAACTTGATTATTCTTCCGGCAAAGGCAACATTTATCTTGACGGCAAATTGATGAAAAGCCGTCCGTACAGCGGTCCTTTTCTGCCGGGCGTGCTTTATAACAACTCCGCAAAACCTGTCGTTGCAGAAATCGTCAACGTCAAAAACATCTCTGCTCCTGAAAAAGTTTCAAAACCTGTTTTGAAAAAGTGGAAAATTCAGGGAAAAGGGCTGACGGTCAAAAAGTTGGGTGATAATAAAATCCGTGTAAGTTACGATGGCAACGGTTCCCGTGCCGTTTTGTGGTCAACCGTTGAACGCTCCATTGCAGAAAAAGGCGAACATATCCGTGCAAGCGGAAAATATACCATTCTTGAAAGCGCATACGGCAGCATGTTCCGTATGCGTGTCGGACAGGATATTCAGCGTCCGGTACTGACCATGTCGGGCGACCGTTTCCAGAGACCGTTCACTCAGACAAAAATGACGGGAACGCCTGATAAGTTTGATTTTTCCACATCGGGCAGACCCGGTGTCAAATATGCCTTCAATATTGAATTTTACGGTAATCCCCAGACGTGGATACTTGAGGATTTTACCATTGAAAATAAAAAAATCGTCCGTGCGGGACGTCCTCCGGTTCAAGCAGAAAACCGCAGTTATGACTTGAAAAAGGTCTATTCTTCTCTTGAAAAGATGAAACCCGTTGCGTACAAGCTCATCCGTCGTGCGGGACGTGTGGAACTGCAGCTTGACGGAAAAAAGATTTCCCCCGTTATTTACAGGCGCGGACCGCATTATCCGTTTTGGACAAGATACGCCAATTTCCGTGATGCGGGAATTGATCTTTGCTATTTCTTTGCCATGTTTTCTCCTCCGGCAAAGGCGCACCAAATGGGTGTTGCCGGAATGTTTCTTGGCAAAGATAAGTATGATTTTTCAAAGATGGATGAAGAATTGCGTGTGATTCACGCCATCAATCCGCAGGCGCGTGTGATTCTTGCCCTGTGTCTGGGCGTTTATCCCGGTTGGGAAAAAGAGTATCCCGATGCCGTTTTCACCAACAGCAAGGGCGAAAAGGCGTACAGTCTTACGACAGGAAAACATCTTTATTACGGCAAAGAGGCTTTTCAACAGCATGAACGCCGCAAAAATGAAGAGTTCGGACCGGCACCCTCTTATTACAGTGATGAATTCCGCAAGAGTATGTCCGATGCCGTTTCCGCAGTTGTCCGTCATCTGGAAAAGACTCCGGAGGGAAAGATCGTCTGCGGTATCCACGTTGTCGGCGGCGCAGACGGACAGTTTTTTCCGCTTGACCGCGATGTGACAAGAGGCGAAGACCACAGCCCCGCCGCCAAACGTGCCTGGAGCCGTTATCTGCGCGGCATTTATAAAAATGATGTCAACGCTCTGAGAAAAGCATGGAATATGCCGCAGGCAACCTTTGAAACTCCCGGTATTCCCGGTAATGCTGAACGTGGAAACGACAACAGCGGTGTGCAGGCTTCTCAGCGCGGAAGGGATTATATTCTTTTTACTTCAGCGATGATGCGCGATCTGCGCCTGTCAATTTTCAGGGCGATCAAAAAGAATTCTGCGGGACGCCTGATGACCGGAGCCTATTGTCCCCCCGGAACTGCGGGTAACTTCCATTTTGACGATCTTCTGCGTTCAAAGGATGTGGATTTTCTGATTGACATTCAGCGGGTGACGCCCGCAGGATCATTTCTGCTGCACAACAAACTTTATATCGGTGAAGTGGATATGCGTGTGCCGCACTGCATGACGCCCATCGGCAATTATGTTTTTGATCAGCCCTCATTTGAAAACATTGTACGTCAGACGGTGAGCAACATCGTCCAGCGCGAGGGCGGCATGTATCACCTGTTTGATATCGGTGAAGCGTATTATTATAAAAAGGAGACAACGGAATTTTTCGGAAAAGTCCGCCGTGAACACGATGCGGCGCTGGCGGATTTCACCGTTGAACCGGTGGTCGGTGTCTTTATGGATTATCAGCAGCTTGCGGGCTGCTCCTACCGGGCGGCGGATCATCTTTTCAGATTGACGAAATACAGTTTCCGTCATATTCTGGAACACGCGGGCGTGCCGTTTCAGGTTTATTCGGTCAGGGATATTTTTGATTCAAAACTGAAACTTCCCGAAATCCTCTATTTTCCGCTGCTGCCGGAGTTTTCTTCTGCTGAAATCAGTCGTTTGAGAGCGCGGGCGGAAAAGTCCGGTTCCGTCATCGTTTGGGGACACTGGCGTCCGCGCGACGGCAGAAGAAAAATCAATTTCGGCGGATACGAACTTGAAATTCCTGCAAAAAATCCGCTTGCGGCATTGGTTTCAACGGATCCCGCAGCAGGGAAAAAGGGTTTTGTCTGCGGAGAAAGTTACACCGTCGGCGGTTTCGGCGGCGATTTTACCGCCTGGTACGAAAGACCCGTCCGTATCCGGAAACAGCCGCAGGATAAAGTCCTTGCCGTCTATGCCAATGACCGCAAACCGGGCTTGATTGAAAGAAAAGTCAACGGAAATTTGGAGTACATCAACGGTGCGCCGGGCGCGTTTGACCCTGTATTTTTCCGTACACTTGCACGGAAAATGGGCAAAGAGGTTTTAAGTGATAATGAAAATGTGATCGTTCTTGCTGAAAACGGAATGCTTAGTTGTGTTTGTGAACGCGGCGGAAAGATCGTGGTCAATATTCCGGCGGGATTTGCCGTGAGCAAGTCTCTTTCAGGGATAAAATATCAGGTGAGGAACAGAAAACTTTATTTTAATGCAAAAAATGATTTTGAAGTTCAAAGTTTCAAACTTATAAAAAAATAGGAGTTTTTTCTTTATGGCTTATGCAGATACTCTGCCGGATAATGTCCGCAGAAAAGCGCGTATTCTGGCAATCAGTTCGGCGGTGTCGGGTTGTATTTCAGAAGTGATGCTTGATTACAGCGCAATTATTATTCTTTTGTTCACAATGCTGAATGCCTCACCGACGGTGACGATGTTTTCTTCAAGTCTGACCGGGATCATGGGGGTTTTTCTGTTGATTCCGTATGCTTATGTCGTGGATAAAATCGGACTCAAACGCGCGGTGGAATATGCCTGTTACATCGGCTGTACGGGATTTCTGATGATTGCGGTTTCTCCGCTGTTGGGCCGTTTTGCCATTCCTGTTGCGCTGGCGGGAACTTTTATTTACTGTTCACAGCGTTCTCTTTACGGCAGTGCATGGTATCCGCTTCTGGATAACTTTCTGCGTGCCGATGAAAGGGGGAAGTTCTTTTCGACCATGCGGACGTGTTATATGTTCTTCAACGGTGTTCTACTTTTTGTTCTGGGAGTGCTTCTGGATAAAAAGCCCTCTATTTTAATTCTGCAGATCACGATTGCCGCCGCAGGACTTTGTGTGCTTATCCGCTGGTTCTGTATCAAACAGTTCCCGGTAGATCCTGAGTTGAAAACGGGCAATTACCGTTTCCGTGAATCGCTTATAACCTCTGTCCGCAACGCGCCTCTGACCGGATTTTCGGTGTATCAGTGCATTTTGGTTCTTGCCAGTACCACGCTGCTGCCGCTGACGCTGATTTATCTGCGTAAATATGTTCATATGGAGCCGGGCAAAGTTCAGCTGCTTTCCTCCATCGGTATCGGCGGAAGTATCTGCGGTTATTTTCTCTACGGCTTTGTGACGCGCCGGGTCAAACTCAAATGGCTGGAGTTGACTGTACATCTTCTGTTTCTGATTCTTGCGTTTCTGCTGTTTTATCTGGATTGCCGTATGCCCGGATTTACGGTTTGTGTCGGAACGATTATTTTCCTCAATGCCATTGCCACCAGTTGGATGCTCTGCAATAACTCCGTGGAGTATCTTGCTTTGGCGCGTCCCGGGAACAAGACGATGGCGATTTCTTTCTGCAGCACCTACTCCAATCTGGGGGCGGCAATCGGCAGAACCGGCAGTTCACTTCTGCTGGGCGGCGTTCTGCTCGCACCTCAGTGGACTTTTGCGGGCAGAACAATCAGCGTTTATCAATCCATCTTTTTAATTTCCGGATTGATTGCAGTCCTTGCTCTGGCACTGATTCCCATACTGCCCTCTTTTGTGCCGGAACATGAAGATTATTACAAACCGGGCAAGTAAGCATATGATAATGATCGATCCCCTTTCTATAATTTCTCATTTTTACAGTGACGAGCCGGAACTGCGCGATCTTATGCTCAAACATGCCTTTCAGGTGAGAGCCAAGGCACGGCAGATTCTGGCGTTTTCAGGACTTGAACTTGACTGTGATACGATTTCAGCGGGCGCACTTCTGCACGATATCGGCATCATCCGCTGTCATGCGCCCGGGATTTTGTGCAGCGGAGAACTGCCCTATATCGCCCACGGCGTTGCCGGAGCTGAAATGCTGCGCGATTACGGACAGGCGCACGGTGTTGATTTGGAGTGCTTTGCGCGTATCTGTGAACGGCATACCGGCAGCGGTCTGACCGAGGCGGATATCCGCAATCAGGACCTTCCCCTGCCGTATCAGGATTTTCTGCCCGAAACGATGGAGGAAATTCTGATTTGTCTTGCGGATAAATTCTTTTCAAAGTCCGGAGAGATGAAGGAAAAAACTCTATCCTCCGTCCGCCGTTCCATGGAAAAATTCGGAGAAGCCTCTCTTGACCGTTTTGATCAGATGTGCCGTCTTTTCTGCGTGGATGATACCCTGCCCATGCTTTCTGAAGAATAGCGTGAATTATAAAAGAATTTTGTAAATAATTTTGCAATTATCTTTTTACATGGCTTGTAAAATTTTAAGCCTGATGCTATATTTTTGATGAGATTTTTTTGAACACCGGAGAAAAGCGCAGAAAAAATTTTTGTTTTTAAGTCGTTATCCCATTGGTGAGATATTTTATGACAGCCTCTGTTTCTTTATTCGGCTTCGGGTTGCTTCGCAACTCTGCGCAAGCCTTTGTCTGCAAAAACAAAGGCTTGCTTCTCTCTGTTGTAAATATCGTTTCGCAGCTTTTATTCCTTCTTTCAAGCACAGCACCGCTGTGTCTTTTTTTTCAGCCGGAGTGATGTGGATGAATAACGTGCAGCACAATATTTTCCCTTTTCTGAGTGTTGAATACTGCAAACACCATTTTTACTTTTACCTGACTCTTTTCAAGTACCGGTTCAAATTTCTGAAACTGCCGGAACGTCTGATCAATGATTCGGCTCTCTGCGCTGAAAACGAGAAACTCATAAAAAATCTTCCTCTTGAGAGTGTCAATGATGAACGGGCGATTTTATTTGTTGCCAATAATCTTCAGACTGTCGGCGGCGTCGAAAGACGTCTGGATTATCTTTCCAAAGGCTTGCTGCAAACCGGATTCCGGGTGTATGTTCTGACTGAAGCCGGAGAAAATTTTTATCAGATGTCACACAAAACTGTACGATCTCTTGAATTGAAATTCAATGCTTCAAATTTTTCAAAATCCCTGGACGCAGTGATCCGGGAACTGAAAATAGATATCGTAGAGTTTCAATGCAAAAATGTCCGGTATCTCAATGATCTTGACCTTGAAAAGTTGCAATCCCTTGCGGTATGCGGCTGTACGGTCCATTTTAAGGGGAATTTGCCGTGGCGCCGGATTTGTGAACTTGATTACCGTATCTTTATTTCTGAACGCCTGCAGGCCTGGTACGGAAAAACTCCCGGCTCGGAGATCATCTGCAACGGGGCTGAACCTCTTCCTCTGATTTGGTCGTACAAAAAGCAGAAAAAAGCCTTGTATATCGCCCGGCTTGGACGGAAACAATTGCCCAAGATGTGTCAGTTTATTGAATTCTGCCGGAAAAATTCTCTGGAGTTTGACATTGCCGGGACCGGACGGGATACCGCATATCTGGAAAAAATGAAGTTGGAAATTTCACGGCGTTACAACATCTCCCCTGACTGTTTTATAGGAGAGATAAAAACAGCACAATTTTTACTTCAGCATGCTTCCGAATATCTCTTTGCTGCCGGTGTCGGACAGGTGATCATCGAAAGTGCCATGTGCGGGATCCCCGTTTTTGTCCTTTCCGACGCAGATCTGGCAGATGCTACATTCGTTGCTCCGGAAAATTATGCCGTTTTCCGGCACCGTAATTTTACGATTGACCGCCAGCCCGAAATTTTACGTACGCAGGATCTTTCCAGAGTAAACGAATATGCTTCATGCCGGGAGCAGATACTTCAGGACCGTGATGTCCGGAACGTCGCAGCACGTTACGTTGATTTTATTTCCGGAAAAATCCGTTAAAAACGGTGATACTGTCTTTGAACTGACTGTCCGATGCTTGCGGATTTCTCTTGAAATCGTTGAATGAGATTTTCCTGAAACTTCGGCAATAGAGCGAAAACTCTCGCCACGATTCAAAAGTGTTTCCAAACGACGCCTTTCATCTGCGGTTAAATGTTCCATAAAGCCTCCTTGAAATTTGTAAGACTAAATGCACCACTGCCATTTTGGGGTGGTGCGTTTGCTTTTACAATCGTCATTCTGAAGAATAGTCCGGATTCAATTGAAATTTGTCTGTATTGCCCTTGAAAATAAGATGTTAAACGGCTATATTCTGTTGGAATATAATTTTTTTGTTTTATTAAGGACATAAATCAATAAGATGATAAAGATATTTTTTCTGAAACTTGAAAACGGTGCGACTCTTGAAGGACGTTGTGATTCTGAACAGGCGGATATCCGTCCGGGTGACATCTGCGTGTTCCACAAGGAGTTTCACACCGATACGGCACAGGTTGTCCGCGAACTGCGCGAACCGTCAAACGGTGCGGATGTGATGACTCTGCCTGAAATTCTCCGCAGTGCGACAATCAGCGACCTTGCCACGGTCAACGGCAATGTTCCCAAAGAAAAAGAGGCGATGAAAACGGCAGCGCATTATGTGGAGCAATTGCAGCTGCCGATGAAACTTATCAATGCCCACTACACTATGGACTGCAAACTTGTGACCATTCAGTTTTCAGCCGACGGAAGAGTTGACTTCCGGGAACTGGTCAAAGAGTTGTCAAGGGCACTCAATACCCGTATCGAACTGCGCCAGATTGGTGTGCGTGATGAAACGGGTATTTACGGCGGTATTGCCGTCTGCGGCAGGGAACTTTGCTGCTGCCGGATTTTAAAAGAGTTCAACTCCATCAACGTAAGAATGGCAAAGGAACAGGATCTTTCGCTTACGCCTGCGACGATTTCCGGTGTCTGCGGCAGGCTCAAATGCTGTCTGAAATTTGAACACGAGGGTTATGTTGAACTTGAAAAAGGTATGCCGCGCAAGGGTGAGTTTTGCGATACGCCCAACGGCAGGGGCAAAATCACGGACCGCAATCTTCTGTCGCGCAAAGTTTCTGTGACATTTGAGGGCGGCGGTGTCAGTACTTTTTCTGTTGATGATATCAAAGTCTGCACTGCTGAAAAGAAAAACAATTCCGCACCCCGCAAGCAGAACAACCGCAAGAACAACAAAAACGGCGGCGATGCCGGAAATGAACGCGGGGATAACTGATGTCCTCCCGAATTGCCGGACTTGATGCCGCAGGGTTTATGCCTCTGCCCGGGGAATCCGAAGCGGATTTCATTAAAAGAAGCGAGGGGATCCTCGCCTGTCACCGTGATTTTGAAGAAATGCTCGAAGTTCAGGGTAAATTAACTGTCTTTGATTTTGTTGAAGTTAAAAAAGAAGAGAAAATCCCCCCTGAAATCATGGAACAGGCAGCAGAGGTCACCTGGAATCTTTACCGTTTTAAAGTTTCTCATGTGCCGGGATTTTTTCTCTCCCGTGCCGTGGGTTTGCTGTGGGGCGGGTGTTTGATCGGTGACCCGGATGAACACTTTTCACTCTTTCTTATCCGCAACAGTTTCCGCAAAAAGGAGCGTTGGCTGTTTTACCGCAGGACGGAACTTTTTGCTCATGAACTGTGTCACTCCATGCGGATGGAACTGCACGAAAGTACGCTTGAAGAGTATTTTGCATATCAAACCAGCCCCAGCAGATTGAGAAGATATCTCGGAAATTGTTTCATCCGGGATTGGGATGCGATCCTCTTTGTCATTCCGGCATTGCTTCTGTTCACCGCATCCATCGTGCGTGACTTTATTTATCCGTCACTGTGGATCATGCCTTTCTGGATACTTGCTTTTATTTATCCATTGTTTTTATTGTTCCGCAATGCCCGTTCAAGGCGTGTGGTGAAAAGGGCGGGGAAAAGGCTGAGGCAGTTCGGGGTGAACGATGTGGAAGCAATACTTTTCCGTTGTACGCGTGAAGAACTTCTGCAGCTGGGCAGTCTTGCTGACAGAGCTGAATTTGACCGCTATGCGGCGGATATGGCGCAAAAAGAACTGCGCTGGAAAATCATTCTTGAACGATTTATAAATGTTGAAAAGGAAATAATATGACTGAACGTAAATACTCTGCTTCCGGTCCCGGATTTGAATTTTCCGTGTTCTCACGCGGAAAACATGCGGCGGAATTGGCATTGAACGGCGTCCGGAAATTTGCCCTCGGACGTGTGACTCTTGAAGAAAAATTCAGCGAAACAGGCGCGTTGGAGAAAAAACTCCGCCGTCACGAAACAGCGGATATGCTCTCCGTCGGACTGGACAGTCTGAATATTCTGCCTTTCGGCTGCGAATATGCCATCGGCAGGGATTTTGAAGTGACTGACGGTTTTGCCGAATTTTCAAATGATATATCTGCCATGCACTACGGCAGAGTCGGCAGTCTGGAACTGGAGCCGCTTTATTTCAGTGAAAAACCCTGCCGTGCGGCATTTATCCGTGCCGATGAAAAAAAGTTTACTCTTGTTGAACTGGATAAGGAAAAAGAAATTTATTCCGGCAATATCCCTCTGCTTATGCTCAAAGTTGAATGGAGCTGTGGCGATTGCGTGGAGTATTCCGTCGGCACCGACCTCTGGCGGCACTGTGCCGCAGAGGGTATTTCAGGCGCAACGGCTGAATTTACTTTGGCGTTTGACGGAGAAACGCTCTCTTATGAACGGCGGGTGCTGATTTATTCAGAAGAAACGGAGCCTGAAAAACGTCCGTGGCGGTTCAAAAATCTGATTGCATGGCGCAGCGGAGAAAGTGTTTCTGCTCCTGCCGGAGAAAACACTTTTGCCGTTCCCGGCTGTCAGGTGAACCCTGCTTCACGCCGTGAAGTGCGCCGCAAAGTGCGCTCCGGCAAGGGAGATATGTGTCTTGTCAATGCTTCGCCCTGTATCTGTTCCGAGTCCGCACACGTTGAACGTCCGGGCAGGGCGGGATATACCCATTTTGATCTGGCTGAATATGTTTCTTTCAGATTGTGGGCAAACCGTCAGCTGAAAAAATCCGGAGGCTCTCTTGCCATTTATCCGGCTGAAAAAACAATTTTCAAAAACACGGTCGCCATGCAGAATCTGCAATCTGTTCCGCGTCCGCTTGAAATGATGGGAGATAATGAAGATGTTTGAAAAAAAGATGGTCAACGGTGTTGAAGTTATCACACTTTCCAACGCTTACGGTACGGCAGAAGTTGCCACGCTCGGCGCACACGTTTTGAGCTGGACTCCCGTGAAAGAAAAGCCCGTTCTCTGGATGAGCAAAAAGAGTTACTTTGAGCCGGGCAAACCCATCCGCGGCGGTATTCCCGTCTGCTGGCCCTGGTTCGGCGGCGCAAAGAAGCCCTCGCACGGATTTTTCCGCATTGAAACCTGGAACTTCGGCGGCGTTTACGAGCTTGCCGGCGGTGCGACCATGCTGATTTTAACTCTGGATAAAGCGGAACTTGCGGATTTCCCGTTCCACGCCCAGATGTCTGTGACGATGGGCAAGAGCCTTGAAGTTGCGCTCACTTTTGAAAACAAAGGGGATCAACCTGTTGAAGTTTCAGGCGCGCTGCACACCTACTTTGCCGCCTCTGATATCACCAATGTCCGTATTTCCGGATTGGACGGTTCTTCCTTTGAGGACCGCCGCGTTTCAGCAACGCAGGTTACGGGACACGTTCAGGACGGTGAAATTGCCGTTGATGCCGAAGTTGACCGCCTTTATCCCTGTACCACGGCGGATGTGGTTTATTCCGATCTGGGAACGGGACGCAGTATTCTTGTTGAAAAACTCGGTTCCTATTCCACCGTCGTCTGGAATCCCTGGATTGAAAAGGCGAAAGCCATGCCCGATTACGGCGATGAAGAATTCCATCAGATGATCTGTATTGAGGCGGCAAATGCCGGAGAGGATACCCGTATTGCCTATCCCGGTATTACGCATACGCTCGCCCAGAAAATCACGGTGCTGTAAAAAATGGCAAAAGCGCAATTCCGTCCCTGTATAGATCTGCATGACGGCAAAGTCAAGCAGATCGTCGGCGGCACGCTGTCGGATTCAGGAGATGCGCCCCGCACAAATTTTGTGGCGGAGCATACACCTGATTACTTTGCCGATATGTACCGCCGTGACGGTTTGACCGGCGGACATGTAATAAAACTTGGTCCCGGCAACGATGAAGCGGCTTTGTGCGCTCTGCATGCCTGGAAAGGCGGTCTTCAGCTGGGCGGAGGTATTACGCCGGATAATGCGGTGTATTTTTTGGAACAGGGTGCGGCTGCGGTCATCGTGACCAGCTGTGTGTTTGCCGACGGCAAACTCAACGAAAAAAATCTGGAACTCCTGGTTCAGCGGTGTGGAAAAGAGAAACTGGTTCTGGATTTATCGTGCCGCAAACGCGGGGATGACTACTTTGTCGTCACTGACCGCTGGCAGAAATTTACGGATTTTGTTGTCGGGGAAGAGGCTCTCCGGCAGCTGGGCAGCTGCTGTTGTGAGTTTCTCATTCACGCTGTGGATGTGGAGGGCAAATGCGGCGGTATTGACAGTGAACTGCTTGAAATTCTGTCAGGTGATTCTCCGGTAGACTGTGTCTATGCCGGAGGGATACGGAACTTTTCCGACATCAAACTGATCGAAGAAAAGGGCAGGGGCAAAGTTCACTATACCATCGGTTCTGCGCTGGATATATTCGGCGGCAGCCTGTCTTACGCAGAAGTTGCGGCGCATCAGGCGGCAGAAGCATAAAAATTTTATCTTCAGGGGGAAACATGGCAAATTTCTTTTTTCAGTGTCCGAATTGTCAAAATGAAATCAAAGCCGACAGCAGTTGGGTCGGTAAGGAGGCAGAGTGTCCTTTCTGTCTGAAAAACTGCGTTGTCCCCGCTGAACGCAAAGCGCTTTCTGCTTCAAAATAGAAAATGGCAAGAAAAATAAGTTGACTTAACTTTGAGATATTTTTAATGTTATATTAAAAATATTAAATGTAAAGTTCTTAAAAAAGGAGAAGAAAAATGATTAAGTATGTTATTAATATGTTTCGCTATTTTTTTAGTAAAAAAACTAAAAAAATTGAAGAAAAAATAGAAGAAAAAGAAGTATTGCTTGTTTGGAATGAATCAGAAAAATTGCTTTCAACTTTTTCTGACAATGGTAAATATGTTTTTGAAAATTTTACAGGATATATTAATTTATATAATGATATATGTAAAGTTGAAAACGCAACATTTACTTATATTGTTGGCAATATGAAATATTTGAAAGGATTTAGACCAATTCATGGTTGTGGAATACGGGTAAATAATATTTCAAAATTTCATGGAATTATATGTTCTGGATTTTTAAGGTGTGGATATTTGTTGAATAGCACCATTATTGATGGAAAAGTTTATTGTGAGGTATCTAATAATAGCACCATTAAAAACGGAAAACTTCATTGTTCAGATGTATCTGATAATAGCACCATTGAAAACGGAGAACTTCATTGTGACGAATGGAAAGATGGCACAGTTAATGGAGGTTTTGTAAAATGTGAAATTTGGAAGAATGGAACATTTAACAATGGTCGTTTGTGTTGTGAAAAATGGATTAATGGTGTTTTTATGAATGGAACATTTGAAGAAGGAGAATGGCATGGTGGTATTTGGAAAGATGGCAAATTTTTAGGTGAATCATTTGTAGGAGATGGAACTTTTGAAGGTATTGCAAAAACATTCTAAAGAATATAAAGTTATCGTGCTGGAAGTTGACGATACGGAAAAAATGAGTAAAAAACTCAGTGCTCAAGCCGCCGAAGGTTGGCATGTTGTTTCGCATTTGAAAGAATAAACATAAAGTTTTTTGCGGGGGGGTATATGGAAAACTTTTTCTTCAACTGTCCGTTTTGTCACAACGAAATCAAGGCAAAAACGTCCTGGCGCGGGAAAACGGCGGAGTGTCCTTTCTGCAAATCAAGCTGCGTTGTTCCGCTTGAAAAAACGGTTGATTCCTCATCTTCAGCAGTTGATGAGAAATACAAAGTTGTCATAATTGAAGTCGGCAATACCGGTAAAATGAGTATGGAATTAAATAAATATGCTGCCGACGGCTGGCAGGTTGTTTCTCAGTCAACAGTTTTTCTTTCAGAAACTTCAGCCGGCTTGATGGGACTTGCCGGCGGAACCCGTCAGGAGGGGATACTTTATACGCTTTGCCGCAAAAAATGAAAAATTTGCAAATTTCCGCAACAGAGTGTATATTACCAAAATGTAATTTTTCAAGGGTGTAAAATAGCAAAAAAAATAAAAAAAGGAGTGTGGGGGTTATGTTATCGTGGATTGACTATGTTGTTTTGATTGTGCCGCTTGCCTTTATTTACGGTATGGCGATTTACAGCCGCAGGTATATTCGCGGCGTGGTGGATTTTCTCTCAACCGGACGTCTCTGCGGACGTTATGTGATGAGTGTTGCCGGTGTCGCAACAGCACTTTCGATCATCGGTATCGTCGCCTACGTTGAAGTGCATTACAAGACGGGATTCGCCCTCGGCTTCTGGCAGAGTATCATTCTGCCGGTCTCTGTTTTGATGGGTTTGTTCGGATTCTTCAACTACCGTTACCGTCAGACCAAGGCGATGAGTGTCGGTCAGTTCCTTGAAATGCGTTACAGCCGCAAATTCCGTATTTTTGCAGCGGCATTGCGCAGTATTTCTGAAATGCTTGCCAACATGATCATGCCTGCTGTTGCGGCGCGTTTCTTTATCTATCTTCTTGATCTTCCCGCCGCTTTCACCGTTTGCGGAATTACTTTCAACACCTTCGGAACGCTGATTTTTGTCAGTCTTGTCATGGCAATTTCAATCATCTGCACCAGCGGAGACCTGGGAATCACCATTACTGATACATTGCAGGGACTTCTGCTTTATCCGCTGCTTGTGGCATTCATCATCTTCTGTCTGGTCAACTTCTCATGGTTTGATGAAATTGCTCCGGTGATGAGCGACCGTGCTGCCGGGGAAAACTTCCTCAATCCCTATGATATGTCCAAACTGCGTGACTTCAACTTCTTCTACCTGGCATTGACTGTGTTCGGACTTTTCATCCACCGCGGCAGCTGGGTTGCCGGCGGTGCAAGCCGTGCGCGTTCTCCGCATGAACAGAAAATGGCGGGACTTCTCGGTGACTGGAGAGGTTCCATCAACATTCTGCTCTATGTTTTGATCGCAGTCATTATTTTGAGTGTGATGAACCACGTCAATTATGCTCCCAAGGCTAAAAAAATCCGTACTCAGTTGAGTACCCAGATTGCCAGAAATCTTTCGACAAGCGACGCTGTCCGCAAGGATATTATAGCCAAAGTTGAGAAGATTCCGGCGCACAACCATATCATCGGCAAAGATGAGCCGCTTTCTGAAAAGAAAAATCTTGATACCCCGTATCTGGATGCCGCCCGTTCAGCTCTTGCCAATGATCCTGACAAGAAGGGCAGTGCGCTTTTCCAGCAGTTCCGTACTCTGTACCATCAGATGATGCTGGCTGTTTCCATGCGTCATATTCTGCCCAGCGGTATGTTGGGACTCTTTATGCTGATGATGATTCTTGCCATGGTTTCCACCGACGACAGCCGTATTTACAGTGCCGCCGGAACGATTGCTCAGGACGTTGTGCTTCCTCTCCGCAACAAGCCGTTTACGCCCAAAGGACACATGAATATGATCCGCTGGGTCTCCATCGGTATCGGCGTGTTCTTCTTCTTCGGTTCTTTCTACATGGCTCAGCTGGACTACATCAACTTGTTTGTGACTTTGATGTGTACCATGTGGCAGGGCGGCTGCGGTCCTGTTATGATGTTCGGTCTTTACAGCCGTTTCGGAAACGTCTGGGGCGCCTGGACATCTCTGCTTACGGGTATGTTCTTCGGTATCGGCGGTATTTTCATGCAGCGCAGATGGGCGGATATCATTTATCCCTGGCTTGAAAAACATGATTTGGTTGACGGTGTCGGTTCTTTCCTTGCCAGTGCCTCCAAGCCGCTGAATCCCTACGTTGTCTGGGAAATGAACCCCGTCAAGTGCCCGATCAACAGTTATGAATTCTATTTCATGACCATGGTTGTCACTCTGTTCCTTTATTGCAGTGTTTCAATGCTGACCAACATCGGTAAAGAGAAATTCAATCTTGACCGTATGCTTCACCGCGGTATCTATGCGATCGAGGGCGAAAAGCCCGCCGCAACGACTGTCTGGACTTTCAAGGGCGTCATCGGCAAACTGGTCGGAATCACGCCTGAATACACCACCGGTGACAAATGTATCGCATGGGGATTGTTTGCCTACTCCATCGGTTATAAATTCGGTCTTGCCTTTGTCGCAGTGGTGATCATCAACTTGTTTGTCCCGTTCACCGCGAAGGGCTGGAGCAACTACTTCCTCGTTACGCACATGATCATTCCCGGAATCGTCGCTGTGATTTCCACCATCTGGTTCACCTACGGCGGTGTCAAGGACCTGCTCCGTCTGTTCCGTGATCTCAAAAACCGCAGCGTGGTTGATGAACTTGATGACGGTCGCGTTGAAGGCAATGTTTCCGTCGCCGACAAAAAAGCTTTTGAAGCGATTGAAGCTCAGGCTAAAGCCAACGCCGAAGCTGCCAAACAGTAATTTATACTGCTCTCTACTCCGCCCCGGTTCACCCCGGGGCTTTTTTTGTTCCTGATCCGGATAGATGGTTTCAGAAATAAGAAAAACTCACCTGCTGTCACAAAAAAGACGATTTTTTCCGATTCTGCCTTGACATGATGAAGTATCGGTATTATCTTATTTATGTTTCAATAAAAATTGAAATATAAAATATGGTGTAGGGGCGTTTAAACCGGAGAGAGATAATGCAAAAATCCGGAAAAATGACTTTACCGGATGAAAAAAAGATTGCAAAAAAGTAATCTTGGTGGTATGTTAAAACTGAATTTATTTAAAATATAACAAAAATGGGATAAGCGTAAATGGCATGGTTTGATTGGTTGATTGTTATTTTTCCGGTGATATTTGTTTTGTGGGTCGGCTTTTTCTGCCGCCGCTATGCAAAGGATGTTACGGGATTCATTTCAAGCGGACGCGTTTGCGGACGTTATGTTATTCTTGTCGGAGACGTTGCCGAAGCACTTTCTGTTCTTTCTCTTTTGGCGTATATTGAAGTGCATTACAAGACCGGTTTTGCTGCAAGTTTCTGGACGGCGATATTGACACCGATCTCAATTATTATGGGCTTGTTCGGATACTGTTATTACAGAATGCGTGAGACAAAGGCGCAGAGTCTCGGAGAGTACCTTGAAATGCGTTACAGCCGCAAACTGCGTGTGTTTGCCGCAGCCTTGAGAAGTTTTTCTGAAATCTTCGCCAATATGATTCTTCCGGCACTGGCGGCGCGTTTCTTTATCTATTTTTTGGGATTGCCCGCAAAACTTCATATATTCGGCATGACAATTCCGACTTATCAGTTTGTTATGCTTATCTGTCTCTTTCTGGTGGTTTTTATCATCTGGTTCGGCGGAAGTATCGCTGTGAATGTCACGGATACCGTGCAGGGATTTCTGTGCTATCCGCTGCTGGTGTTTTTTGTCTGTTTTCTGCTCTACAAGTTTTCGTGGAGCGATGAGATCATACCGGTTCTTCAGCACAAGGTTGAAGGTGAAAGCACGCTTAATCCGTTTGACGTCGAAAAACTGCGTGATTTCAATTTGTTTTCACTTCTTCTTCTGCCTTTTGTTTCGCGTTTTCTCAACCGTATGAACTGGTTCGGCGGCGGCAGTTCCTCCACTGCGGCGCGTTCAGCGCATGAGCAGAAGATGGCAGGATTGCTCGGCGGCTGGCGCGGTTCGCTCGGAAATATCTTTTATGTCCTGGTCGGACTTGCGGTTATTGTTCTGCTCAACCACCACAAATTTGCCAAAGACGCGCACGATATCCGTCTGCAGCTTTCAGACAGAATTGCAAATGAAATCATCGAAAATCCGAAAATGCGGAGTGAGGTGATGACTGCGTTACGCAAATTGCCGCCTGCGCCGGATGTAATCGGTAAAACGGAACCCTTTTCAAATAAGAAAAATCCGGATACCCGTTATCTGGAAACAGGACACGAGATCATGATCAGAGAAAATGCGTCTGCGGGACACACCATGTTTCAGAAATTCCGCACTTTGTATTATCAGCAGATGGGACCGGTTGCCCTGCGCAATCTTCTGCCGCCGGGAATCATCGGATTGTTCTGCGTGCTGATGGTTATGCTGATGGTGTCCACAGACAACTCCCGCATGTTCAGTTCGGCGGTGACCATCAGTCAGGATGTGATTCTGCCGTTTTTCAAAAAGCCGCTTGATCCGCAACAGCATATTGCTCTGATCCGCTGGGTCACTCTCGGTGTCGGTGTGGTGTTCTTTCTCGGCTCCAACTTCATGTCTCAGCTGGACTACATCAATTTATTCATCAATATTGTAACGACGGTGTGGTCGGGCGGTGCGGGGCCCGTGATGGTGCTGGGACTTTATACCCGTTTCGGAAACACCTGGGGCGCGTGGGCAAGTATTTTAAACGGAACGATTGCCGGAGTTACCGGTATTCTGATTCAGCGCAACTGGCCGGACCATATTTATCCGTTCCTTGAAAGAATGGGATGGGTCGATGATGTGACGGATATTCTTGTAACGCTTTCAAAACCGTTGAATCCCTATATCGTCTGGGAGATGAATCCCGTCAAGTGTCCCGTCAACAGTTATGAGTGGATGTTTATCACCATGATTGTTTCTCTGATTTTGTACTGCGTGGTCTCAAAATTGACTTCAAAAGAATTGTTCAATCTTGACCGTATGCTCCACCGCGGAGAATACGCTCCGGCAGATAAGAAGGCAATCACCAGTGCCTGGACCTGGAAAAACTTCTACAACAAGATGATCGGTATCACGCCGGAATATACCACCGGAGACAAGTGTATCGCCTGGGGATATTTCTTCTACAGTTTCGTTTACCGTTTCGGCTTATCGTTTGTCGGCGTTGTGATCTGGAACCTCATTTCTCCCTGGTCTTTTGAATACTGGGGATGGTATTTCGCGATCGTGTTTCTGATCGTGCCGGGAACGATGACGGCGTTTACCATGTTCTGGTTCTTCATCGGCGGATTGATCGATTTGAAAAGAATGTTCCGCGATCTTGAAGCGCGCGTTATCAATCCCCTTGATAACGGTCAGGTTGAGGGACACATGTCTCTGGCGGATAAGGCTGAATTTGAAAAGGCGAAATCTGCCCCGAAAACTGCTGCAAAATAATCATCCCTGACGTTTTCTGACAGAGGTCCTCTTGTATATTGGGTTTATACAGGAGGATTTTTCATATTTGCCTGAAGGAACCCCAAAAAGTTTTCAGCTGTTTCAGGATATCGCAGCTGCTGAAGTTTTCCGTGACTTCAGTCAAGCGTGAACGTAAATTCGTTGCGGGCACTCTTTTGCCATGCAGGAGACGTGTACTCTATTGCAGAAAAGAGCAAGTGTCAATGAAACAGCAACGGCAAAAAGAATGGAACGGAACATACTTTTCTTTTTGTGATCATGTTTCCTTTTTATATAGCTTTTTTTGGCTGAAAATACAACCTTGTCCTGTGTGGTAAACTTGAAAGTTTTGGCAAATGCGGTATATTTAGTGAAAACATTTTTAAGAGAAGGCTCTGTTCCCGACAAGGGTAGATGGTTCTTGGGGAAGGGGAAAACTTCTTTTCACGAGAAAAAAAGTTTTCCCCTTCCCCAAACCCCAACCCTTTTCAAGAAAAGCGAAGTATTTTATAAAGTAAGAACAGTACCCTATGGGTAATTATCTACCCGTATAAGGAACAGAGCCTAAGAGAAAAGAGAGGATAACAAAATGAATGATATTCCTTTGACACATCTTGTTGATATTTCAGGACTTTCTCCTGCCTGGCGGGGTGTTCTGCTGCGTGAATATGCTGTGAACGGCGCAGAAAATATTGTGCTGTCACACAATCACTTCAATTATTTGCTTGCTGCAGAAAATCCGGCGGAACTGTTGGAAGAGTACAAAAAGGAAGTTGCCGGAGCCGGATTGAAATTTACAGATGCCCATGCGGTTTTCGGTCCGGATAAGGATTTGAATTGTCCGGTTGCGGAATTGCGTCCCGCCATGCTTGAAATGCAGAAAAAGTGTCTGGAGTGGAGCGCTCAGTGCGGCGTGAAAACCATCACCATCCATACGGGTAATCCCTCGTATCCTGATGTTGATCTTGAAACGTTCCACAAATACGCCATTGAGTCTCTTGAAGTTCTGCTGCCTGTGGCGGCGTCTTACGGTATAACCATCTGCATTGAAAACATCTGGTTACCGACCAATACGCCCGCAAAACTGCTGGATATGTTCAATCAGTTGAATTCCCCCAATCTGGGATTCTGTTTTGATTCCGGACACGCCAATATTATGGCACATCCGACAGAAAATCCCGAATCCCGCGCCGTCAGCGGCTGGGGAAAAATGAATATGCCCGTTCAATGGAGTTTTGATGAACTTGAAAAAATGCTGCCTTATATCGTCAACTGTCATCTGCACGATAACAGCGGTATTCTCGATCAGCACCAACTTCCGGGACACGGCGATATCAACTGGAGTGATCTGCTTGAAACGCTTGCCGGTGCGCCCCGTCTTCAATGTATCCAGAGCGAGGTGCTTTATCCGCTTTACGAAAAAAATGCCACGATTCGCGAAGTC
Source organism: Lentisphaerota bacterium (assembly GCA_015061725.1). Classification (GTDB taxonomy): domain Bacteria; phylum Verrucomicrobiota; class Lentisphaeria; order Victivallales; family Victivallaceae; genus UBA1784. The sequence goes on from SUVX01000034.1 coordinate 26,448, forward strand.
TGTGAAAAGTTCAATCAAATGCACAAACTTTTCAGAGAATTCCGTGCAAAGAAAAATTTTTGAATAAAGGTGAAAACGATGAAAAATAACGGAGTTGATTTTTATACGGCTGTTCCCAAACTGCACAACTGCGCCCAAGCTGTGGCGGCAGGTGCCGGACGTGAAGATCTGGTTGAATCCTTTGCCGTCTGCGGCGGCGGCAAAGCCCCCGGCGGACTTTGCGGCGCGCTCCATGCGGCTCTTGCGCTTGCGCCTGAGAGCGAACATGAAATGATAAAAGCCGCTTTTGCTGAAAAAGCCGGTGCGCTTACCTGTCGTGAAATCAAGGGGGGATCGCTGTTTCCCTGTGCTGAATGTGTACGGGTGGCGGCGGAATTGACTGAAAAGTATTTGTGAGGTTTTTTTGTGAAAATAAACAGAAGTCAACAGCAGGTGCTTGTCACGGGGGGCTTTCTTGAAGTTTTTAAAGTGGCATTGCCATTGATTTTATCCAATTCCTGCCATGCGGCGAACCTGTTTTTTGACCGCTTGATGCTGGCAAGGTACGCTCAGGATGCCGTCGGTGCGGCATTTGCCGGAGGCTTGACCCATTTTACCATCTCCTGTATCTTTATCGGAACGGTCGGTTATACGGGGACTTTTGTCGCCCAGTACGAGGGCGCCCGTCACCGGGAGCGTATCGGTGCCGCCATGTGGCAGGGTATCTGGCTGACGCTTCTTGGAAGTTTGCTTTTGACCACAGGCTATTGGTGGGCAAAACCGCTTTTTTCCTGTTTCGGACACGCTCCGGCCGTTTTAAAAGGTGAAGTCGCCTATTTTCAGGTATTGAGTCTGGGGAGTGTGACCTTTATGATGGTCAACGTCCTGTGCTGTTTCTGGAACGGGCGCGGCAGGACCAATCTGGTACTGGCGATATCGGCGCTGATAACTGTGTTTAATCTGCCGTTGAATTATCTGTTCATTTACGGCAAGTGCGGATTTCCTGAAATGGGAGTTGCCGGAGCGGCAATCGGAACGGTTATTGCTGAAATAATCGGTATGTTGATTTATATTGTATTCTTTTTTGCGCCCTCTTCGCGCAAGCACTTCAAAACGCACAGACCCTGTTTTGACTGGGAACTTATCAAACGTATGCTGCGTTTCGGTTTGCCCAGCGGGGTACATCTGGCTCTGGACCTGATTGCATTCAACACTTTCGGACTGCTGCTCGGGTGTTACGGTTCAGCGATACACGAAGCATCGGGAATTACTTTCGGGATCAACAGTATGGCATTCTGTCCTGTGATCGGCGTCGGCATGGCGGCATCCATTCTTGTCGGACAGGCGGTCGGGGCTGAAAACATCCCGCTTGCGAAAAAGGCGTTAAAAAGTTGTCTTGTACTTGCGCTTGCGTATACTCTTCTTATGATGATATTGTTCACCTTTTTTCAGGATGTGGTACTTTCTCCCTTTATCCGTCCGGGAGATACGGCGCAGCAGACAACGATACAAATTTCAAGATATATGCTGTATTTCATCAGCGGTTATCTTTTGATTGACAGCATAAACATCTGTGTCAGCAATGCTCTGCGCGGTGCGGGCGACACGCATTACAATATGTTTGTCATGACGGGAGTCGGTATTTTTCTTTTTGCCGTTCCCTGTCTTATCCTTTACAAACTGGGTTGTCCCTGGTGGTCGCTGTGGGTGGCTCTTGAAAGTGAAATTGTTCTGCTGTGTATCTTGTTTGTATTCCGTTACTTCAGCGGAAAATGGACGCGTATGCGCGTGATTGAAGTATCTGCCTCCCGGGAGTGAATGGTCACTATAAGCAAATAGTTAATCACTTCGGGCATTGATAAAATTTGCTCCTGATTGTAGAGTATATGCAGTGTATGACTTTATATACTCAATCTAACGCAGGGGTGAAAAATGAAAACAAATCAATTGTTTCTGAAAAATTGCGGCATAACGGAACAATATAATGCTTGCAAAGCAAGCGCTTCATGCACCAAAGGTGCGCTTCATATTTGCCGCAGGCAAATGTTTCATACTTTTGTGTGCTTGACACGCAGAGGCGTGCAAGACACAAAGTGCTTCATTCAATCAGCGTTCACGCTGATTGAGCTTCTGGTGCTGACTGCACAATATTGCCGCAATCACGTAAAAGTTCTGTATGACCGTATCGGTATGCAGACCGCAGGGGGCGGCGCGTTGGCTGGGAATACTGTGAATGCTATGAATACTATGAATATGAGTGCGCCGCAGAAACCGGCGATGAGGCAAAAAAATAATAAATATTGCACATCCTTACGCCCGACAGGGCGCACTTCACGCTTGCCGCAGGCAAGCTCTTCACATCTTCACATCTTCACTCAATCAGCGTTCACGCTGATTGAACTTTTGGTTGTTATTGCAATTATTGCCATTCTTGCGGCGATGCTGCTGCCGGCGCTGCAGCAGGCGCGGGACAGGGCGCACGCGACAACTTGTGTGAACAACCTCAAACATATTGTTTCAGGAGCCTATTCCTATGCGACGGACCATAAAGATTATATGCCGGTCGGAGCGCAGGTCGGCAACGGTTTATTCAATCAGGGGCGTCCTGATGATGTCCGCTGCCGTCAGGGACAGATGGGCGGATATGTCGGGCGCGCGCCCGGAGACCAGGCTGTTCCTAAAATCGTTATCTGCACCAAGGGAACACGCATGGGCGTTGTCGGAAGCGTTGCCAATTCTACGGATTTCAGTTACGGCTTCAATGGTCCTGAGGATGGTTTTGCTGCAGAAAAATTAACTTCCCGGATCGTCAAGACAACCACCGTATTCAATCCTTCCGGACGTGCATTGATGGGCGAAATCGGCTATGACGGCTGGACTGCCGCTTATCCTGCCAAACATGATAACTCCACGGTTAGAGGATATGGACATGTTTTCAGAAACAATACGGCGGCTTACCGCCATTTTGCCAAAGTGAATGTGGCTTTTGTCGATCAGCATATCGGTTCTGTTCAGCATGATGCTCTGCCGGAAAAGGGCGGAGATATCACGACAGATCCAAACAGTTTCTGGAAAGATAACCGGTAAAAGAAAGGCGTGCGAAAAATGTTGAAAAAAATACTGCTTCTGTCAACGATTCCTTTTATTTCTGCGTTTGCTGATAACGTTCTTGATCCCGGCGGAAAGACGCTGGATTTTGCAAAGTTCCCCCATTATGTTGAAGAACCCCTGAAAGCCGGAAAAAATCTTATTCAGAACGGCAGTTTCGATTCTGATGAAGCCTGTGAAATTAAAGATATCAGCAAAGGGGAAAAAAGTGCTTTTGCCATTGGTAATTTCTGGCAGCACGCCAATCAGATCTGGTCAACTGATGCCGTACTCCGGAAAAAGATTTTTCCGGAATTGACGTTGAGAATTGAAAAAGACGCAGCAAATAATCGTTTTCTTGTGTTGGAAAATAAGACTTCTGTCGCCCGTTTTCTGGATAAATCCGGCAAACCCATGTTTTGTTCAAGAGTGGCGCAACGCATTCAGATCAAAGAAAAAAATACTCCGGTTCTCTATCATTTTTCTGCGAAAGTAAAAGGATATTGGGCAGAAGTTAAAAATGCGAAATCCCTGATTTTTATATGCCGTTTTTATGACGGTACGGATAAAAAAGCCAAATCAACGGGAACTCGTCTGCTGCATCGTTTGACGGTCACTCCGGATAAATGGCAGACTTTCAACTGTCAGTTCCCCGTGCCTGCCGGAACAAAAAGCTGCTCTTTAAGTCTTGCTTTTTACGGCGCAGGAAAACTCTGTATAGATGATGTTTCTTTCAAAGAAGTGACGGATAAAGACGCTTCTGTCAAACTTTTTCCAATGTACCGTTTTGACAATACCGCCTGGCTGGGAGCGGGACAGATCAACGCCGTAAAACTGGGAATAAAAAATCAACGTTGGAAGAAAACTGACAAATTGAAACTGCATTTGTTTCTTCCCAACGGCTGTGAGGCGGTCGGCTGTTCCGGAAACGGACGGCTGATTTCGGCAGAAAAACAGAAAAACAATATGACGGAATATATTTTTGATCTCCGTTATTTTCCGGTATCAAGTTCAAATTATTTCAACAGTTCTCCGAATGTGCTGATACGCGCCTCAGAAAAATGTATCAACAAAGATTTATCTGCCAACTGTTTTTTAAGTAACGGCAAAGACCGGGGAAGTGCCACAAACTTTAAACTTAAAGTGGTTCCCTCTTTTATCGGCAGAACACCGCAGAAATTTTTAAGCGGTATGTCCGATCAGAGTTACGAATTGGTATTCCGTCAGCCTGAAGCCCGTCTTTTCAGTCAGTTTTACCGCAATGCGGGTATGAACATCGTTCAGGGAACGGGAGATACAAGTGTTTTGCGCGATGAGTTGCACAAACAGACGAAAATGCCGCGCGCTGCAATCAGATACTGGCTGGGTAACGGATACAAAATCGGTTGGCGCGGTAATGTGTTTGCACCGGAAGCCGTGGCATTCAAAGGAATTGACGGCAAATCCCTGAAAGGATATGTGTGTCCTGCTGCCGTTTACAAAGAAGACAAAGAGGTGATGGCGCATCTGCTGCCTCAGATTGAAAAATTTCTCCGGCACCATGAATTTATAATGCCTAACTGGGAGCCTTTTGTTGTCAACGGACTGGGCTGCTTCTGCAACAGGTGTCTCGAAGATTTTATTGTTTATATGCGTGAAAACAGCCCAAAGCCAACTGAAAAAGAAATCCGTGCCGCCTGGCCCCGGCGTGTCATGGTGCGTTATAAAGAACAATGGATAAAATTCCGGTCAAAGCAGCATGGCGCTTTGATGGGGACTTTGGAAAAACAGTTTGTTTCCATCGGCAGAAAATTGGGAAAAAAAGCTCATTTTATGCCGGAATTTGAGTTGTTTTATGTGACGAAACATGGCAATTATGCTGCAGCGCAGTACAATCCGCTGGATTTTATCGGCAAACTTGAATGGATTGCTCTGTGGGGACCCTATCTTTATACACATCCCAATCAGGTATATCAGTATTATCCCGGCATGAATATTGTTTATCTTTACGGTTGCGAAGGCGTTTGGGATTTTCTTGCTGAAAACAATCACAAGGGAAAAATCGCCAACTTTCTGGCAATGCCCGGCGGTGGATATGACGGTGCCGTTGCCGAACCTGAAGCTCTGGCAATGGATACGGTTTCAGCGTTTGTTGCCGGATACAAAGGGTCCATCCCCTGGGCTTTTCCGTTCGGATGCGATTACCGCTGGTGGAAAGCTCTTGCCAAAGCCAATGATTTGATTGCCCGCAATGAAGATGTCATTCTTGATGGTAAAAAGGTTGATTCAGTGGCGGAAATCGTTTCCCGCACTGCTTTGCCCCGGACATTTATTCCTGTCAAATGGCGTGAAGTCAATGTCAATTTCAGAAAAGAGTATCCGCAGACTGTCGGTAAAAGTATTCTTCAGTGCCGTGTATTCCGCAAAGACGGTATCACCGTTGCCGCCGTCGGTAATTTCTGGAGCCGGGGAGAATGTTTCTTTGAACTGAAAATCAACGATCTTCCGTCCGGAAAATATGCAGTTACCGATCAGGATGATCTGGATTACGGCCGATTTTCCGCTTCTGAACTTAAAAAAGGTATTTTGCTTCACGCAGGGGCGTTGCGGTGGAAATTTTTCCGTATTGAAAAGAACGGTTCGGGCGGAAAAGTTGCCGTTTCTCAGCAGAAAATCAAAATGCTGATGCAGAAAAAACAAAAGCAGCTTGCTCAACTTGCCGCAGAGGATAACAGTCATTCTGATAAAATGGAAAAGTTATACGGCGGAACCGGTGAAAAAAATGATTTGTCCGCAGTTCAGACGCTCAAAAACGGAAATATCGTTCTTCAGAGAGAAAAAGAGGCACTGCGGATCAAAACATCCGCATACAGTGTATTGCTTTCTCCGGATGACCGGGGGGTAATAAAACAATGTGTTTCCGGAAAAAACATTCTCATTGAGCAGGGCAGGGGACACGCTTGCGAAGATGGTTTCTGGGGACCGGCTCAGGCAACGATTCGAGTCAGCGGCGGATACAAATTCAAGTCTTGCGGTATTTCAGGAAAAACAATCGTTGTTCAGCTTGAAAAGGAAATCAAAGATAATAAGGCGCTTACAGGGCTTCTGCTTCAGAAAAAGTATTCGTTTGCAGAAAAATCCTTTACAGTTGAAACAAATGTGATTAACCGTTCAAAGGAGACAAAAATTTTCCGCTTCCGCTATCACAACGCCCCATCTTTACTGATGAAGGAAAACGGTATTTATCAAATCGGGAAAATGAGATTTCAGAGAACATTCAACGTTAATTTATACCGCTTTTCTGCTCCTGACAGAGATGTTGAAAGACTTATCGGCGCAGGAAAGATACACGATATTGCTCCGGGAAGTCTGCGAATATCGGCTGACAAGTCCGCCTCTTTCTGGCAGATGGATTTTGAGCAGAAGAGAATGCAAGCTGCCGTCTTCTGGGATTCCATCAACGGTTCTTCTGCTGAAATAATCTTCAAAAAATCCATTCTTCATCCCGGGGAAAATGTACGGTTTTCTGCCCGGTTGTATCCGGCGGTACAATAAACAGTTATTTTTTTCTGAGAAAACTTTTCTGTCCGGGTGGAAAATGTTTTCGGGCGGATGTATCTTATTTGTGTTGCAGAAGGAATTTTTGCCATGAGTCTTGATGTTATCCGCCAATGCGCACAGCTGCCGAATCCGGTATCTTTTTATTTCGGTTTGGAGCTGCCTGAGAATTTTGTCCTGCCTGACAATATTCTCATGTTTTCCCATTCCTGGCATCCCGGGCGTTCACAGGATTATACCACCAACAGGCACCGTCTTGAAATTCCCGCAGTTCCGCTGGTTTATGAAATCGGGGAGTCTGAGCAATACGAAGTGACTCCCGGGCACGCCATATTTATAAAAGGCTGTCAGAAGTGGCGCATTCAAAAAACTGATCCTGATTTGCTCAATGGTTATTTGCGTTTGATCATCACCTTTGAACTTAAAGATGAACAACAGTTTTATCTGCCGGATAACGAAGTCTGTAAATTGACGGAAGAGGGAGAGAAAATTCTGGAAAAACTTTATTCAAGTTTTATTGAAAAATCTGCGGCGTCCTGTTCTGCGGCATTGTTTCAACTTTTGCAGAGTTTGTCTGAAAATCAGCTGCAAGCTCTTCCCCGGAGCATGTCTGTTGCTGTCAGAAAAGCGGTATATTATATCAACCGTATACCCTGCCGTGATGTCACATTGGCTGAAATTGCCTCTTTTACCCATACATCTGTCAGTACTCTCCGACGGCTTTTTAAGCGTGATATTGGTATGTCGATCGGCGTTTTCTGCCTTGAGCATAAAATGAAAGTTGCCCGGCACAGTTTGATTGAAACAACTTTAAGCCTTGAGGAAATCGCCGGACTTTGCGGCTTTAAATCCGTATATTCGTTCAGTCACTTTTTTACCCGCAATGAGGGAGTGTCTCCCGGGCGTTATCGTCAGGTGAACAAAAAAGCGGAGTAATATTCACCCATATATCAAAACTTCAAAAAAGGTTCATCAACGGTTTGGGACAGAAACAGGCAGAAAAACATAAAAATCAGAAGGACGGAATTGAAAAGTCAATAATTGTTTCTGTTGTCAAATGCGCAAAAAACAGTTTTCAATGGACCACATGGACCACATGGACGCAGTAATGCAGAAAAGTCCATTTTGTCCATCCGGTCCACCCGGTCCATCAATGACAAACGCGCTGTTCCCTGCAAGGGTAGATGGTTCTTGGGGAAGGGGAAAACTTCTTTTCACGAGAAAAGAAGTTTTCCCCTTCCCCAAACCCCAACCCTTTTCAAGAAAAGCGAAGTATTTTATTTGGGGAACAGTTTTTACTGCTGTTTCTGTGCAAGCTCTTCGGGAAGAGTTTTCAAATTGAAATACTGTTCCTGAAGCACAACGTCATTTCTTCTGTTGTTTTTTGTAAATGCGCTGAAACATCTGGTTCTGACGAATTTCACTTTGACCGGACGGGCAAGCTTGTCGTCGGTGTAAACCCAATACAGCTGCTTGTTGCCCCGGATTTTCCGGCGGGGGATGATGTCAAAGAAATCTTTGCCGTTCAGGCTGCCCTGGATCGCGTTTTCTCCGCGGGCGATATTGTCGTAATAACCGAATACTGTGGTGATACGGCTGATTTCGCGGGGGCGTTCAAATTCGATCTGACACCAACCGGCTCCATTGGCGGCGTGCCAGCATGTTCTAAGATTGCCGTCATAGGCCTGCGCCGGATAGTATCTGCTGTAAAGAATACTTGCTTGGGCTTTGATGTTTTTCAGCTTGAGCAGGGATTTGATAAAACCTTTCATGCGGGCAATCAAACCTTTTGATGAGGTTTTTTCAGCATCAAGAGATTGGAGGATATCATTGGCAAGCTGTTCCTGCGGGATTTTTATTTTTCCTGTGGCAGCAACATTGGTGTAGTCCCGCAGAACCTGATACTCAACCGGCAGCAGAACGCGGCGGAGACGCACTTTGTATTCCGGATTTTTTTCTTCATCAAACGCTTTTTTGAGTTTCAGGTAAGAGTCCGCTGTCACCGGAGCAGAGAGAAAACGGGCGTTGCCGATGGTTCCGCCTCCGGTGGCGACGTTGACGAATTTCTGTTTTGCATTGATATCGCAGAGCTTGAGATAGTAGTCGGCAACGGCTTTCCCGGAGACTTTTCCGAAATAGTTGGAGCAGAAGTCTCTGACCAGTTCTCTGCCGTCTCCGCATTCATCCGGATTCCACATCAGGCGGCTCAAAAGCCAGGCGCGCAGAGGCATGCAGAACGAAAAATCCGAGATCACACCGTTTTCGGCAAAAATGCCGTCCGCGCCGATTTTTTTGAATGATTTGAAGTTTTCCACATTGTTCAGCAGATCAGGCGTCTGCATCAGGCGGTCGGCGTATCCGTAGGTGTAGTCCCAGAGCAGAATGTTTTTGCAGACTTGTTTCCACTGCTGCATCTGTTTGAGCAGGGTGCGTCCACCCCGGTTTTTGGGGTGATCATAAGGCAGTCCCCGGCGGTTGTTCCAGGCGCAGAGCTGGACGCAGACGTTGTCATCAGCTTTGATGTTTTCCGGCGGCTGACGGCTGGCGGTGTATGCGAAAATCAGCAGCTTGGTTTTAGGAAAGTCCTTTTTCAGTTCTTTGGCAACTTTATTGGCGAAAAAGACCCAGCGTCCGGATTCGCGGTTGCCGCATTTTCTGACCAGTTCTTTGCAGGGAGTACATTCGCAGTAGCCGCGGGTGAAGTCTCCTTCCTGTATGGAAATATAGCGGGCTGTCGGATTTTTTGCAAGATATTTGCGGCATTCTGCGGCGGTTGCCCCGGCAAGTTTTTCGTTGGTCAGACAGTAGTCGGCGGTCAACCCGCGCTTGTCGCGGTGGGTTCTTTTGCCGTCCTGCAACGCCCAGAACTCCGGATGATCCTTGAAAAACATGGCAGGTTTGATGATGTGGAACAGACCGTGACAGGCGGCGGGGGGAGAAAAGACAAGTTCCTCTCCGTAATCGGGATCTGTTTCAAAGACATTGGCGAATCCGCTGTTGATGAAGTTGCGGGCGCTCCACCGGATGGAATTTACCGGTTTTTTTCTATGCTGTGCTGTTTGCAGGATACGGGCATTGAATGACGGTTTGCCGTGATAATCCAGACGGTCGATCTTTACAAAGGATTTTTTGGGTACGACTTCAACTTCAGGAGTCAGCCAGCGGACTCCCAGATAACGGTCAAGAAAGTAATAACTGCCGTAAAGCACACCGCGCGGACGTCCGCCGGAAATGATGACGTTGCCACGGCTGTCTTCTGAAATGCGGAATTCCTCGCGTCCGGCATTGCTGTCATAACGGAGAATGACCGCTTTTTTACCGCTTTCTGTTGCCGGACCGAAAATTTTTGCAAGATAGGTTTTCAATTCCTTTTCGGCTGTTTTTTCGGCAGGAATGGGGGATTTTATCTGACTTCTGACAGTATAGTTCCGGTCGATTTTTATTGCGAAACAACTTACTGCAGCAGCAATCAAGAGCAGAATGAGATTTTGTTTCATCAGGTTTTATTCCTTTTTTTTGATTGATTTATTTTGAAATCGTAAATTTGATGCCGGACATATCGTAAACAAAAATATTTTTATCGGCAAATTTGTTGTTGTTCATGTTGTTATAGTATTCTCTCCAGGAACTGTCCGGACGCAGATTGACCACGTTTCCGGCGATCGTGAGCATGTTTGCCGTTAAATTATGGCGCAAGCCGACTTTGCTCCAGGTGGGGTCCGTTACACGCATTGAAGCAGAAGCCCCCTGATACTGTGTTTTGTTTGTCCGCGCAGAGTCCATCAAGTTGGGGAATTTGGAGGGCTTTTTTATTGTTTTGGTGTTGATAAAACGAAACATTTTGCTGCCGGAATACACTGTTTCAAACAAAAATTTACTGGACATTTCATACTGATCTTTATGATATCCCGGTACGCCGTAAACATTATGTCCTCCCGGGTTTTCCCCGGGCTGAAGAACTGTACAGGAAACGATTTTATTCTGTCCGGCTGCCCGGTAGTTGCCGCGAACAAGTATTCCCGCCCAGTTGGCATCAGGAGTGTCCCATGACGTTATACTCAACGGACGCAAACCATTGGTGTCATTGTCATAAGATGCCATTGTGAAACCGTTTTGTTTCAGATTGCTCTGACAGGTGCTTTGCCGGGCTTTTTCTCTTGCCTGCTGCAGCGCCGGCATCAGCATTGCCGCTAAAATCGCGATAATAGCAATAACCACCAGCAGTTCTATGAGAGTAAAGGGGCTGGATGCGAGGGGAAAAGACAACTTTTTTTCACGGGAAAAAAAGTTTTCTTTTCCCCTCGCGCTTCCCTTTACTTTCAAAAAAAGC
>SUVX01000127.1 GCA_015061725.1 Lentisphaerota bacterium
GCATGCTGTTATCAAAGGGCGGCGCGTTTGTACGGATGAGTACGGATAAGTACGGAATGGTACGGAGTCAGGCGCCGCAGAATACGGCTGGTTTCGCCCGACAACAAAACACCCCGCTTTTTTTGAAAGAAAAGGGGAGCAACAGAGCCTTTTTGAAAAGTGGACAAGATACCTGATCACCGGCAACTGATAAACGTGACGGCACCGATGGACGCTGACATCAGCCTCTATAACCGTCAATAACAGTTTACAGCAGTGAATCAATATAATTTTGCATATCCCGGACAGAGGTAAAAATCAGTCCGGGATTGATTTTTTCCAGTTCATCAATGCGCGCTGTCTTTGCCCAGGCGGCGCACAGACACTTGACACCGGCACGGATACTTGCTTCGGCATCAGATACGGCATCGCCGATATAAAGCAGTTCTTCCGGCGCAAGTGATTTTTCACGCAAAAGTTTTAAAAGATGTCCCGTCTTATCATTTTTTTCAGGAGAACCGTACTGGAATGATGTGAAATATTTCCCCATATCCAGAACTTCCATGGAAATCTGACAGGTGGTTTCAGAGCGTCCGGTAAGGATGGAAAGTTCCAGTCCTTTTTCTCTGAGGTGTTCCAGAAGTTCAATCGTTCCGGGATAGGGAGCCGGACACAATTTTTTGTGCATATTGCGGTGGATAGCGTAAAAATCCTCTTCCGCTTCAGGAACGGTCTTACCCATGAAAAAGCGCAGAACCCCGGGCTCATTCATGCCGAAATTCTGATAAATCTCCTCGCGGGTGGGGGCCTTTTCTCCCAGATATTTCGCAAATACAGTATCAAAGACATAAAGGCAGAAATCCACACTGTCCGCCAGAGTTCCGTCAAAATCAAAAGCAATATGTTTGATCATTTTTATTTTTCCAGTCCAATGCTGTTTAAATTTCTTTATAAAATAGCACAAGGCACGGTTATTTCAACTTGTATTTCAAAAAAACATACGGTATATTCAGTGCGGAACAATCAATTCACAGGAGGAAACAAATGTTTTCAGATTATTACAACAGCCCCCCCGAAAGCCGTAAAAACTGGACTCATGACACATGGCTTGATGCCGTTTCCTGCTGCAGGGATCTGCTTGAAGCCAAAGATTGCCCCGAATTTTCTGCGGAGGAATGGAAAGAGTTGATTCTTGCTTATCCCATAACCTGCCAATATTGTCCGGTTCCCCGCGAAGTCAGAAAAATCACAACTTCCGGAGACCTGGCCAAGTGGACAAGCCGGGATATCTGCGATGCGCTTGCCTTTGAAGGTGATTTTCTTGCAGATTTGCTTGATCTTGCAAAAATTGAACAGCAGGACTTTGAAGATGTTTTCGGCGTCCCCGGGGATTTTCCCACACTTGAAGAGTATCTTGAAATTACAAGCGAATACTTCCCCGGAAACAAAATTCCGCCTCATCTGAAAATTAAGAACGCTTAAAAAAAGTGGCAAAAAATCCGGGGGGAGGCGAAAAAATTTTCTCTTCTTCCCCCCCCGGTACAAAAAATTTACGCCCAGGCCGTGTTGCCGAGGATGCCTTCAGAGTAGAAGACAGGTTTGCAGCCGTATTCATACATGAGGCGTGAAATCAACTCCAGACGCTCCATGTGATCGGGCAGATAGTTGGGATAATAGGGGAAAGTATACTGTTCGTGAGAAGCATTGCAGAATGCTTCGACACCGTATTTTTCAGCCACAGATAAAAATTCATCAAGTTTTCCCGGTATCTTATCCAGCGGAATCAGATTGCCGCAGAGAAGATTGCGGAAGAAATAGACTTTGAGCAGCGGATCATAATACGCAAAATGTTTGTTGAGATAATCGGTTTCCTCCTGAAAGCCGTAATGCATCTGATATCCGAGCGCTCCGGAAGATTTATCCGCACCGGAAACAGAACGGTTTTCAATCTGAGCCATGTTGCCGCCTTTCTGACGGTCGGCAAGGCTGGGACCGCCCATAACACGCAGACGGAATGAGTTGGAGTAACAGGTCATGCCCCGGCGTATGGCCTCCTGAGCAACTGCCGGATGCACATTCGCCCAATGGATGACAACGGGAGCAATATAACTTTCTTCACCGGCAAAGCGGACGATTTCATTTTGAACCATATCCCAATCGCGCCCGAACTCCTCTGCCGTGGCTTCGGCATAGATGCGATCGGGAAATTCACTCCGGGAATGGAAAGAAAATTTCAGCCAATCGGCATTATCCTGAAATTCGCTTTTCCAGATATCAGGCATATCTTTGAGCAGAAAGCCGTGGTGGGCATTTTCGTAAAAAGCGTTCAGAGTAAATTTCGTTCCGTACTTTTTATTGATTTCTTTCAAGCCTTTGAGGTAAAAGTGGTCAAAGGCGCTTGCAGGACGCTCTTTTGCAAGGTCCGTAAAGAGAAAACTGTGGTCATCAATATAAAAGTTGCAGCGTTTGAAAGACTTTTTATCCCAGACGACAGTCAACTCCTGAGAGTAGACACCGTGGGGGGTTACAGTTTCAGCCTTGACGGTGTTGATTTTTTCAGAAAGGGCAATTTCTGCGGAAAAACGCCGTCCGTCCATTTCAGCGGTCACACCGTTGATAACAACGGGATACCCGGCTTCTGAAATCCCCTCTACGGGAATAACAAGTGCTTTTTCACTTTCTGCACCATGATTGTGGTTGAGAATTGCACCCTGCCGTAAATTTGTGATTTCAATCATTTTTAAAACCTTTTTTATCTTGATTACACGGAACGTATCTTCAAATGCGCACCGTTATCGTGGACAATGCGTTTACCGCTTTTACGGGCTTCATCGGCGGCGGCAAAAGCGGCGAGGAGAGCTTCTCCGCCGTTTTTGACGAATTCTTCTTCAATCTTGCGTCCGATTTCAGCAGAAGCCTGTTCGGGCCAGCCCATAACGCCGATTTTGACATCATCGCGCTGACCGGTTTGGACGATTTCGTGCGGATTATCGGTGAAACTTTCGCGCAGCTGATAACTGTCGGGGTCCTGACGGAGACGGTCGGCGATTTCAGGTTCATCCAGAACCATTTTATCCATGCGGACAACTTCAGGGCACCAGTGCAGCAGCAGAGAGGTTTCCGCTTTGGCGGCGTGATAATCCTTTTCGTCGAACATGGCAAACCAGGTGGGGGAGTAATCCCAGATGGGCATGAGCATAATGAGCGCATCGGCAAGTGACGGATTCACCCATTTGAGAATACGCAAAGATTCTTTCAGAATCAGCAGACTTTCGCTGCCGCCGTGTCCGGGGATGATGATAAAGTTGCGGAATCCCTGCAGATAGAGGGATTCAATGATTTCTCCGACAAGGTTGCAGAAAGTCGTGGGCTTGACGTTGATCGTCCCCGGGAGCATACCGCCGGAAAAGGTGTAATTCAGCGTGGGGGCAATCAGACAGTCCAGTTTTTTTGCAAGCGCGGCAGAAATGAATTCTGCGTTGCGGACATCGGTATCCAGCGGCAGATGTGCGCCGTGCTGTTCACTCAAACCGTAGGGAATGAGGATCGTTTTGTTGGTTTCAAGATACGCCTGCACTTCCGGAAAAGTGCAGTCCAGCATTTTGTAATGTTTGAGAGCCATATTATTTACCTGCTTTCATTTCGCGGACAGCTTCAACGACCGCTTTTGCCTGATATTCAAGTTGTTCCTGTGTCAACGGATACAGCGGAAGATGTGTATAGGAATAATAGAACATCTTTTCGGTATTGGGACAGGTGGCGGCAATCGCCTCTTCATCATATCCCAGATCTTTCATGATTTTGAAACGGTACATGGGACCGAAGTGGGTGATGTTGGTCAAACCTTTTTCAGCAAGTTTCTTTGAAAGCTGCTGGATATCTCCGCCGACGATTTCAGGATCAATACGCAGCAGATAGAGATGGTGCGTGCCGTAGGTGTCGGGCGTATCCGCCTTTTCAACCAGAATACCCGACTCCTGAGAAAGAACGCTGTTCATATACTCAGCGGCTTTGCGGCGGATGGCGATGATTTCGTCCAGACGCTTCATCTGAAGCAGCAGTCCCAGCGCCTGAATTTCAGTTGCGGAGTGGTTCAAGGCAACCTGGGGCTTGCCGAAACGGTCGGTCAGCGGAGAGATATCATACAGCCAGTCTTTGATCTTGCGGGTAAAATCCAATCCGAGGAAACGGGCGCCGGGGAACTGGGGACCAGCCCAGTCTTCATTTGAAAGCAGAACGCCGCCCTCTCCCAGAGAGTTGATGTTTTTGACTTCGTGCAGAGAGAATCCGCCGAAGTGACCGATGGCACCGAGTTTTCTGCCTTTGTAAGCACCGCCCATACCGTGTGCGGCATCTTCCATAACAATAAGATCATACTTTTCAGCCAATGCCATGATGGGATCCATATCAACGGGATAACCGCCGAGGTGAACGGGAACAATCATTTTGGTTTTGGGCGTGATTTTGCGTTCAACGTCCGCCGGATCGATATTGATGGTTTCAGGATCAATATCAGCGAAAACGATTTTTGCGCCCATGCTCAGAGGATAAGCCATCGTTGCGATAAAGGTCACAGCGGGCATGATGATTTCGTCTCCGGGACCGATTCCCGCGAGTTTGTAGGCAATTTCCATACCGCCTGTCCAGTTGTCGAGGAAACAGGCGTATTTGGAATTGAAGTATCCTTTTGAAACTTCTTCAGCTTCGGAAACCATTTTGCCGAGGGTAAGTTTCGTGGCTCTGCCGGAGCTTTCCGCAAGAGTCCGAACGGCATCTTCCATATTTTTCACATTTTGAGCGTAAGAGGGGTCTCCGTTATCGGGAAGAAGAAATTTCACCATTTCAACAGCATCTCTGCCGTCATAAAACTCTCCGACAGCATGCCAGGGGACTTTGCTTTCGCCGACAGCGTAACGGAAATCTCCGCCGTTAGATTTTTTTTCACTCATGATGCCTCTCCTTGATTTTTTAAGGTTGAAGGTTGTGTTCTAATGGGAAATATACTTGCTTTTATGTAAAAATGCAATATATTAAAATAATACAATCGGTTAAATAAAAAATAATAATCATCACAAGTTATGCGTTATATCAGCCAA
This sequence comes from Lentisphaerota bacterium, assembly GCA_015061725.1. Classification (GTDB taxonomy): domain Bacteria; phylum Verrucomicrobiota; class Lentisphaeria; order Victivallales; family Victivallaceae; genus UBA1784. The sequence continues at coordinate 5,076 of SUVX01000127.1, forward strand.
AGCGGTCAGTTCAAAGAGATCTATGATGTGAATACCACTGCCTGCAAGCAGGAAAGTCCGGTTTTGCGGGTGCAGAGTTTCTGTCACTCCGAAAGTTACCGGAACTGGAAACACATGATCGGTCCGGCTCCGGATGCATTTATTGCATTTTTAATACTTTCAGGGAGTCAGAGTGTCCGTCATCCTGACCGGCAGCATGACATAATCGGTCCCGGATATTTTGCTGTTGTCGATCTTGATTCGGTCGAGGCAGATTATATTACGGTGTCATCTTCAGCCGGGCGTTACTTTATTCTGCTTGAAAAAAATCATCTGCTGCAGAATCTTCTGCGGGATATGTTTCCCGGCGGACTGCCGGCTTTTCAGGCGCAGAATCCGGAGCTGCTCAAAGAGTGTTTTGAAAATATCCGCAGTGAAATCATCCGTAAAAACGCCTCAGATCCCCGTATCGGAAGCGCGGCATACCGTTTGCTGCACGAAGCGGCACTGCAGCTGCCGGGCAATGAATTGCCCCGTCCGCTTGTGCTGGCAAAAAACTATATCAGCAATCACTTCCGGGAGCCGGAACTCTGCCGTGAAGATATCGCCCGGGCTGCCTGTGTCAGTATTTCCACGCTGGCGGGACTTTTTAAAAAACACCTGAACATGACAATCCGCGAAAGCGTTTCTGAGAAAAGAATGGAAAGTGTCCGGCAGATGTTGCTGTTTTCAAATAAATCCATCGGTGAAATCGCCGAAGCCTGCGGATTCACCTATTCTTATTATCTGGCGAGGGAATTCAAAAAAGTCCACAACATGACCCCGGGCGCTTTCAGGAAACAGAAACGGCTGATACTTTAATGGATTCAACATGCCGCCCCTTTTTCACCGGCGTTTTGACTTTGCCGTAAAAACAGACATAAACGGACGGTAACGGACGATAACGGACAAAAACGGACAAAAACGGACAAAAACGGACGATAAACCTGCCCGTAATAAAATACGCCGCCGAGCCAATAATCAACAAATACTTCGCTTTTTTTGAAAAGTGGTGGGGGGTTCGGGGGGAGGCGAAAAACTTTTTTTCTCGTGAAAAAAAGTTTTTCGCCTCCCCC
>SUVX01000035.1 GCA_015061725.1 Lentisphaerota bacterium
TGCTCCAACATATCTAAAATAACACGAATTTTAAATTCTGCACTATAACAGTACACTGTTTTTGCTCTTTTTTTCATAAAAAAATGCACCCTTTTAGTTGTGTCCAACTTTTGGGGTGCACATCAAGTTAAGCGGCAAAAAGCCCCGGGAAGCCACATGCTGTTTTATGGGATGTGATGAGAAAAATCTCTATCTTGCCTTTATCTGTTCTGAAAGTGCGCCCGGCAAAATGCGCCGTATACATACGCATATTGAAGAAAGAGATTCTGCTATCTACAACGATGATTGTGTGGAAATTTTTATCAATCCTTTCAACGTTCCGGGAAGCGGTGTCTTTCATTTTGCCGTCAACTCCTGCGGTCTGATTTACGATGCCGTCAAGGGTGATACCTCTTATGACAGCGGTATAAAAGTTGCTGCAAAACTGACACCTCCCGGGTGGAGTGCTGAAATTGTCATCCCCTTTGCCGATCTGGGTGTCGTCCCCCGCGGCGCGGAAGTTATCAGAATCAATCTCGGCCGTGAACGGCAGGCGCCGCCCCGGGAGTTTTCAACTCTCAAAGCCGGTTCCGGCGGTTTTCATTCGCCTGATCGTTTTGTCAGTTTCCGTCCGGTTACCATGCGTACCCGTCAGGCGGTATCTCCGGTAAGTTTTTATTCTTTCGGTTCTCTGGATACGCCGCTTCTGGTTTTCGGGAACACCAATCCCAAGGATAAAACTTCTTATAAAGTCCGCATAGAAACGCTGGATGCCCGGCATAAGACTGTCAGACGTTTTACGCTCAAAACCAAACCCGGAGTCACTTCACGTTTTGAATACCGCCTGCTCGGAAAAAAGAAAGCTTCAGCCGTCCGTTATACGGTTCTGCCGCCCTCCGGCAAAGGTATGCCCATTTACAGCAATGTATTTACATTTCCCGTTTCAAGCGTCGGAAAAGCTCAGGCAATGATGGTGGATCGTCCGCTTTTCAAAACGCTTTTAAGCAGAGAAAAACTGCCGGATTTCGGCGCGATCGGTCTGCAATGGACTTTCGGTGTCGGTATTGACGGTTACATGAACCTGTTTGCCCGCCAGTGCGGTATGCCCTACTCAGGACGGGAAGCGTCCCGCAATTATAAAGAGGCGGGAACCGCTATGCTGATTAACTCAACGATGATTGATTTTGCCAATAAAAATGCGCGTTGTCTTGAATTCAAAACGCCCCTTGTCGTCATGCCCCGCGGAGAACGCTATGAATACCCTGCCGGATTGCAGCACAATCTTTATGTTCTTCCTTCTGTGCAAAAAGTTTATCTTGAAAAAACAAAATATCTCGCCGGTAAACCCAACGTCAAAATGCTGATTTTCGGTGATGAAATGGCAGAATACTGCGAACAGGAAGTGATCAACTTTTTCCGGAAAATGCCGGAGCATCCTGAATTGAAAGCCATCCATGAACGGATCAAGAAAGAATACGGCAACGGCAAATACGGCATTCCGTCAAGCATTGAAGAAAGTGATTCGCTTGCCTGGATTGCCTACCGCCGTTTCCTCAATGATGAACTGGTCAAACTTTACAGAAAAACGGTTGAGACAGCAAAAAAAATCAATCCCCGTCTTATCATTGTTTCGGATGACCCAGTCGGCAACCAGTCAAAACTTTACTCTTTCAGCGAATGGAAAGAATTCTGCGATATCGTTACCCATCAGCTCTATCCGCGTAAAAATCCGGATATTGACAGTTTCGGATTCATGACCCGTTACTTGAGAGACCTTTCCGGCGTTGAAAATGTCTGGCCCGTTCCCCATGTTGAAGAATACGGTGCTTCGTTTACGCCGCTTGAAGTGCTGTGTAAACTTTCTGCAGCTTACCGCAACGGTGCGACCGGTTTCAATTTCTATTTTGACGACTCTCCGGGTCGGCGTACCCGTAAAAAATATATGATCCATGAGATGTTCGGCGCACCTGACCGTTATGCAACAAATATCAATGCGTTGAAGTTGATTGCAAAAATGCCCCGTCCGGCTTTCCCCGAAGCTGACTGCGCTGTATTTTCAGGTACGGATTCTCTGCGGGCGATTCCCGGACTCATGCTGCGCCGTCCGCCTGCCCATGATATGTATTTGCACGGATATCTGGGATACGGCGCAGGCGTGTGGTACAAATTCATCAACGAAAAGACGATGAAAAAATTGAACCGTTTTAAATTCATTGCCACGGCGGAATGTGAGTATATTTCTCAAGAGGCTTTCAATGCTCTCCGGAAATATGTCGCCGATGGCGGTACACTTCTGCTGCTCAATGCCAATGGTCTGCGCAGTACGCCGGAGGGCAGGAGCCTTCTCAGCGAAAGAAGCAAATTCACCGGAATCCTCAATATTGCAGAAAACAATTCATCAAGAGAAATCAAATTCAAAAATCTTCAACTGCCGCTGGGCAGAAGTTGGAAACTTACTCCGGCACCCGCCGCCCGGGTCATTGCAAAAACGAATGACAATTTGCCCGGAATCGTGGAACACCGTTTCGGCAGAGGCAGAGTCATCACTCTTGCCGGAAATCCCTGTATCGGAAAGTTTGCCGGAAACAAAAACTGGAAACAGTATTTCCTCAAATTTGCTGAAGAATGCAAGGCAAAAACTTTGTGTGATATGTGGCGTCTGGAACTGCCGCGTTCAATCATTCCCGCTGTGAAAACTTTTCCGGGCAGTTGTATTACCAACAACTTTGTTTACTGGCAGAGTTACAAACCTCTTCAGCCCAATAATACAAATATCAGCGGCAGTTATACTCTTGCTCCGGCTCCTGATTATGGTAAAGACCACTCCGCAGGCGCCAATGCCTTCGGAACCGGCAAGCTTACGGACCGTCCAAAAGCCGTCCTGGGTTTCAGCGCGGCAGAACGCAAGAGCGCCTGGACGGACTGGGCTTTGGGATGGAAAACGGATAAACCGATTACGATTTCCTGTAAGTGGAACAAAAAAGTTCCCGTCAGTTGTGTTAAACTTTTTGTGGATGGTGTCTGGTGCGATGCCGTCATTTCCATCAATGGGAAAGAATACAAATTCCCCTGTCCCGCCGGTTTCAATGCGGATAATCTGGCGGTGAAAGAGGTCAGAATGCAGCTGCCGTCTCCCGTCAATGCCGATGCGTTGAAAATAACAATCTCCGGCAATAAAGAATTGTTATGTATTTCAGAAATGGAAATCTGGAGTCAAAAGTAATTTGAACGGATAAAAATAATAAAATTCCTCAACAACAAAAAAGGAGTGAACCATGAATCGTCCCCAGTCCGCCCCCGCTTCAACCCTTTTCAAACTCTTTACATTGATCGAACTGCTGGTGAGTAAAACTTGTCAAATATGTGTTTCATTGTTTTTCCCGCAGAAGCATTTGTCGAATTTTGCGACCAACGGGAGCAAAACCACCCCGCTTTTTTTGAAAGAAAAGGGGAGCGCGAGGGGAAAAGAAAACTTTTTTTCTCGTGAAAAAAAGTTTTCTTTCCCCCTCGCATCCAGCCCCTTTACTCTCATAGAACTGCTGGTTGTGATTGCGATTATCGCAATTCTGGCGGCGATGCTCATGCCTGCACTCCAGAAAGCACGCGAATCCGGAAGAAGTGCCTCGTGCCTGAACAATCTCAAACAAATCGGTACTGCGATGGATATGTATGCCGGAGATTTTGAGGATCATTTCATTCCCGGTTGCAACAACATGAATGCCGGAAAAAATGAAACCTGGGCGGCGATTATCGCATCAACTGCCATTTGCAAATACATTCCTGTTGATCCTCTTGTCTGTCCTTCTGCCCCCTTGTATCTCGGACGGCGGCTCTGGAACAATATTCACACCAGAAACGACTATGCCTGGACTTATATCAGTTACGGATACAACTTCATGTGGCTGGGCGGCGCTCATGCGCGTTTCGGCGGAACGATCGAAGCGTGCAAGCCGACCAAACGCACCCGCAGCAAGCAGTTGAGCAAACTGATTGCATTTGCCGACACGATAAATACAGCCAAAGGCGGTACCCCCGCAGAAGCCGATGGAAGTCTCACCGGAAACGCGTTTATGTATGCTGTTATCAACACCACGTCAACGCCCGGCGGAACAGCGTGGCCGCGTCACGGTGCCAACTCCCTGAATGCCGCTTACGCTGACGGACACGCCGTCAAATTGACCGGAACAGGTTACTCCGCAGAGGCCACCCGTGCCCAGATGTATGCCAAAGGCGGCGTGTTGAGTAATATGGGTGAAACTGCAGAAAAAGACTGTCCCTGGATCATGGATCTCAAATAATTTCACAGGAATTTTGTTCTTTTTAAGCAAACCATCTGTAATTACAGCCCGACACACTCGAAACTTCGTCATTCTTTTGACCCGGTTTCGAGTGTATGCTTGTAAAATGGCATCAAATAATTCTTATGCCCCAAACCGTTGAAGAGGCAATTTTTGTAAAACTCCGGACATCCATTCCATGCTCCCAAATCGGTTGCAAAAGCTTTTTTCTGTGCTATGTTCCATTTTGTGATAAATCCTCTTTTTTGTGACTTTTTATTGAACGCAATAAATATCTTTTTAGGGGTTGCGTTTAGTTTCACAAGGCACAATACCGTTTTGTTTCAAACAAAAAACTGCTTTTTTTCTTGAAATATGATTTTTCAGATGTATATTAATAAACAGAGAAAAGCTAAACGTTTAGCTGAATAAAAAACAGGGGTTCCTGATGGCGGTTTCGCTGAAAAACATTGCAGACCATCTCAACGTCAGCACTTGTATTGTGTCACAGGTGCTGAATAATCATCCGCGCGCACTCTCCCTGCGCCCTGAAACGCGTGAAAAAATCATTGCCGCCGCCCGTGAACTGGGATACTCCCGCAACGAAATGGCTGCTGCCATGGCAAAAAAGAACAGCAATATTCTGGCATTTGTCACAGGTGATATGGGGTCTGTTGAATATACCGGACGCATCCAGAACGGCGTTCTTGAAGCTGCGGGAGAATGTAATTATCTGATCATGCTCCACCGTTTGAATGATTCCTCCCCCGCTGAAACGATCAAAAAAATTCTGGGCTGGCGGGTTTCCGGCGTCGTATTTCATGTGGTTTCTCTGGAAACAATCTCTGAAATCACCGCCGTATTGAATGAACAGAATATCCCCTGGGGAACAGTCAATTTGAGCAATCCGGATGGTATCGGTTTCACCAGTAACGACTTTGACGGAATAGAAAAATTGACCGGACTGCTCTTCAAAAACGGATGCCGGAAAACAGCGTATGCCGCAATAGAAAATCCCCCGGGAGAATTCCGCCGGGCACGGGAAAACGGTTATCTTTCCGGCATGAAAAAATATTATCCGGGCAATGAGCCGGTGTTCATCCGTCTGCCTGAACCGGAGGATAATGAAAATATCAATATGCAAAACGTGATTTCTGAAATCCGGAGAAAGCAGGTTGATGGTGTCATCTGTGAATCAGATCACATTGCCGCCGCCTTACTGCGTCAAGCCGTACAAAGCAGCTTGCGGGTTCCGGAGGATCTTTCCATTACAGGTTTCGGCAACTCCGTTATCGCCGAATATACCAATCCGCCGCTGACCACAGTCGCTCAGGACTTTGAAGGCATGGGCAGACAGACTGTTCACAAAATCATAAATGTTATAGAAAAACACAAAAAAGAGGAGCTTTTTGAACAGCTTCTGCCGACACAAATCATATCCCGTCAATCCGTCAAAATGTCCGTCAATAATCCGTCACATGGAGGAAATGTATTATGAAGTTGTTGATATTCAGTGCTTTTGCAGTTGCAGGTCTGCTTTTGTCAGCTCAGGATGTGTACAAAGAAAAAACACCCTGGCGTGTCAATTATGACGAAAGCAAAATCCCCGCTTTTACGCTGCCTGAAGTCCTTGCCGATTGTTCCGGCAGAAAGATCACCACGGTCAGGGCATGGGAAAAATACCGTCCTGAACTTTTGAAACTTTTTGAAACACACATGTACGGCAAAATTCCGCCCCGTCCGGATAAGGTGCGTTACGAACTTTTGAGCGAAAAGCAAAACGATTTGAACGGACTTGCCCTGCGCCGCGAAGTGCGTCTGCATTTTGAGATGAAAAACGGCAGAAAACATTTTATGGATGTGTTGATGTATATTCCGCAGAAACGCCGGGGTAAAGTGCCTGTCTTTGCCGGATTGATCGTCACCGGTAATCATTCTGTCAGCAAAGATAAAACCATCCGCATAACGGGGTTGAATTACAACCCGGCTCCTGATTACAGAAAGCGGGCCGAAAAACTCCGGGGGTATTACGCCCGGCGTTTTCCCCTTGCAGAGATCATGAAACGGGGATATGCCGCAGCTTTTGCCGCTTACCACGATACTTTCCCCGACCGGAGTACCGGATGGGATTTAAGTATTTACCGTCTGTTTTCAGATGAAAAACGTCCGGCGGATGGTTCGGCAATCAGCGCATGGGCGTGGGGGAAATCCCGTATCCTTGATTATCTTGAAACCGTTCCTGAAGTCGATGCGGAAAAAGCCGCTGTCATCGGACACTCCCGTCTTGGAAAAGCCGCCCTCTGGGCAGGCGTGTGTGATGAACGCTTCAAACTTGTCTGTGTCAACAACTCCGGCTGCGGCGGTACGGCTCCTTCACGCAGACTTTACGGAGAAACTCTTTTTTCCATGTTCAACTATCACAAAATCGGCAACTATTGGTTTGTCAAATCTCTGAAAGAAAAGGCTTTAACGCCTGAAAAACTCCCCTTTGACCAGCATCAGCTTATTTCCCTGATTGCGCCCCGCAGCGTATCGGTACATTGTGCCACGCTCGACCAGTGGGCTGATCCCAAAGGGGAATATCTTTCACTTTATGAAGCGGGAAAAGTTTACCGTCTTTACGGGAAAAAAGATATTTTGACTTCTCCCCTGCCGCCTGAAAGGGGTGCTGCAGGCGGAAAAGATGCAAGTTATTATCTGCGTGTCGGCAAGCACGATATTCTTCTTGAAGACTGGAATCACTATATGGATATGGCTGATTTGCTCTTCAAAAAATAATATAAAAGGTAAAAAATGATTATTTCTTTAAATCCTGCGGATGGTCCTGAAAAGAACACTCTTATTCTGCAGCAGTATCTCGACAGGGGCGGCACGATCCGCCTTGAACAGCCGGGAACTTACGAATTGAACGGTCCTTTTTTTATCGGCGATGATACGGCACTTGAATTCGGTCCCGGAGTCATCATCCGCCGTATGCCGGGCGGAGCCGATCACCCGTTCATCGTCAACAGGGGAGTGACAGAAAAAAAACAGAACCGCAATATCCGTGTGGAGGGACTGCATCTTGTGACAAACAATGTTGACCTGCGGCCGCATCTGTCCCTTTATCCTGCCCTGCGGGGACATCTGGCTTTTCTCGGCGTGCGGAATCTGGTCATCCGTGATTATGAATGTACCGATCTTACCCTTTTGGGTTACGGTCTGCACATCTGCAGTTTTGAAGATATCCTGCTTGAAAAACTGTATATTGCAGGAGACAAAGACGGTGTTCATTTAAGTGACGGACGCTTCTTCACCATCCGCGATTCCCGTTTCGCCACTTACGATGATGCCATTGCTCTCAATGCCTATGACTACTGTCTTTCAAGCGCTGTTTACGGAACTCTTGAATATGGTTGGATCGAAAACTGTCATGATCTTGCCTCAGGCAAAGCCGTCGGCTTGTTCTGCCGCATGCTGGGCGGTGTCTGGCAGGATTGGAAACCCGGTATGTCGGTCAGAAACAGCACCCTTGCAGTTTACAACAACAAACTTTACAGCGTTTGTCTGCCGCTGCCGCCCAAGGTCAAAGATTTGATTTCAAATGTTCCGCCGACACATGACAGCGGGATAAAAGAATACGACGGTATCCCCTGGCGTTATGTAAAGGAACATGACGGCATTTATGAAGCGACCTGCCGCAAAATCACATTCAGAAGTATTTTTCTGCACAAAGAGCGTATCGGTTTCGGTTTCACCCTGACCGGCGGACTCTGGGCGGACAGTGCCGCCGCAGGACTGCCTCTGCCTGTTGCTGAAGATTTGATTTTTGACGGAATCAATGCCGAATGCGACCTTGAATTTGTTCTGGGCGGACAGATGCCCGCAAAAAATATCCGTGTCTGCAATTCCACATTGCGCGGAACTGTTGTCTGGGCGCCTGTCTATGAAGATCATTCCGCTGAAGAATATCCGCCGATGGATATTGCCTTTTACGGTGTCAACTTTCAGCAGAAAGGGGAGTTCAGCAAAATTGCCCCCGGCAGAAAAGTATCAATGCGTTTTTGCAGGTGTTTCGGGAATGTCCCGTCTGATAAATAAAATTTATTCCAATCAATAAAAAAGAGGTTGAAAATGTATAAAGAAACGACTCCGTGGGAAGCCAATTACGATGTCAATGAAATGCCCGCCTACACTCTGCCTGATGTGTTGACCTGTCAGGATGGAACAGTGGTCAAAACCGTTGAGGACTGGGAAAAGAAACGCCGTCCGGAACTCTTCCAGATGTTCAAGGATGTCATGTACGGCGAAAGACTCCCCCTGCCGGATAAAGTCCGCTATGAAATCCTGAGCGAAAAGAAAGATGACCTCAATAATCTTGCCCTGCGCCGTGAAGTGCGTCTGCATTTTGAAATGAACAACGGTAAAAGTCATTTTGCCGATGTCCTGCTTTACATTCCCAACGGCGTTGAAAAGGCTCCCGTCTTCACCGGATTGACCTTTATGGGCAATCAGGTGGCAAGTGCGGATAAATCTTTGCGTGTCACCGGTTTGAGTTTTGATAAAAGTGAAGAATACCGTATCAAATCCGAAACTGAAATGCGCGGATTTCAGGTGCGCCGTTTTCCGCTTGAAGAAATTATGAAACGCGGTTACGCCCTTGCCTTTGCCTCTTATCACGATATTTTCCCTGACCGCGAAGACGGATGGAGCGACAGCGTTTACCGTCTGTTCTTTGATGAAAAAGAATTGGCGGAAAAGCGTCCCTCAGGCTATTCCAGCATTGGCGCCTGGGCGTGGGGACTTTCCCGTATTCTTGATTATCTGGAAACTGTTCCGCAGATCGACGCTGAAAAAGCCGCCGTTTACGGACACTCCCGTCTGGGAAAATCCTCTCTCTGGGCAGGCGTTTGCGATGAACGTTTCAAATTGACCTGTGTCAATGACTCCGGCTGCGGCGGTGCGGCTCTTTCACGCAGACTTTTCGGCGAAACGCTGTACTCCATGTATGCACAGCACACCATCGGCAGGTGGTGGTTCACCGATAACATGGATGCTGAAAAAGCCCTTCACCCTGAAAATCTCCCCCTTGATCAGCATGAACTGGTTGCCTTGATCGCTCCCCGCGGCGTTTCCATCCACAGTGCCTCAGAAGACCGCTGGGCTGACCCCGAAGGAGAATATCTCTCAGGTTTCCACGCAGGAAGAGTCAGCAAACTTTACGGCAACAATGATATTTTAACCGGCGGAAAGAAACCCGCAACCAACGTTTCCGAGGGCGGCAAACACATCAGCTATTTTGAACGCGAAGGCGGACACGATATCCTGCTCGCCGACTGGAATCACTACATGGATATGGCCGACCAACTCTTCAAATAACACCCTTTCCCGATAAGGAGGATGGCATCGCGGGGAGGGGAAAAACCTCTTTTCACGAGAAAAGAAGTTTTTCCCCTCCCCGCACCCCACCCCTTTTCGAGAAAAGCGGAGTATTTTGTTGAGAGAGAGATTTTCTGCTGCGGAATCAATGACACCGGCAGATTATCAGACTGTAAAGAAGGAATAAATATGATGAATCAGAAAAATACAACTCATTTTCCCCTTGCCTCGCACCCCTTTACTTTAATAGAATTACTGGTGGTTATTGCCATTATTGCGATATTGGCGGCGATGCTGATGCCCGCTTTGCAGAAAGCAAGAGAAAGGGCGCAGGCTTCCGAGTGTCAGAACCGTTTGAAGCAGATCGGTTATGCGTTTCACCTGTATCTTGATGACAATGACGGAAAAATCTGGTCCCATGCTGATACGCTGCACATCAACTTTTTGTATTATTCCGGATACATCAAGGGAAAACTTACCAATCAGCTGAAGTGTCCCATCTACACCAGCGACGAACAGAAAAATGCGGATGCAACCTATGATACGGCGCACTTTATGACTTTTGACCGGGATACTGCGGCTCCTTATAAAAAAATCTGCCGCAAAGTGTCGGGTATGCGCCATCCCTCCATCCTGCTTGTTGCAATGGATGGCAGAGGCGGCTGGCAGGCTACTGACTACAACCACAGCCTGACCGCTGCTGGCGGCAAGCATTATTGGTACCGCCATCAGGATAGAAATTCAGCTAATTTCCTGCGTGTGGACGGACATGTGGATATGAAGCCTTACAGTTACTGGCAAGCTGAATTCGGCAAAACCGACCGTCCGCTTTACAATGTCGCCTGGTATTACAGAGTTTATAAGATGTGATCGGTATGAAAAAAAATATTTTTGTGCTTTTACTCTCTCTTTTCTGCGGCGTGTATGCCGTTGATCCGGTTTTTACCGCAAACTTTGAAGAAAACTTCATCGGCAGAAGCCGGGGGAAAAAAATTGATGCCAAAGTTTCTCAGGAACTGCTCTGGGAAACTTTGCAGAATCTTCTCCAGCCGGGACTCAAAGGCAATGCCGCTGTGATCGGAACCTCTCCGGACAAGGGAAAACTCTATCATGCCGTCTACAAAAATGACGGTATATTAAATCCCTTTGAGGGAACTGTTTCTTTCTGGGTCAAACCCGTCAACTGGAGCGGACAGGATAAAGACTTTCATGTTCTGTTTCAGGCATCTGGACCGGATTCCACGTTGCTGATTTACAAATATATCAACTCCAATAACCTGATGTTTCTGCTGGGTCCCAGCCGTCCTGTCAAAGGCAAATATCTGTGGAGCATGGCAGGGGGAAGCGTCAAAAAATGGAATGCCGGAGAATGGCACCATATTGCCGCCGCTTATGACAGAAAATCCGTCGAACTTTTCATTGACGGTAAAAGAGTTTCAAAAATCCTCCGCAGCGCTCTGCCGCAAAAGAGTTTCACAACCTTTTCCGCCGGAGCGATCGCGCCGAAACAGTGGAAGACCTCTCTGGGCATGACTCTGCTGGATGAACTGCAGATTTTTGACAGCAAACTGTCATACAGTGATATCGCCAAACTTTCAGCACAGTGCGGGAAAGCGGTCAAAACAGAAATCTCCCGTCCGGCAACCATCGTTGACAGAAAAAAGAAAACGCTTCATGTTTATTTTACCGTTGAAGGCATCGCCGACAAATGCCGTATATCCTTTTTGAACAAAGATAAAAAAGTTCTGTTCCGGCAGGAAACACCGCAATCCGGCGCACAGAATCATACCGTCATCGACCTGGCAAAGTTCCGGCCGGGAAAATATTTGATTTTATTGGAGGCTTTTAACGGAAAAATTTCCGTCTGCCGCAGGGAAACAGATTTCACCATTCCAAAATTGCCTGAAGCATGGCGTAAAAACTCCCGGGGCAAAACGCCGGTGATTCCGGTGCCGTGGAAAGGGTTGAAAAAAGGCTCCGGCAATACTGTTTCCGGAACGGTCTTTGCTTATGAATTTGAAAATTCTCCGCTGCCCCGTCAGATCACGGCGGGGGGAACAAAACTTTTCAGCCGTCCGGCAGAACTGGTTTTAAATGGCAGAAAAGTCAACTTCAACACCGTTGAAAACAGCCGTTTTTCCGCAGAAGAAAATACTTTTACCGCAAAAGCAAAAGAGGGCAGTTTCAATATCACCGCCGATGTCACCACAGAGTTTGACGGTTTTACCTGGGTGAAATTGACTCTTGATCCCGGAAACAAAACTCAGCTCAGCTCTCTGAAACTGGATTTCCCGTTCAAAAAGACAAGTTCCACACTGTTCAACTCCATGAACAAGTTCTATATGAACTATCAGAAAGGACACGTCGGCAAGTTCAAAAATTATAACATGAACCTTTATAAGCGTCCGCCGGTCATGTTTGTCGGCAACGACAACTGCGGTTTGCAGTGGTTCTGTGAAAAGCTGCCCTGCTGGTATAATGAGGATAAAGAAAAATCTCTTCAGTTGATCACAGGACGCAGAGAAAATCTCCTGCGCTTGAATCTTGTTGATAAAAAAATCACCGCTGAAAAACCGCTGATTTATGAATTCGGTTTCCAGAGTGTTCCCATCCGCCCGATGCCGGAAAACTGGCGTTCTCTCTGCCCCTACCGCAACTTCGACCCCTACTTTGTCTGGTCAAAGTATCATCATTACCCCTATGCGGATGCTCTGCGTCAGGATACAGCCTATGTCAAACTCAAAAAAAACAAAACTGCCCGGTTCGGCAAAAATCTGTTTTACTACTTTGCAGGTTTTACCATTACGCCCACGTTCCCCGAATGGAGTTATTACAAGTCTGAGTGGATGTTGACTCCGCCTGAACACGGACTTTACGGCGCACCAAAAAATCCTGCGGCGTACTTCACCTGGATCTGTCCCAACTCAGAGGAGTATCGTGATTTTTATCTCGACCGTCTGGAAAAAATCATCAGAACACTGGATATCACCCATATCTACATCGACAATTCCGATGCCCAGCTTTGCGACAACGCCCGCCACGGTTGCGGATACACGGGAACTGACGGCAAACGTTACACCTCCTTCAATTTGCACGGAACCAGAACCCTTGCCCGCAGAGTTTATACGCTCGTCAAAAATATACATCCCGACGGACGGGTCATCCGTCATATGTCCGCTAAACCCGTTGCGCCTGTCATCGCTTTTGCCGATATGATCGTTGACGGAGAACTTTACAACAAGACCGTTGCCCTTGATGAAAGTTACTTCAATATTTTTGAACCTGAAATGTTCCGCGCCTCTTTCTGCGGCAAACTGTGGGGTATCCCCCAGTTTTTCATTCCGCAGTTCACCCGTGTCATCCCCTGGCACAATCCGGAACGCTGGTATGCGTGGAAAACACCCGCTGCCCGTCAAAAATACAAAGTGACGGATAAAATCCGTCATTTCAAGGGATATTTCCTCCTCCACGATACCCAGATTTTTCCGCTTTTCGGTGTCAAAGTTGATGATATTGAGGACATCAAACAGCGTTTCGGTCTGCGCAATGAAACACGCTTCATCAGTTACGCTTCTTCAGATAAACCCTGGAGTGCCTCTGCCGGTGTCCTCGTTTCCGGTTACATTGAAAATGGCAGACTCATGCTCATTGCATTGAATGAAAGTTCCCGGAACAAAGCCGTGATCAAATTCGATGCGGCAAAGCTCGCTGCTCTGGGCGTCAAAGTGTCAAAGTTTGTCAATGCAGAAACCAATCAGCAACTTACGCTTGAAAAACAGTCTGTCACCCTTGATCTTAAACACAATAATTATATAATTTTAACCTCTGAAAAATAAGGAACTGCTCTTTATGTATCACCCCAAGTATGCCATGTTTTTTGATATGCACACGCTTCAAACCTGTCCCGATGTGGGCAGAGATTTTGATGCCGCACGTTTTGCCGCCAAACTCAAAGAAACCGGCGTCGATCTCACCGGATTCCATGCCAAGTGCAATCAGGGATTCTGTTATTATGATACCAAAATCGGCAACCGTCATCCCTCCATGGCGCCCGGCAGAGATATTTTCGGCGAAGTCGTCTCTGAATGCGGCAGGCAGGGTATCAAAGTTTCTGCCTATTTCAACTGCGGTCTTTCCAACGAAGATGCCGTTCTGCACCCCGAATGGAGCCGCATGGGACTCGCCGGAAATATTCTGCACCCCGAAGTTTATGACATCGGCTGGATCTCTCCCTATATCCGCACCATGTGTCCCAACTCCCCCTGGCGTGACCACTTGATGAACATGATCCGCGAAGTCCGCGACCGTTACGATGTGGCAGGATTCCTCTTTGACTCCTTCAACGTCTTTCCCTGCATCTGCCCCCACTGTGTCGCCGGCATGAAAGCCGAAGGTCTGGATTACACCGATGAAAAAGATGTTATGAAGTTTGCAGCCCAATCCAGTCTCCGTCTTGCTCAGGATATTTCCGCCCTGCTTGAACCCAAAAAGAACGGTCTTCTTACCTATTTCCTCGGTATCGGCGCAAGAGAAAATGCCAAACTCGGCTCCTATCTTGAATGTGAATGTCTCCCCAACAACCCCGTCTGGGGATACGATTTTCTGCCCCTTTATGCCCGCTATTTCCGCAATCTTGCCGATGAAGGCACCCCCATCCTCAATATGACCGGACGTTTCAACAGCTGGGGAGATTTCGGCAGTCTGCGCACTCAGGAAGCCGTTGAATATGACATGCTTTTCGGTCTTGCCAACGGCATGCGTCCCAACATCGGCGATCATCTCCACCCCCGCGGCGATCTCTTTGACTGCGTTTTTGAACGCATCGGAAGTGTCTACAAAAAGCTCCGCAAGTATGATCCCTGGTTTGAAGGCGCAAAAAATCTCGTCGATCTCGCCGTTGTCATCCCCCGCAGAATGAGCAAAACCCCCGAACTCGTCGGTATTACCCGTATGCTCTCTGAACTGCGTATTCAATTCGATTTTATTGATAACTGCTGCGACTGGTCTCCCTACAATGTCCTGATTCTCCCCGACTGTGTCCTTATGAATGATGAGCTGGCTCCGCTTATCCAAGCCCATCTTGCCGCCGGTAAGAAAATTATCGCCACCGGATGCTCCGGCTTGAACCCCGCTCAAAATGCCTTCGTCTTTGAAAAGGAATGGGGCGTTAAATATATCGGCAAATGTGAACACAATCCCGCTTATTTCAAATTGACCGGTGAATATGCTTCTCAGCTGCCCGATATGCCCCTGGCTACCAATCTCCCCGGAGAAAAAGTTGAACTCCTCCCCGGCAGCTCCGCCTCGGGATTCGTTTATTCTTCGTGGTTCAGCAAGCATTGGGACGGCAAGTATTCCCACTTCTACGCCCCCCCCGCTGTGAAAACGGATATCCCCTTCCTCGTTCTCGGTGAGCAATGTGCCTACTGCTCCTTCCCCCTCGCTCAGGCATATTATCAGCAGACAACCCCCGATCTGCGCAAAGTCCTTGAAATTATGATCCGGCATTTTGTCAAAGACTTTATCTTTACCGCCGATCGCCGCCTGCCCACCTTCGCTCGCGCTTTCGTCACCGAAAAAGAGGACTCCCGAATCGTCCATCTTCTCAACTATCAGCCCGATATGCGCGGTCTTAATCTCATGGTTGAAGATGCTCTCCCCCTCGACGGCGTCCAATGTTCTCTGCGTCTCGACGGCAGAAAAGTTGAAAAACTTTATCTCGCCCCCGACAAAAAAGAGATCCCCTTCACCGTCTCCGGCGACCGCATCTTCTTCACCGTCCCCGAAGCCTCCGGCTACGCCATGCTCGTTCTCCGCTTTTTTTCCAGGTGAAAAAAAGCTTGGCAAAAAAAGCCATGTAGCGGTCGGGTGCGTTGCCCGACCGGTCAGGGGGCTTAAACGCCCCCTGACAACCCCCGGGCGCGGCGGCTGACTCTAACGAGTCTCGCCGCCGTTACCGCAGCATACCCCAACGGCAACTCTTCGCCCGAGCCAAACCAGACAGCGGTACAGCAAGCCCTCGGGGTATACAGCGGCGCACCCATCTTGTCAGACAAGTCAGACAAGTCGGACAAGTCAGACACAAGCGCCACACCCACGCACCCCGCATACCACCGTTGCCATCAAACAGGCAAGCATACCCCACCGGCACATTTTCGCCCAAGCCATACCAAACAGCGCCCACGCAAACCCACGGGGTATCACATGGCTTGCCACGGCGTAGCCCGTCAGGGCGAAGACGGGCGCACCCATCATGTCAGACAAGTCAGACAGGTCAGACAAGTCAGACACAAGCGCCACGCCCCCGCACCCCGCATACCACCGTTGCCATCAAACAGGCAAGCATACCCCACCGGCACATTTGCGCCCGAGCCAAACCTCACAGCGGCACCGCAAGCCCTCGGGGTATCACATGGCTTGCCACGGCGTAGCCCGTCAGGGCGAAGACGGGCGCACCCATCATGTCAGACAAGTCAGACAAGTCAGACAAGTCAGACACAAGCGCCACGCCCCCGCACCCCGCATACCGCCGTTGCCATAAAACAAGCCTTGCATACCCCTGCGGTAAATCTTTACCCGAGCCCTTCCAGACAGCGACACAGCAAGCCCTCGGGGTATACAGCGGCACACCATTACCCGTTTGTTACCGTTAACCACCGTTTGTTACCGTTTTTATGTCGCCCCCGTAACACACTCTCCGTTGTTGCTGTTTTTTCAAGCAAAAAAAGAGTGAAAAAACAGGTTGTTCAGTGTTGACAAAATAAGTTGTCCACTTTAAATTAGTTCGTATATGGGGACTTACGAGATGAAATCTGAAAAAAAAGAACTTAAAAAAGATTACGTTTACCGGCTTCTGCTGCAGCGTTTGGCGGCAATGTCCGATGCGGACAGCCGTCTGCCCAGCGAACCTGAGTTGAGCCGTGAACTGCAGGTTTCACGCGCAACGCTGCGCCTGGCACTGAACCGTCTGGAATCCGAGGGACGCATCACCCGCAGTCACTATTACGGAACCCGTCCGATGACCAGCGGTAACAGTATGCGGATATTGCTGATCGGAGATATGCTCTCTACCGGTGAATGGAATTTGCAGAGAGTTGTCAGCAGTTATATCACCAAAGTCGCCGCTGAATACGGGTATCATTGCGACGAGATACCCAAATCTTTTCTGCGTGAACCTGAAGTTATTTCAAAGCGTTACCGGGGAATTATCTTTTTCGGAGCGGCACTGCAGGGAGACGAACCCTGGCTCAGTGTTCTGCAGAAATGTTCCATCCCGGTTGTATACTGCCGGGAGGATTACGTCAACCGCACCGCGGATCTTTTTTCCAGTGTGGGAACGGACAACAAACAATCATGGCTTGCCGGATTGAATTATCTTGCCGCCTGCGGATGCCGCAAAATCCTCACGCTGCTTACGGATGACCACCGCAACGGAGAACGTCTGGGATGGGATGCGGATGCCCTTGCTGAACAGATGCGCACTATGGGACTGCACGAAGCCGCCGGAATGATCTGGTGTTCCGATAAAAGCGAACCCGGATTCTTTGACAGACTCGAATCCCTTATTGCGGATGGAAAAATCGACGCCGTCCAGTGTTATTCAGACGGACACGCCATGTGGGTTTATGATGCTGTTCAGCGTGTCGGCAAAAAAATCCCGCAGGATGTGATGGTATTGGGCTATGACGGATTTCCGGGTGGAGAACTTGGCCGTCCGACCCTTGCTTCACTGGAATACCCCTGTGAACAGTGCGCCAGAGCTGCAGTATGGCTGATCCTGCACAACAGCGGAAATGGCGTGCCGCAGCATATTACTTTGCCCATGCTGATACGCCCCGGAGAAAGTATCCGGGCAAGTATCTTTTCAAATCTTGTCAGAGAAAATACTCAAATTGCAGATAAAAGAATCCCAAAAGCCAAACAGAAAAAAAAGGAGGATGTAAAATGAAATCAACAACTTTTATGAACCTCGAAAACGGCAGACAGACAACACATTTCCGGAAAAAAGTAAAGAGAAGTTTTTTCACTCTTATTGAGCTGTTGGTTGTGATCGCTATTATCGCCATACTTGCGGCGATGCTCATGCCCGCTTTGCAGCAGGCGAGGGAGGCAGGAAAAAGAAGTGCGTGCATCAATGCCATGAAACAATTGGGCGTGGCGATGGGCATGTATGACTCAGATAATGAATTCGGTGTTTATATCAACCATGTTGACGGCAAAGGTTACTGGTTCCAGAATAAGGCTTTCGGAGGCTATCTCGGTGTGAATACGCTTGCGGCATCTTACGGTTATTATCCGGCGGGACTGTTCTGCCCAAATGCTGAAAAACTTGTTTGGGAAAGAGTCCGCGCGAACGCCAATCCGGGGGTTCCTTCCACTCATTTTGAGTACGGATACAGCTCTTTCGGACGCAACTGTGCCGTGCCTGCTGAAGCAGATAAGTGGATGCGTCCGGCAAAGAATATCAACAAGCCCGGATTCAAAATCAACTTTATGGAACGCAACACATTTTCTCTGCTCGGACGCGACAGAGTCGGTATTCGTGATTCTTTCGGAAGAGAAAAATATTTTGCATACGGCGACCGGAGTTATTACTCCAACAAAAAGGGATATACACGTTTTCCGCATCAGGGAAAACTCAACATCAACTTCTATGACGGACACGTTGAACTCTGGGATTATGAAAAACTTATGGAATCCACCGGTACCACCGACAACTGGAACCGTTACTGGCATTTGCAGAAATAAAATTATTTTCCACATAAAACACAAATAAAAGAAAGATTGTACAAAATGAAGAAAGCTCTTGCATTTTTTCTGCTGTGCCTGACTGTATTTTCTCTTCAGGCAGAGATGCTGTTTCACTTTGATTTTTCAAAGGCAAACGGCAAAAAAGAAATCTCTGACAGAACAGGAAAGTTCCGCTGTATCTCTGAGGGATATGATTTTCACATTCAAAACGGTGCGCTGCGGATCGCTCCGGATGCGAAAATCACCGTTCCCATGAAGAAAAAAGCCGACGGCAAAACCATGAGTTTCGCTGCTTGGGTACTGACCGGCGGAAAAGGAAACAATGTGATCTTTTTCAAGGGACTTCATCCCTTTGCCGTGGAATACGCCCTGATGCTCAACGGTGCCGTTCCGGAATTCTGCTACAAGAATCTGCCCGGTCAGAATTTCTGGAAAGGTGTCCACTGTATTTTCAGAACTCAGACCCTTGTCAATAAAAAATGGATCGTTCCCGGTGCCGATTACAAAGTTTCCCCCGGAAAATGGACCCATCTTGCCTATACTTTTGACAACGGTTCCATTGCCATTTATATCAATGGCAAAAAGGTTCTCAATGCCCCCGCTGACAAGCCCGAAAAACTCAGAGCCAATACGCTGCCCGGCAGGATCGGTTCTGATAAATCTTTCAACGCCAAAGATAACTTTTCCACTGCGGAATTGCTTGTCAACGATGTTAAAATTTTTTCAAATGTCCTGAAAGACAGTGAAATTGCCGCGATTTATGCCGCTGAAAAGACAAAATATCCTGATAAGAAAATCAAACTTGCCGAGTGTTACGCCTATCTGGATAAGAGTATTCAGGCCTTTGACCCTGACTTCAAAAACCGACTGCCGATCACCAAGGCTTATCTGGCAAAACTCAAAAAGAATCCGCCTGTTGCGCCCGCAATGGAAAAAGTTACCCAGAAACTTGAACGCGGTAAAGTCAGATTCTACTTTGACAACAAAGAGATGTATCCCTTTGCCGCTCTGCCGTGTATCCCAAATTATGCCAAACCGCACCAGATTTCACGCAGTATTGAAGACTTTGCCGCCGGCGGTGTAAAACTTATGTCGCACGGTTACTGGAGCATGAACGTTGCCAATTTCTGGAAAGGCGAGGGCAAATACAACTGGGCGCATATTGATGCCCGCTTGAAACAGGTTGCCGATTCCGCCCCCGAAAGTTACATTTTTATCGACCTTTTTGTGGTTCCGCCGGAGTGGTATTTTGACCGTTATCCCGAAGAAAGAGAAATGTATTATCCCTACAACGGCGGCGGACTCAAACGGCAGCGTTTCCGCGCCCCCCTCTGTACGGACAGATGGATCAGAACGGCGTGCAGAATGCTCAAAGATCTGACGGAACACATTGAAAACGGTCCCTACGGTAAACGGGTTTATACTTATCTCGTCGGCGGTGGTGCTTCTGCCGAATGGTACTGGCCCGCCACATGGAAAGGTGTGACCGGTTATTCTGAGGGAACTCAAAAATCTTTCAGACGCTGGATCAGAAACAAGTATAAAAATGATGTCAAAGCTCTCCGCAAAGCGTGGAACAATAAGACCGTTACTTTTGAAACAGTTGCTGTTCCCTCTCCGGCTGAACGCAGAAAAGCGGATTTCCTGTTCTTCAAGGATCCTGCCAAAAACCGTCCTGCTATGGATCTCAATGACTTTATGAATGACCGCACTGAAAAGAATATTATTGAAATGTGCAAAGCGGTCAAAGAGGCAACGAAATTCAAAAAAACCGTTATGACCTACAACGGTTACTGCCTGCTGTATCACGGTATGTTCAATATGCACAACAACGGTCTGCGGACTGTCGGAACACTGCTTGATTCTCCCTATGTTGACGGTATTGCCACCCCCGTTGACTACAACAAACGCCGGGGCGGTGAGCCGGGATTGAACATCAATCCTTTCTACGCCGGAGCCAAACTGCGGAACAAAATCATCTGGCAGGAGCATGATTTGCGTACCCATCTCTGCAAAGAGGGACTGGGCAGAACTGCCAATTTGCAGGAAACAAATGAAGTTATCAAACGCGCTTTAGGTTCATCTCTTACCACCGGCGGCGGCTTTTGGTTCTACTCCATCATGCACCCGGCGCACTTCCACGAGGAAGGTATGATCCAAACCATTGCACAAATGAGCAAAATCGCAGAAAAGACGCTTAAATATGACGCTTCTTCCAAAGCGCAGGTGGCTCTCATCGTGGATGAACACACTTCCCGTTTTCTCAATCAGACTTCCAGTCCTTATCTCAAGGCGCACGCCTGGGGTGCTTACCTTGCCGCAAGCAGAATGGGCGCTCCCTTTGACACCTGGCTGATGACCGATCTTGCCAATCCCAAAATGCCCGATTACAAACTCTATATTTTCCTCAACAACTACAACGGCGACAGCAGACAAATTGAGATGATCAAACGCAAAGTCCGCAAAAACAATGCCGTTTCAGTCTGGTGCTATGCGCCGGCATTCATTACGGACAAGGGCTTTACACCCGATGCCATGAAAGATCTGACCGGAATGAAGTTCGATGTTGAGAAGAAAACAAAGCAGCTCTACTTTGATGTTGCCGATCCCAAACATATCATCACCCGCAAGTATGTTGCCATTGACCCCTGTCAGGCGGGACCGGTTTTCACCCCCTCGGCACCGGGTATGAAAACTTTGATGACGGCTGACGGCAAAGCTGCCCTGACTGTTCTTGAACAGAAAAACTGGCGTTCCGTCTATACCGCCATTCCGCTGACAAAAGAATTGCTCATGGGACTGTGTGATTATGCCGGTGTCCACGTTTACAGCCGCAGTTTTGATGTCTTTGACTGCAATCAGAGTTTTATGATGCTCCACAGCACGACTGCCGGAAAGAAAACCATCAAACTGGACGGCAGATACACCGTCAAAGAACTTTATACCAATAAAACGCTCGGTAAAAATGTTTCTGTGTTCACCGATACAGTTCCGGAAAAGACCACCCGTCTTTATCTGTTGACCCAATAAAAACGGGATATGCCGTGATGAAAAAAATAGATTTTCATGTCCATTGCAACACTGCTTCTGCTTCTGATGTGGAAAAGCTGGTGCAGACTGCCCGCAAAACAGACAGCCTGATGGTTCTTTCAGGCGGTCTGCGCTACGGCAGCGAAGATTATCTGCCCAATGAACAGGTGTTGGAAATCAGTCAGCGATATCCTGATGTCTTTCTTGCGCTTGCCAAGGCGGATCTGTGGGAAACAGCGGATGCTTCGCAAATCTTCCGTTTCAAAGAACAGGGCTTTGCCGGAGTAAAGTTCATTTATCCCTGGCACGCTTATGACCACGATTTTTATATGCCTGTTTATGCGGCGTGTGAAAAGCTTGATATGCCGGTGCTTTTCCATACAGGATTATTCCGGGCAAGCAAAATGGATTCTGTTCATCAGCGTCCGATGCTCAAAAATATGCATCCGCTCAATCTTGACCGGATCGCCCGGAGTTTCCCGAAACTTAAAATCGTCATGGCACACATGGGAACGAGGATCTTCCGTGAAGAAGCGGCAGAGCTGGTCCGTTCACACAGCAATCTCTATGCGGATCTTGCCGGATGCGGCAGCTGGCTGGGCGTTTCTCCTGAAAAACTGGATTCCCTGCTTGCACCTGCGCCGAAAGTCTTTTACCGGAGCAACATCTGGGCCGGATATGAAAAGTTGATCTTCGGTTCGGATTCCTACGTCAATATGCCTGAGATTCACGAAGAAGCCATGGAGTGTTACAAAAATCTTCTGTTCGTCAACGGCGTTCCCGCTGAAGTGCAGGATAAAATCATGGGAAAAACCGTCGCCGGATGGCTCGGTATTGATATTTAAATTTTACAGAAGGAAAAATCTCTTATGAAAAAAACATATTTTGCTGTTGTTTGCGCCCTTTTGACCGTTTGTCTTTCAAGTGCTGAACTTGCCGTCAACTTCAAAGCCGATCTTGCCAAAACTGCTCCGATGGCTGACCGGGTGAAAAACTGGGTCCGCAACGGCAACTCCAAAGTACCGCATATCGGAACCGGAGAAGTCACCGAAGAAAACGGCGTTGCCTGTTTCAAAATCGAAACAACAAAAATCAATACAGAATTTTACTGCCTCAAACCCTTCAACGCCAAAGCCGGACAAACGCTTGAATTTGAGGTTACAGCAGAGGGAACAGGAAGGTTGCTGCTGAGCTGTTACTCTTATGAGGCCAGTAAAAAGTTCTTCTCTCCCGGCAACAGGCTCAAGGTCATCAAACTTGCCAAAGACAAAAAAGTTTACAAGAGTTCCATCAAACTTGCCGATGGTAAAAAAGGACAGAAACTGGCTTATATTCTGCTGGCTGTCGGTGCCGGTCCCAAGAGCAATATCACCATTTATGACATCAAAGCGCGCATTGCGGAGTAAAAAATGACTGTTTCAGAGCTGCCGTCAGGCAAAACGATTCAGCCGCTTGAACTGCCGCATTTTCCCGACCGGTGTCATGCTGTCATCTGGCGAAACTGGGGACTTGTCCCCGTTGCACGTCTGGCAGATGTTTTACACACTGCAACAGAAAATGTCTCCCGTGCCGCAGAAAAAATGGGACTTCCGGGAAATCCGGAAGTCTCTCCCCGGTGGCTGAAATACGGTTATCAGACCATCATCCGCAACAACTGGCATATTCTTTCTTACAAGCAGCTGCTCAAACTGCTGGACTGGAGTCCTGAACATCTGGCGCTGATTCTCAAAGAAGAGGACTTTTTATGGCAGAAACTCGGTGCCGGCAAACCGGATGTGCCGGAAGTCTGTTTTCAGCCTCTTTCTCCTGAGCAGGAACTTGCTGCTCAAAAAATCAGAAAAACCGTTGCCCATTATTTCCCAAATTACACAACAGAGTATCTTGAAGAACCCTTTTGTTTTGAAAAACACTTTTCGTTAAAGCCGTTGAATGTTGAACAGGAACAATTTGAGTTCAATTTCATTCATCCGTATTCTGCCGGATGCGGAGATGTTTTTCTCTCTGATCTTGAACAGACTATCCCCGACAGTCTGCTGGAACAGTATGCCGCTATGGGCGTTAAAGGAATATGGCTGCATGCCGTGCTTTATCTTCTTGTTCCTGTCCCCGGGGCGGAACAGTTTTCAGAAAACTGGGAAATGCGCCGGAAATCTTTGAAAGCGCTGGTTGACCGTTGTTTGAAATATGGTCTGAAACTTTACCTGTATCTGAATGAACCCCGCGCCATGCCGCTTGCGTTTTATGACCTTAAACCGCATTGGGCGGGCAAAGATGTTCCGGCGCTTGAAACAAAAATGATCTGCACCACCCGTTCTGAAGAACCTTTGCAGTATCTTGAACAGGCGATGTATGAATTGTGGAGCGATATTTCCGGTCTGGGCGGCGCATTCTGTATCACCATGTCCGAAAACCCCACCAACTGCCATTACCGCTTTTTATCGTCGGAGTGTCCTTATTGCAGTCAAACCACTCCTGAAAAACTGATTGCTGAAATTCTCCATGCCATGGAAAGAGGTATGCACCGGGCAGCACCGGAAGCCAAAATGATCGTTTATGACTGGGAGTGGCGTCAGGTTCCCGAAGACCGTCTGAACGTTGAAAAAGAGGTCGCGTTTGTCAGCAGAGTTCTACCGCTTCTGCCTGAAAATATCTATCTTGCCACCGTCAGCGAAAATGCGCTGGATATAGATATCTGCAACACACAGTTCCGTTTGAGTGATTACTCTGTTTCTCTGATCGGTCCGAGTGAAAAAAGCAAGGCCATTTGGCGTGAAGCGGATAAACTCGGGATACCTGTCACGGCAAAAATACAGGCGAACAACTCCTGGGAACTGTCATCGGTGCCTTATATTCCCGTGCCTTATCTGATTTGGGAACATCTTGAAAATCTGAAAAAGGCAGGTGTCCGCGGCCTTATGCTCAGCTGGACTCTCGGCGGTTATCCGGGCGGAAATCTTGAGCTGATAAATTCTTCTCCTGAAGAATGTGCCGCAAGAAAATTTCATCCGGCATTGGCTGAAAAAGTCTGCCGGGCGTGGAAATGTTTCAGCGATGCTTTCAGGGAATATCCTTTCAGCCAATCTCTGCTTTACACCGGTCCTGCCAATTACGGTCCGAAAAATCTTTTGTTTCTGCAGCCCAGCGGCAGAAATGTGACCATGATCGGTTTCCCCTGGGACGGAATCAATGCCTGGAAGGGACCCTATTCAAAAGAAATATTGCGGGAACAGTTCCGTCTGATGACAGAAAAATGGTCCTGCGGTCTGAAACTGCTTGAAGAGGTCCGGTCTTCAGTCGCAGCGCAGGAACTCTCTGATTTTCAGGATATTCTCACCGTTTCACAGGCGGCATACTGTCACTTGAAAAGTGCTTATCTGCAGATTTGTTTCATCTGTCTGCGCGACAGTGATCCCGACAAAGAAAAAATGACGGCTGTACTTGATGAAGAGATCATTCTTGCTCAAAAACTTGCAGAAATCTGCCGCCGGGATTCCCGTATCGGTTTTGAAGCAAGCAACCACTATTTCTATTCATTGAACGACCTGCTTGAAAAAGTCATATCATGCTGTTTTATCAAAGAAAATATTTCAGGAGAAAAATAAATCATGCTGTTGAAAAAAATCTTTCTGCTTCTTGCCATCGGGAGCATACTCTCTGTCTCTGCTCTTGAATGGAAATTGTTCTATAAAGAGGGTGTCACATGGGAAAATGCCGGGGAATACAAAAGTGTTCCCGACGTGATCAAACGTAATAAATCTGTCATCAAACCGCAGACAATTCAACTTGAAAATGCCCCCGATCTTAATAAGATCTTCAACCTTGCACCCCAACCCATGCGTGAAGCGCTGCTGCTGTGTGAAGTCAGCAGTCTTGAAGACAAAACCGTTTCAATGGGAATGGGGGCGGATTACTGGTGTGCTTTGTTTGTCAACGGTAAAGAGGTGCAGAGCAACTTCCCCCAAGGGCATTTCAGCAGTCATTACAACCGTTTCAGTTATGTTTTTCCGGTGTCTCTGGTCAAAGGGAAAAACATTCTTGCGCTGCGGACCCGCAGCGGCGGCGCAAGCTGGCAGGTCGCCGCGGGATTCAATTCTTTTGTTCCGGCAAAGGGACATATAACTGAAGAGTTTTCACGGCGCGGCATTATCAACGCTGTTCTGCCGGTGAAGTGCAAAGTGACCAAAGGACCGTTCATTCCCCGTCTGTCTGAAAACAGCGCAACCGTTTCTTTTCAGCTTGACGGACTTATGGCAGCGGGCATTGAATACCGTGAAAAGGGTTCAGACAAATGGCTCCGCCAGATGGATGTTTACGGCGCACAGGTCAAAGATTCTCTTGATTCCCACATGGTTACGCTCAAAAATCTGAAGCCGGGAACGGCTTATCTTTACCGTATCGTGATGTTTTCTTCTGCCAAAGCAAATCCAATTTACAGCGAAAAGGAGTATTCTTTCAAGACCTTTGATCCGGCGGAAACGCGTTTCCGTTTCTTTCTGACGGCGGATACGCAGGTGCCGTATTTGAGAAGAGAAATGTTTATCCGGAAACTTTTGGCGCAGGCTCTCAAAACCGATCTGCCTGTCGCCTTTGCCGGTCATCTGGGAGATATGAGTAATGAATTTTACAATTTTGAACTTGAAGTTCTGCGGGTAACGGAGCTTTTTTCTCCGCTGCCGTTCTTTTTTATCCGCGGCAATCACGAATACCGGGGGACTGAAACTGCGGACTGGTACAACTATTTTGCTCCCGACGGCAAAAGTTATTTTGCTTTCAGGCACGGAAAAGTCTTTTTCATCGTACTGGATTCCGGCAACAATTTTCCGAATAAATACGGAGATCTTAATACCGGATTTATGCAGGAACAGCGCGCATGGCTCAAAAAAATCATCAAAACGCCTGAGTGCCAATCTGCCGTGTTCCGTATCGTTATGTCACACCATACCAATCCGTTCGATCCGCGCAAAACAGGAGAAAAAATGCACGGTTTGACCAAAAATATCTACGAACTGGCACACGGTGTGATCATGTCCGAAGCTCCCGAATGCAGAATCCACCTGTGGCTTGCCGGACACACCCATCGGTTTTTGCGGACAACGCCCAACTCCCGGGAATACCGCAGAATCAACGCTTTGAAAATCCTTGAAGGTCATAAAGTAAAATTTACGGAACGTTATCCTTACACGATTTTAACGGGCGAATACGGCAGAAAGAACAATCCTTTTACCGGTATTACCGTTGATGTTCTTCCCGGACACCTCAAAGTTGATACTTTTCTGCCTGACGGCACTTTGCTGGACAGTTTCAAAATCAAATCCGACGGCTCGGTTGAAAACATTTTTTCACACGCCGGAATCAAAATTTTTAACAGGAAAAAATAACCATGCTCAAAACAATGAATTTTCTGACCGTTTTTCTGATGGCGGTCAACCTGTCCGGAAGAACGTCTCTTGATGACGGACTGATTTTTCATTTTGATTTTTCAAAAGCTGCGGCAAAAAAGACTGTTGCTGATTCGACCGGAAAGTTTAAATGCTTTTCTGATAAACACACGTTTGCTCTTCAGAATAAAGGATTGCGAATTGCGCCTGATGCAGATTTTACAATCCCCATGCCCCAAAAGATGAACGGAAAAAAGATGAGTTTCAGTCTGTGGCTCGTGACCGACGGCAAAAAGAGCAATGTGATTTTTTTCAAGGGACTTCACCCTTATACCATCGAATACGCGCTCATGCTTGACCGCAAACTCCCGATGTTCTGTTACAAAAACAAACCCGGTCAGGATTTCTGGAAAGGGGTGTTTTGTGTCAAACACGCCTTTCCGCAAAAATCCTGGCTCATTCCCGGTGTTTCCCCGGAAATCAAACCTGAATACTGGAATCATCTGGTCTATACTTTTGACCGCGGCAGTATCCGCATTTACATCAACGGCGTCTTATCTGTTCACCTGAAAAGCAAGGCGAAAGAGACTCTCAAAGTCAATACTTATCCCGGATTGGTCGGCGCAGATAAAGTTTACGGCGGCAAAAGCAATTACAGTACCGCCGATCTTCTGGTCAACGGTCTGCGCCTCTATGACCGCGTACTTCAGGATTCTGAAGTAAGGGAGCTTTACAAAAAAGAACGGTCTTTCTACACGCAGAAAAAAGTTCCTCTGCAGGAGTGTCTGGCGTATCTTGATCCGAGTGTCCGTGCGTTTGATCCGGAATACAAGGTGAAACTTCAAATCACCTCAGAATATGAAAAGAAACTCAAAACAAATCCGCCCGCTGTCAAACCTGTCGTCAAAGTTGAACAGAAAATTTCCAACGGCAAAGTCGGACTTTTCATCAATGACCGTCCGCAGTTTCCGCTGGTCGTCATTCCCGGCATCCCGACTTACATCAAGCCCGCGCAGCGCATGGGCTGTTACGCCGATTTTGCCGCCGCAGGTGTCAAACTGCAGAACAGCGGATATCTGAGCATTCCCCGTTTCTGGGTCGGTAAGGATAAATACAATTACAGCTATCTTGATCAGATTTTTAAACAGCAGCTGACTGCTGTTCCCGATGCGAAGATCATGGTTTACATTTTTTCCTCCGTTCCCGAATGGTATTACAAAGATTATCCGGAGGACCGCGAGAAATATTATGACAATACGGGCAAACTCCGCACCATCACCTACCGCGCACCCCTTGCATCTGAAAATGCGCTGCGCGATCAGGTGAAAATGCTCAACGCCATGGTCGGATACATTGAAAAAAATTACGGAAAGCACGTTTTCGGTTATCTTGTCGGCGGAGGCGGCGCCGCCGAATGGTACTGGCCCGCCCACTGGGAGGGTATCACTGGATACTCTCTTACCACGCAGAAAGCCTTCCGCAACTGGCTGAAAAAAACTTACCGCAGCAATGGTGCTTTGCAGAAAGCCTGGAACAATGCGAAAGTCACCTTTGACAATGCGGTTGTTCCCTCTCCCGCTGAGCGCAGAAAAGCCGATCTCCTGTGTTTCAAAGATCCGCAGAAAAACCGTCCGTCAATGGATCTGGATGACTTCATGAATGATATGACTGTCCGCACGATTCTGACTCTCTGCAAAACTGTCAAGACGGCGGCAAACTTCAAAAAAATCGTTCTTACCTACAATGGCTACTGTATGCTTTATCACGGAAAAGCCAACTCCAAAAATACGGCATTGAGACGTTTTTCAAAAATCATAGATTCCCCGTACATTGACGGTTTTGCGACCCCCATGGATTACGATCAGCGCCGCGCCGGAGAACCCGGCTTGAATATCAATCCCTTTTACGCCTCAGCCAAACTGCGGAACAAAACCATCTGGAAAGAGGACGATTTGAGAACCCACTTTCTCAAAAGCGGATTGGGACGCACTGCCGATTTAAAAGAAACGATTGAAATCGTCCGTCACTGTTTTGCCTATTCTCTGGTGACAGGCGGCGGTTACTGGTACTATTCTTTGAATCATCCGGCACTCTTTCATCACGAAGATATCATGCGTTCAATTTCTCAGATCAATGAACTTGGAAAATCCTCTCTTGCAAAGGATGTTTCCTCCGTTGCAGAAGTTGCGTTCATTGTGGATGAAGAGTCTTCAAAATATCTTGCTTACAGGAGCGACAGCTACCTGATCCGTTCCGTCTGGGGCGCGTATCTTTCGGCGGCGAGAATGGGCGCACCGTTTGATACTTATCTGGTCAGCGATCTGGCAAATCCCAAAATGCCCGATTACAAAATGTATGTCTTTTTGAACAGTTATCACGTTGATAAGAAAACAGCCGATATCATTGCCCGCAAAGTCCGCAGAAACAACGCCGTTTCGGTCTGGTGTTATGCGCCGGGATTCTTTTCTGAAAAAGGAATGGGGGTCACCCGCATGAAAGAGTTGACGGGCATGGACTTTTCGGTTGAACTTTCCCGCAGCCGTCTGGGATTTGATATTAAAAAGAATCACAAGATCACCCGTTATTTCAAATCCGCCAATCCGGCAAATACCGGTCCGCGTTTCATTCCGTCTGCGCCGGGACTTGCCGTGCTGGGCAATGCCAACGGCAAAGCGGCTCTGGCGGTCAAAGAATTTCCGCAGTGGCGTTCCGTTTACACGGCTGTTCCGCTGGATAAAGAACTTCTGATGGGCTTGTGTGATTATGCAGGAGTTCACGTTTTCAGCCGCAGTTTTGATGTTTTCAACGCCAATAAGAGTTATCTTCTGCTCCACACCACGACTGCGGGAAAGAAAATTTTTGATCTCAAAGGAAAATACAAAGTCAAAGAACTTTTTACCGGCAAAGACTTGGGCGGAAAATCAGCTTCCTTTACAGATGATCTTCCTGCCAAAACCACAAGAATTTATCAACTGACAAAACAGGGAGTCTGCAAATGAAACTTCAATCAGGTATTTTACTGTTCGCTGCAAGTGTCATCTCTCTTTGCGGAGCGGAACTTGCCGTCAACTGGCAGGAGTCCCTTAAAGCAACGCCGCCCGGAGCCGCTGTCGTCAAAGGCTGGCGACTCAACAATATCCGCAAAAGCCCCAAGATCGGTACCGGTGAAGTCATTGAAGAAAACGGTGTCAAATATTTCAAACTTGAAACGACTGGATTGGACACCAATTTCCATACGACCCGCAATTTTCCGGCACAGGCGGGAGATACTCTTGAAATACAAGTAACGGTACAGGGGAGTGGACATCTGGTTGTTTCCTGCTGCTGTTATCAGGCGGATAAAAAGTTTTTTGTTCCTGCAAACAATAAAATCCAGTACATCATTCTGAATGGTGAAAAGAAAACCCGGACCATCCGCAAACAACTTGCCGACGGCAAAAATGGTGAAAAACTGGGACTGATCACCCTGACACTCGGTGCGGGCGGCAAGAGTACCTTTTCCATTTATGATTACAAAGCAAAAATCGTCAAGGGCAAATGAATATATCCGAATTACCGGTCGGCAAATCTCCTGCGCCTGAAGTTCTGCCGCACTTTCCGACTGTCTGGCAGGCTGTCTTGTGGCGGAATTGGGGCATAATTCCGGTTGAACGTCTTGCAAGGGTGTTGAATACCACCGTTGAAGAACTGCGCCGTGCCGCGCAGCAGCTCGGACTTGATCCGCAGCTTGAGGCGGATTTGTCGTGGCTCAAACACGGATATCTTACCATCATCCGCAACAACTGGCATCTGCTACCTTATTCACAGCTGCTGGAACTGATTGATTGGACGCCGGAACAGCTTTTCCGTTCTCTGATGGAAGAGGATTTTTTGTGGCTGAAACTCGGCAGAAACAAGCCTGATTGTCCGGTCGTTCACCTGACAGCTCTTCCGGAACAGGAATTGGCAGAAACTTTGCAGATATCCGCACTTCTCAAACAGCATTTTCCGACAGGAATACCCGGCAGAAAAGAAAAAGCTTTTGCTTTTCTGCATAAACTTCCGGCTGAAAAACCTGTTGTCTGCCGCGAAGATTTCACGTTCAACTTCATTGCGCCTTACTCCGCAAGCTGCGGCGATATTTTCAATGAAGAAGACCCCCTGCCGGATGTTCTGCTTGAACGCTATGCCGCGATGGGAATTCAGGGCATCTGGATCCATGCGGTACTGTATCATTTCGTCCCCATTCCCGGAGCTGAAAGTTACTCCGGCAACTGGCAGGAACGCAGACAGAAACTGCGCGCTCTTGCTGAAAAGTGCCAAAGATACGGATTAAAAATTTACCTTTACCTCAATGAACCGCGTTCTCTTGATCTGCCCTTTTTTGATTTGAAACCCGAATGGGCGGGATTGGAACTGCCGGAATTGAATACCAGAACGATTTGCACCGCACGTTCTTCTGAACCGCTTGAATGGCTGGAATATGCCGTCCGTGAAGTGTGGAAGTGCGTGCCGTCTCTCGGCGGAGCCTTTTGTATCACCATGTCAGAGAATCCCACGAACTGCCATTACCGTGCGCATTCCGACGAGTGTCCGTATTGCAGAAATGAGCATCCGGCACAGATTATCGCCGACGTTTTGAAAGCGATGGAACGGGGAATGCATTCAATTTCTCCTGACGCAAAACTGATTGCCTCCACCTGGAGCTGGCAGCAGGTCAGCAGGGTCGTGCCGGATATTACCGCAGATACGGCATTTGCCGGAGAAATCATGTCCCGTCTGCCCCGGTCGGTACATATTGCCGCTGTGAGTGAAAACTCCCTTGATCTGAATATCGGCGGCGTGAAACTGCGTCTGGGGGATTACTCCATTTCTCAGGTCGGACCCAGCGAAAAAAGCAAAGCTCTCTGGAAAAAAGCAAGAGAATGCAATCTTTCCGTCGTTGCCAAAGTTCAGCTCAACAACTCCTGGGAACTTGCGGCGGTCCCCTATATTCCCGTACCTTATTTGATTTTTGAACATTTGCAGAATTTGAAAAAAGAGGGTATCTCCGGACTTATGCTCAGCTGGACACACGGCGGTTATCCCGGCGGCAATCTGGAACTTTTGCGCGCAACGCCTGAAGAACTTGCAGCAAAGCGTTTTTCTCCTGAAAATGCGGAAAAAGTCTGCGAGGCGTGGCGTCAGTTCAGTGAGGCGTTCCGTCAATTTCCTTTCTGTAAAGATATGCTTTACGCGGGCCCTGCCAACCGGGGACCCTCGAACCGCTTTTATCCGGAAGCGTCTCTCCTTCGTGCCACAATGCTGTATTTCCCCGTTGACGATTTGAAAACATGGCGCGGATATTATCCTGAAAACGTTTTTGAACATCAGTTTTCCCTGCTCCTTGACGGATGGAAAGAGGGCATGGAAACGCTTGACAAAATCGTTCCGCAAAGTCCGGAGGAGAAAATTCATTTTCAGGAACTCAAACAAATTGCCGAAGCTTCAATGTGTCACTTTGAAAGTGTCTTGCGTCAGATACGTTTCGTTCTTGCCCGTGAACGGCAGGATACTTCTGAAATGCAAGAACTTTTACTCAGGGAAATCAAGACGGTCAAAAAACTTCTTTCCCTTGTCTGTCAGGATTCCCGGCTCGGATTTGAAGCCAGCAACCACTATTTTTACTCGCTGAACGATTTGCTTGAAAAAATCATATCCTGCTGTTCCATCCTGCAGAAACTCCCCGTTTCCGCGACAGAAGAAAAATAATCCGGAATCATTTTTGCCGCTGTAAAAAACTGTTTTTTGACGGATTTTCAGTAAAAAAGCAGTTTTTTTGCAAAATTTTGTGGAAAAAATCTTATCAGGTGTTATAATATATTATCGTCAAACAGTCTCTTTATGAGAAAAAACATAAAAATCATATTTTGGAGGTAAAAAATGCGCGCATTGTCCAAAGTCGCTCCCGAATGGTGGGATTACACAACCCTTGACAGATCCATCCTTGATGCTGCTGCCAAAATCACCATTAACGATCTCAAAAAACTTGAACGTCCCGGATTCAAAATCAATATCTTTGATACCATCCAGGAATTCTACGCCGCTGAAGCTCTTGAATACATCAAATGCTGGCAGCAGGCCACCGCTTCCAACCCCGCAGGTATCTGCGGCCCCATCGGTCCCACCGAACAGCTCCCCATCGTTGCCCAGATCGTCAACGATCTCAACATCAACCTGAAGCACTGCCACTTCTGGGGTATGGACGAATGGCTCGTTGACGGCAAAGCCGCCGACATCAACTTCCCCCTCGGTTTCGCCAAGGCTGATATGGATCTCTGCTTCAACCGTATCCGTCCCGAACTGCGCATGCCCAAAGAAAACATGCACTTCCCGACCGAAAACCCCGAAGAATACACCGCCAGCTACGACCAGGCCCGCTGTATCATCATGCAGGGCGGTCAGGGCGAAATCAAACACTGGGCTTTCAACGACCCCGTCCGTCGTGAAGGTGCCTACAAAGATAACCCGCCGACTCCCGAAGAATACCGCAAAAAAGCCACCCGTCAGGTCGATCTTCACCCGATCACTCTGATCCAGAATGCCCGTACCTCCGGCGGCGGTACCGTCCAGAACGTTCCCAACGGCGCCATCACCGTCGGTCCCGTCGAAACCTGGAAGGCTGAAAACG
Source organism: Lentisphaerota bacterium (assembly GCA_015061725.1). Classification (GTDB taxonomy): domain Bacteria; phylum Verrucomicrobiota; class Lentisphaeria; order Victivallales; family Victivallaceae; genus UBA1784. The sequence goes on from SUVX01000035.1 coordinate 33,423, forward strand.
TCTCCATCTGGCATCCCGGTCACCACGACAACCCCTTCGGTCAGCGTCTGACTGCCTACATGATCTCCAACAAGATCGCCGACAGCGCTGTTCCGATGTCCCTGCTTTCTGATCATCCGAGCGTGATCTTCAACTACTTCTGCGGCGGCTTCGGCGTCTGCGACGTGGAGATGCATTAATCATGGCTAAGGCAGCATTTGCAATCGCATGCCATCCCGACGATATCGAGTTCGGGATGGCAGGTACCCTGATCAAACTCAAAAATGCCGGATACGAAATCCACTACATGAATATCGCCAACGGCAGTCTGGGTACCAATCAGTATGACTACAAGACCATCGTTGCCATGCGCCGCGAAGAGGCCATGGCCGCTGCAAAGCTCATCGGCGCCCACTATCACGAAAGCATCTGCGATGACGTTGAAGTCTTTTACGCCAAAGAGCTTTACGCTCAGATCGTTCCCGAAATCCGTGAAGTTGATCCCGAAATCATCCTCACCCACGGTCCCTATGACTATATGGAAGATCACATCAACGCCGGACGTCTGGTTGTCAGTTCCGCCTTTTTCCGCGGCATGACCAACTGCAAGTGTTCCCGTCCCGCGGCTCCCGTCAACACTGAGGTTGCGGTTTATCACTCCGCCCCCCACAGTCTGACCGATCAGCTCCGCCGTCCTGTCATCCCCGGCATGTTCGTTGACATCAAAGATGAAGTCCAGATCAAAAAGGATATGCTCTGCTGTCACCGTTCCCAGAAAGACTGGCTCGACGTCAGTCAGGGCAATGATGCCTATCTGGATGATATGGAGTCCCGCGCCCGCTACTATGGTAAGCTCTCCGGAAAATTCACCTTCGCCGAAGGCTGGATCCGTCACAACCATCTCGGTTTCTGCGGTCCGGATTTCAACCCCATGCTGGACGCCCTCAAAGATGACTGCTTCGTTAATCAGAAATTCGAAGACGCCATCAAAATTGAAAACTATCTCTGAGGTATTTTAACGTGAGTACGTTTGTAGGAATTGGTCTCGGTCCCATCCAGACCGGTATCTTCCTCGCCGGAGCCGCCAAAGGCGGCTTCGACCGTATCGTGATTGCCGAAGTCAACGATAAACTCAAAGCCGCTGTCAACGCCGTTCACAGTGTCACTGTCAACATCGCCGCTGACGACAGAGTTTATTCTGAAACTTATCAGAACGTTGAAGTCTACAATCCCAACGATCCCGAGGATGTCAAAAAACTGATCGCCGCTGCCGCTGAAGCTTCTGAACTTGCCACCGCGCTCCCCAGCGTTAAATTTTACGCCTACTGCGCCCCCTGGCTCCGCGAAGGTTTCGCTCAGCAGCCCGAACGTGTCCGCTTCTTCTACACCGCTGAAAATAACAATCATGCCGCAGAAGAACTTGAAAAGGCCATGGGCGTAAGTTTCCTCAACACCTATTATCTCAATACCGTTATCGGTAAGATGAGCGGTGTTGCCCCCGCTTCCGCCGACCGTCCCGGTCTTGCTCCCGATGCCGAAAACGGTCACCTCGTCGAAGAGTTCAATACCATCTACATTTCCAAGTGTCCCGGTATCGAAAACCGCAAAGTTCAGAATCTTTACGTCAAAGATGACCTCTTCCCCTTTGAAGATGCAAAACTTTACGGTCACAATGCCACCCACTATCTGTTGGCGACCCTCGGCAAAGCCCGCGGATGCTCCACCATGGACGAAGTCCGCGCTTTCCCCGCCCTCATCGAAATCGCCCGTCAGGCGTTCTTCAATGAGTCCGGCAGCGCCCTGATTAAAAAGTATGCTCATCTTAACGATGAACTCTTTACCCCCGCAGGTTTCAAGGCCTATGTTGACGGGCTCCTCGTCCGCATGACCAACCCCTTCCTCAAGGATGCCATCGACCGCATCACCCGCGATCCCGAACGCAAATTAAGCTGGGATGACCGCGCTATCGGTACCATGAGATTGATCTTGAGTCAGGGCATTGAACCTGTCAATTTCGCCATGGGCGCAAAAGTCGCCGCGACTGAATGGGCGGCAGGTGAAGATGTCAAAGCCAAACTCGCTTCTCTCTGGCCCTCCCCCTGGACCCCTGAGCACGACAAACTCATCTCCCTCATGGACCTCTGACCGCTTTTTTTTCGGCAGAAAAAAAGCTTGGCAAAAAAAAGCGCATAGCGGTCGGGTGCGTTGCCCCTCCGCTTTTTTTTCGGTAGAAAAAAAAGCTTGGCAAAAAAAAGCGCGTAGCGGTCGGGTGCGTTGCCCGACCGTTTAAGGGAAGAGTCCCTTAAAAATCCCTCACAGACTACCCCGTGGGGGATTTTTTGTAGAAAAAAAGCTTGGCAAAAAAAGCGCATAGCGATCGGGTGCGTTGCCCGACCGTTTAAGGGAAGAGTCCCTTAAAAATCCCTCACAAACTACCCCGTGGGTACGGCGGCCGGCTCTTTGTGCCTCGCCGCCGTTATCACAGCATACCCCTGCGGCACATCTTCGCCCGAGCCAAACCACACAGCGCCCCCGCAAACCCACGGGGTATACCGAGGCGCACCCATCTTGTCAGACAGGTCAGACAGGTCAGACAGGTCAGACACAAGCGTCACACCCCCGCAGACAGCATACCGCCGTTGCCATCACGTTGCCCGGCATACCCCTGTGGTAAATCTTTACAGCAAAGTTCTGCATAGCCGTTGCGGTGTGCAATACCGCAACGGGCGGCGCTTGATATGAGAGCTGTGAGAATTATGAGAATTATGAGATTTTTGAGATGATTGGGCGCCGCTTACGTTAATCTACCCCACCTGCACATTTACGCCCGAGCCAAACCAGACAGCGGCACCGCCTCCCCCGGGGTATCACATGGCGCACCCATCTTGTCCATTAGGTCCATCAGGTCCACCAGGTCCATAAGCCAGCGCCACACCCCCGCAGACAGCACACCGCCGTTGCCATCAAGTTGACAGCATACCTCTGCAGTTACTCTGCACACAAGCAAAAACAAACTGCCCCTCTGGTGGTTGCAGCACCGTCGCCCCGCTACCTGGCTTTTTTTGCCAAGCTTTTTTTTACCTGCGGGACTACCCACGGATATTCCGGGGAGTCCAGAGGGGGGCAGCCAGACCCTGATGTGCACCCCAAAAGTTGGACACAACTAAAAGGGTGCATTTTTTTATGAAAAAAAGAGCAAAAACAGTGTACTGTTATAGTGCAGAATTTAAAATTCGTGTTATTTTAGATATGTTGGAGCAT
>SUVX01000128.1 GCA_015061725.1 Lentisphaerota bacterium
CGCTTTTCTTGAAAGGGTGAGAGGGGCGCGGGGAGAGAGGGAAAACTTCTTTTCTCGCGAAAAGAAGTTTTCCCGCTTTCCCCGCATCATCTCCCCATATCGGGAAAGAGCCTATGAATAACCGAAAAGGGGAAAGTCTGGTGGGCACTTCCGACAAAGATTCCGCGCTCCCGCTTTTACGCTGTGCTTATAAAAGATTCCGGAGGTTAGCCACAGAATGGTGTGCAGACCGCAAACATTCAACCAAGTGTATTGGAAAAATCGTTTATTCTTGCGGCAATGCGGTTTTGGGTTGTCCACATATCCTGCCACGGGGTTCCGGTGTTGGCATCTGACATTGCAGATGATTGGAAGGGTACAGTAATGTAAACGGGATAATTCCGCTCGGCAAGACGCAATTCCACAGGAATATACTCAAAGACATCGGTGAACTTGCCGACATTGAGGGTCAACTCAATATGTTTGGATATGCCCGGATAGGTCATGAGTTTGTGACTCTGGGAGCCCTCAAAACTCCAGGTTTCCGGAAGATGCCACTTCACATTAAGAGTACAGCAGTTGCTTCTTGCGCTGCTGAAGATGAACTTCAGCTTGACCTGGCTGTCTGGAGCAACCACAGGAGACTGCTCATACTGAACATAAACCCTTCCAAAAGGCAGATCGCAGCGCAGTTGATTGGAGGGACGGTTCAAAACAAAATTTTCAGTGTCAAAACGGTCGTGAAGTTTTTCTCTGAGCGTTTCATCTATGAAAGTTGCTCCGTCGTGTACCCGCATGGTGGCGGGATTGACGGTGTCGGCGATATTTTTGCAGATCATAACTCTGTCGGTCAACTCTTCCAAGGTTTCCGGAATATTATTCCCGTAACGGTTGATCGCCACAGTCTGGATGCTTTCTCCGATGGGTTCGATCCACTCCTGCGGAATTCCGCTGCGTCCATTGATGATGCCCAGTATCGCTCCGCAAGTGGCTCCGGTGCAATCGGTGTCATCTCCGCAGTTGACGGCGGTGCAGATGCTTTTTCCGAAATCTCCTTCGCCGTAGAGCAGACCGATGATGACAAATGCGACATTTCCGGGAGCCTGAAACCATCCCATATCAGCATTGAGCTGGACGACTTTTTCTCTGGCAGTAAGCCAATCTTCTCCCTTGTCATAGCAGTCTATGACCAGTTTTACGCTCCGGGCTACACGGCAGTTTTCCGGAATACGGCAGAGGGCGCAGGAGATGATTTTGCGTATATCTTTCTCAATAAAAGCGACGGACTCCATTGCCGCCGTAAACATTTCGGCGTAAATTCCTTCGCCGGTATGGTCAACGCAGGCATCGTACCACGCATAATGAACCACTTCTTCAGGATCACCCGGGAAAAGGCATGCCCAAATCTCGGAGCGTATCCACGCTCCGTTGCTGTCTTTCCACTTTTCGTTGTTGCACAACCCTGACAACGGAGGAGTAAGGCCGTTGCGCATATTGAATTTTGCAATACCGTATTCGCCCCATGGACCGCATACAACGTCGAGCCAATACTCTCCGAGAACAAGCTCGTTGACGTTATACAAACCATGTTCCTCCACGGCAAGCAGCCATGCCAGTTGAAGATCAAGGTCATCATTCGGAGCCGGATTTCCATTTAATTCCTGTGCGTAAAATGTGAGGTCGTGAGTCTCTTGTTTTCCCTCAAACGGTGCGCCGAGAGTTCCTCCGATATTTTTGCCGGTCCAGCAGCCGAGGATTTTATCCCGGTATTCAGCTCTGTTGATAAAACTTTTTGATGCAAGTTTGGTATGAAACATTTTTCTGCCTTTCTGAAATTCTGAAACAGTAATATACTGTAATAACAGATCTGTATGCTGGTGATTTTTACTTGATTTTTGAGTAATCAATGGCGTCTGAACGGAACGGATATGCAGGCAGTCCTTCTGAATTTTGCAAATTGCAATCCCCCCTGTAACCAGCATAAGCATAACGGACATATTTGGGGACGGCGACCTTTGGAGAACTGACCACAACAGTATTTCCGTCGATCTTTGCATCTGCCCAGACGAACTTTTTATCTGCTCCTGCTACTGCAAAAGCTCCGGGAGCAAGTCCGTCTGATGTTTTCAATCCATTGCCGGTATTTTCAAAATGGACCCGGATGGCTCCTTTTTCCGGAGTTGCCGATTTGAAAAGAGGACCGCGGCTGACAATGTTTTTCCCATAAACCATACGCTTGGCTTCAAGTGCGAGACGTTTGCCGACATCCTGCTTGTTTCCCGGATGGATATTGTCGGCTTCACCGATATCAATAGTACAGGCAAGACCGACATTATGTATCTTGAGCATTTGCTGCTGAATGTCGCGTGTGAAAGCAAATCCTGACGGAGAGTTTGGATCAGAAGTTTTCCAGTTTTTTGCGCGCGACGGTTCATATCCTGCAAGCTGAACTATCAAAAACGGCATATCCGGATTGCTCCATTTGGTGCGCCAGTCTGCAATCAGGGCTTTATGAAGAGGATAGTAATGTTCCTTTCCTGAATTTGCGCATCCCTGATACCAGATTACACCGCGGACAGGAAGTTTTGTCCAGGCTGCAACCATTCCGTTATAGAGATTGGTCGGGAAGGTGTGCAGTGACTTATAGCGCAAAAATTGAGGAACTCTTGATCCTGAAGTCTCTTTGTGAGTGCAGACAAATTCATCTTTCGTCTTCCATTTGTGGCTGAAATTTGCTTTTGTCTTGCCCAATGAAAAGTGGGAGTGGAAAATAACATTGTCTCTCATTGCACCGCTTACCCAGCCATACAAATAGACAGCTCTGACAGCAAGCACGTTTTCTCCATTCTGATTTAACATATCAGGAGTGATTTGAAGTCTGACTTTCTTATCTTCTTCCGGAGTGTATGTTTCCCAAGCCGCTATGCTTTTGCCGTTGAGCCATATTTCTATTTTTTCTCCGCCTTTATCCATGTGGAAATTCAGGGCCTTGCCCTTCATCTTATTGCGGAGTTTGAATTTTGTACGATACCAGCGCACGATGTATTGCGATGGAATTATTTCCTGAACAGCCTTTTCCCAGGCGGAATCGTCAAAATCTCTGTTTTTCCAATCGCGTGTTTGCTGTTTGGCATTTTCCCCTGCTTTTTCAAAAAGCGGCTGCCATTTTTTCATGGCTTCCTGATAACGCATACGCTCTTTGTTCAGGTAATGTTTTTGACCGGATGCGCCTCCGTCAAAGAAAATCTCCATTCCTTTGAAATCCTGCCGGATGTTAGCGGCTTTGAATCCGTCAAGGGATATCCACGGCTGAATGGCGGAACCGCCTACAGCCGAAGCTATAAGACCGATGGGAATATCCAAATCTTTATACAGTTCCCGTCCGAAGAAGTATGCTGTTGCGCTGAAATTGTGTGCAACTTTCGGACTGCATTTGACCCATCCGCTTGCAGCCTCATATTTTGCATCAGCTTCAGCGGCAGGAGAGGAACAGCGTTTTTGAGAAGCGTATCTGATTTCTGGATAATCGGCATGGGCGACTTCCCAGACACAATTTGTTGCAGTTGAGCCGCGGCGATATGTTTTGCCGAGCCGCATCCCCATATTGGATTGTCCGGAACAGAACCAGACTTCTCCGACAACTATATCCTTGAGTTCTATTTTAGTTTTTCCGTCGGAAATCCTGACGGTGTAATTGGTTTTTCCAGCCTTCATCGCCGGAAATTCAGCTCTCCAGTTTCCGTCTTTGTCCGTTTTGGCTGAAACAGTCTTTCCGTTGAATTCCACGTTTACGGAACTTCCTTTATCCGCAGTTCCGAAAAACGCTATCGGGCACTGCTGCTGAAGCACCATGTTGGATGAAAAGACCGTATCGACTTTGAGGGCGGCAAACAAACTGCTTGCGATACAAGCAGCGGAACATATTATCAGAAAAAATCGCATATATTTTACCTTATGATTTTAAGTTGAACATACACTGTCTGTGTCACGGGAGGAAAATTTTCAACTCACAGATTGAAGCGGTTGTTGGTCGTGTCAAAAATTCCGTTAGCGTAGTTGTAAGTCTTCACCGAGCCATTCAGAAAGGCGAAATTTGCCCGATCGTTGTGATGGTTCCACGCCGGAGCATTTTTTATGCTCGCAGAGGGATAATCATTGATTTTGGTGAGATCAAAAAGACTGGCTTTACAATAACCGTCTGAGCCTCCGGTAAAATTGCTTTCTCCGAGAAGGACAGCATCAGGAGCGAGTTTGGATGCTTTTCCCGAAGTCTGGATAGCTGTTGTACTTGTTCCTGATACTGTGCAGGATTTCATGTAAACACGCCTTCCCGGCAAAGCGTTGATTACTGTTTGACTCACAAAGCGATATCCGATATCGTAGGTCGGAAAATATGATTTTATATCTGTCGTGCCGGAAAAAACTGGATTGCCTATGTACGCTTTGGGGCAGAAAAACACTCCGGTCGGTGTCGTTCTCTGTATTCCGTTTTGATAGAGCCCCTGACTGTTGAAACTGTTGTTGTAACTGTATCCATTGCCCGGTCCGTTACCGGCAACATATTTGTAGATATAGCGGCTCCAGATTTTTGTGTTTGCGGTTGATGACGGAACGATACTGTCGGCGTTGTCATCAGAATACATGGTGAATGCTGAGGCAAGGCTTTTCATATTATTCAAACACTGAGTCTGACTCGCTCTGCTTTTTGCGGATTGCAGCGCCGGCATAAGAATACTTGCCAGTATTGCGATGATGGCAATGACAACAAGAAGTTCTATCAGGGTGAATTTTGAGGTGACGTGCTTTGTTGAATAAATCTTTTTCATAAGAGCCCTCCTTCTTTTTTGTTAAGGCTGTTGATTTGTGAATCTGATTTAATATACCAAACAGAGTGTGTTTTTTAAATGGAATATAGCACCATTATTTTGTAATACCGTGTCAACTGCAAGGTAGCGTTACTGATTTAACTTGTAATTCAAAAACTGTTATGCTACTTTATAGCTCAGAAAGGAGTTGAGTGATGTAAAGCCGCTTAGATGACATTATTGCAGGCGATTGTCCTGCAAAACCTGCCGTGCCGCAACGGCATTGGAGCGGATTGCCCCGCAGCGACTGGAATATGATATTTGTATTTTCGGGTAAGTGCAGGGTGTGCGTCGATGAGACAATACTGTGCGATATGGAAACGGGGAACTTCTATCTTTTTTCTCCCGGTGAAAGGCGGCACTATAACGCCGATGGTGAATTTCACTGTTTCTGGTGTCATTTTGTGCCGGACATTTCGGTAGATTGGAAAAATCTTTCCGGAAACTGTTTTATATACATCCCCTCAGAGCAGGAGAGTGCAAGGCTGCGCAACAATATGGATGAAGTGCTTCTGTTATTCGGTCACCATGTTCAGGGATGGCACGTGCTTACAAGACATCTGATCGAAGAGATCATTCTGCGTGGAAATATGCAAAACAGTATCAGCCACATTCCTCCGCAGATACTGCATGCCTGCTCAATATTGAGTGACCCAACAAAAAATCATTACAGCTTTTCAGAAATAGCCAAAAAAATCGGAATGTCACGTTCTGTATTCTTCAGATCGTTCAAGAAATATATCAAAACCACTCCGCAGCGTTATCGGGAAGCCAGAATGTTGAAGCGGGCTGTTGATTTGCTGGAAGTATCTACATTTTCTTTGAATGAAATATCGGCAATGTCAGGTTTCAGTGACCAGTATTATTTCTCCCGCCGATTCAAAACGCAGTTCGGGATATCTCCCGGAGAATACAGAAAGCAAAAAATGTAACCTATCCTCAGTTATATAAAGATATATTTATCCTGCAGTAATACAACAGGCGGCTGGAAAATTTTATCTTTCCCCGCCATTCTGAAAGGCTTTTTGAGGCGAAAAACTCAGGATTTTGCTGTGAAATAAAATTCTGAAAATCGCTTCACTTTTATTCAGAAAAACTCAGAATACTATTCAATACCAGTCAGATAAAATTTTTCATAAACTGGAAATATCCCCAGACGGTTCCCGACCTTATAACGAAAGACGGTAATGCCGTTATC
>SUVX01000129.1 GCA_015061725.1 Lentisphaerota bacterium
GTGCGTTTGAACCGGATGCCCCTGCCCTGTTCCTCTGCGGCTTTGCGGGCAGGGGCATCCGGTTCAAACGCACTGACAACGGCTGTTTCCGGAGAAGATTTGACTCTTTCGTAAAGAGAAAAGATATGTCCGTGACGGAAACCGCAGAATCCGAAATTAAGCATGGTAACCTCTTTTTTTATGTGATTTTACTTCATCAGCAGTTTTCTGACAGCGGTCAGCTTGATGCAGATGCAGAGCAAATACATCGCTTCGCGCAGTTCGCTGCAGGGCGGAAAAGACGGCGCAATACGGATATTGCTGTCATTGGGATCATTGTGATACGGGAACGTTGCGCCTGCTTCAGTGAGTTTCACTCCGGCATCGGCGGCAAGACGGATGGTTTCTTTGGCACATCCGGGCATGGTATCCAGAGCCACAAAGTAACCGCCGCGCGGGGTGTGCCAGGTTGCAAATCCCGTTCCGGCAAAGTTGCGTTCAAGAGTCGTCAGCACGATATCAAACTTTTCTCTCAGGGAGTCGGCAAGTTTTTTCATGTGCAGTTTTGTGTTGGCGGCATCTTTGAGGAAGTTGAGCGTGCGGACCTGGTTCATCTTATCATAACCGATGGTCTGGATACCCATGGTTTTGAGGATTTCTTTGCGGTTGTTTTCGCTGGCAGCAACCATGGAGACACCCGCACCCGGGAAGGTGATCTTGCTGGTCGAGAAGAAATAAAGCACTCTGTCGGGATTTCCGGCATTGCGGCAGGCTTCGAGAATGTTTTTAAGTTGAGTTTCTTCATCGTACAGGTGGTGTACGCCATAAGCATTGTCCCAGAAAATGCGGAAATCCGGAGCCGCACACTTCATGGCAGCGAGGCGGTCAACTGTTTCGTCGCTGTAACAGATGCCTTCGGGGTTGGAGTAAAGCGGAACACACCACATTCCCTTGATTGAAGCATCCTCTGCAACGAGTTTTTCAACCATATCCATATCCGGACCCGTTGAAGTCATCGGAATATTGATCATCTTGATCCCCAGGTGTTCGCAGATGGCGAAATGGCGGTCATAACCGGGGCAGGGGCAGAGGAATTTGACTTCTGCAAGATCTTTCCAGGGCTTGTTTCCCGCAGTTCCCTTGAGGAGAAGACGGGTCATGGAGTCATACATGAGATTGAGACTGGCATTGCCGCCGACGATGATTTCTTCAGGGGCAAGTCCGAGCAGTTCAGCGAAATACTGCTTCATCTCGGGAATACCGTCAAGGATTCCGTAGTTTCTGTAATCGAACTTGTTTATACCGATGTAGTTTTCAACGCCTTCTGCCGCGCCCTGCGCGATATCCAGCTGGGCGGCAGAGGGACGGCCGCGGGACATATCAAGTTTTACACCGCGATTTTTGAATTCAAGATACTGTTCTTCAAGTTCAGCGGACAACTCAAGCAATTCTGCCTGTGACATTTCCAACACATTTTGTTCGGACATGATTATAACCCTTGTGTTTATTTGGTTTTATTTGCACACAGGGACTGTAATATACCACAGTTTTTTGTGAAAATCCAATAAAATTTTAAAAAAACAGATGATTTTTTTGAAACTGAGATAAATTTTTCGCTACTAATGAATGCAGATTGAGAAAATCAAGTTGAATTTTACGATTACGGTACTATTTTATATGTGAGTATATTTTTCTTTAATAAAATTTGATATACATGAGGTATTTTTATGAGAAACGGTATTATCGGTTCCGGAAACTGGATCAACGATAAAGTCAAAACCCTTGACCGCTGGCCCGGTGTCGGCAATCTCTGCAATATTGTCAGCATTATCAGTGCCGCAGGCGGCGGTCCCGCCAATGTGCTTTTTGACCTGGCGGCGGCGGATAAGGATCTGCCGCTTTACGCCCATGGACTTGTCGGAAAAGACGCTGAGGGAGATACTTTGATTGCCGAAGCAAAACAGCGCAATATCGACGTGCGTTACCTTAAACAAATTGAGGGTGTCAGCACAAGTTTCACCGATGTCATGTCCGCCGAAGGCAAGAGAACTTTCTTCCACTGCCGCGGCGCCAACGCGGAACTGGATTATGAAGATTTTACGGATATTGATGTTCCGGCAAAATTCTTCTATCTCGGTTATCTGCTTTTGCTGGATAAACTGGATCGTCCCGATCCGGAATACGGCACTGTCGCCGGCAAGGTTCTCAATCTGATGCGTCAGAAGGGATACAAGACCATCGTTGACCTGGTGTCTGAAGCACCTGAACGTTTCCGCAGTATCGTCATTCCGGCTCTGCCCTATATCGACGTGCTTTTCATCAACGAGGTTGAACTGGGTGTTTGCAGTGAAATTCCGCTGCGTGACGAAAACGGCAAACTTCTGGCTCAGAATCTGCCCGCTGCCATTGACTTCATGTTCGGCAAAGGCGTGAAAGAGGCGGTCATCGTCCACTTCCCCGAAGGCGCGGGTGCGCGTATGGCTGACGGAGAATACATGTATGTTCCCTCATGCGATATTGACAAAAAGGATATCGTCGGTACCAACGGTGCCGGAGATGCCTTTGCCGCAGGAACCATTTACGGACTCCATGCCGGTTGGGATCTTGAAAAGGCGATCCGTCTGGGCAGTGCTTCAAGTCACTTCAATCTGCTCTGCGCTTCTGCCAGCGGCGGAGCTGTTTCTCTTGAAAAAATGCAGGAATTTCTGGTGGACTGCAAATACTGCCCTCTTCCGTAATTCCGAATTCCCGGTGTAAATAAATTATGGATACATCTACTATAAGTGTCGGCGGAATGGGAACGATTCTCCCGGACGCCCTGTTTTTCAATCTTTCTGAAACGGTGGTTTTCCCGTTCAGTCTGACGCCGTTTACCGTTGAAGGGGATTACAACAAAGCGGTTTTGCGTGAGGCTATGAAAACCGATCGTCTGCTTGCGATTTTTCCTGAATTGCCGGAGACGGATGATTTGGCGACTCTTCCGTGCAGCATTGACCTTGATCTTTTCATGCATGAAGAGGTTGAGTATCTCCGCGGGGGAATCCTTGTCCGTGTTGTCAAGGAACTCACGCTGCCCGATGGTTCGATCAGAGTCGTTGTCCGCGGAGTCAGGAGAATCGTTTTCAAAGAATTTGTTCCCAATGTCAAACTTGCCGAATCCGTTACCCGCAAGGTGCGTTACACGGTTCTTGATGATGGTTTGGGTGCAACAACTGATCCGGAACTGCTCGGATATTTCAAAAGTATTCAGGTGATGTTCCAGGAATATGCCGCCATGATGCCCGGTATGCCTGAAGAGGTGCCGTTGGGTGCGATGAATGCGCCTAATGTGCTGCGTCTCTCGGATATGGTTGCAGAGGCACTTCCTCTGAGCATTACAGAAAAGCGTTTCTTTCTTGCCGTTCCCTCTCTGAAAAAACGCTGCGAACTGCTTGCCGGCTGGTTGAACAGAGAACTTATCGCGCTCCGGCTGGGTATGAAAATCCAGAACGAAGTTCAGATCAATCTCGGAGAAAACCAGCGTGAATTTTATCTGCGTGAGCAGCTGCGTGTCATCAAAAATGAACTGGGCGAAGATACCCGCAATCCGGATATCATTGAGCTGGAGCAGAAGTTTCAGTCGCAGGAACTGCCGCCTGAAGTTGCTTCTGTCGTGCAGAAAGAGCTCGGACGTATGGAGCTGATTCCGCAGGCTTCGCCGGAATACAATATCAGTTACACTTATCTCAACTGGCTGCTGGATATTCCCTGGTGTGTTTATACCGAGGACCGTCTGGATTTTGCGGCGGCTGCCGAAGTGCTTGAAGCGGATCATTACGGACTTGAAGATGTCAAGAAACGTATTCTTGAATTTCTGGCGGTTCTGCAGTTGAAACAGAATGATCCCGACAGCCGTGCGCCGATCCTCTGTCTGGTCGGACCTCCGGGCGTCGGAAAAACCTCTATCGGAAAATCCATCGCACGGGCAATGGAGCGTAAATTCATCCGTGTTTCCCTTGGCGGTGTCCGTGACGAGGCAGAGATCCGCGGACACAGAAAGACCTATGTCGGCGCCATGCCCGGCAGAATCATGCAGAATCTCAAACGTGCCGGTTCATCCAATCCGGTGTTCATGCTTGATGAAGTGGATAAACTTGCCCGCGACAATCACGGAGATCCTGCTGCGGCTCTTCTTGAAGTGCTGGATCCTGCACAGAATACCTCTTTCAATGACAACTATATTGAAATCGGTTATGATCTTTCGCGCGTTTTCTTTATCGCCACGGCGAATATGCTTGAGGGTATCCCCGGTCCGTTGCTGGACAGAATGGAAGTTATCCAAATCCCCGGATACACCTCTCTTGAAAAGCGTGAAATCGCCAAACGTTATCTGATTCCGCGTCAGATCAAAGAAAACGGTCTGCGTTCTTCAAAAGTCAAATTCAATCAGGGCGCGATTGATGAAATCATCTCTTTCTATACGATGGAGTCCGGCGTGCGTGAACTGGAACGTGTCTTTGCCCGTGTCTGCCGCCGTCTGGCACAGAAACTTGTGACCGGAGAAATCGCACAGGACGAAGTTGTGCGTGTTTCCGCCAAAATGGTAAAGGATCTGCTCGGTCCGCGCAAATATCTGCAGGATTCCGCTGTTGAGTGTTTGACCCCCGGTTACGCAGTCGGAATGGCTTGGACGGCTGCCGGCGGAACGATTCTGCCGATTGAAATTACCGCCATTCCCGGCGGAAAAGGCAATCTGAAACTTACCGGAAGTCTGGGCAAAGTCATGCAGGAGTCTGCTGAAACGGCTTTCTCTCTTGTCCGCAGTGTTGCTTCTGAATGGAATGTGGATTCCGAATACTTCAATACCACGGATTTTCACATTCACGTTCCGGATGGTGCAACGCCGAAAGACGGTCCGTCAGCCGGTGTGACCATGACCATGGCGCTGTTGTCTCTGATCAGTAAAAAATGCCTCAAGAGTTACGTTTCCATGACCGGAGAAGTAACATTGCACGGCAGAGTGACTGCCATCGGCGGTTTGCGTGAAAAGTGTGTGGCGGCGCTGCGTGCCGGTATCCGTGAAGTGATTCTCCCTGAAGAAAACCGCAAGGACTTTGAGGAATTGCCGGAGCAGGTCAGGGAAAAACTTGAATTCCATTTTGTCAAAGACTTCAGAGAGGCGGTCAAAGCCGCTTTCCCTGCAGAATAAGGAGCTGTTGTTATGGGCAGGATTTTTCTGATTGTTTGCTGTTGCCTTGCCGTCATGGGACTCCATGCTGAGAAGAAAATCACCCCTCAGGAATTTCTTGCCCTGGCGCGCCGTCCGAATCCGGTGGATACCTTTGCCATGCTGTCGGGAACGCTTCAGCACCGCAGAGAGGGTTCTTCCGCTGAAAGTATGCCGATTTATTTTGGTATCATCATTCAGAAGGAACGCTCCACCGGACAGTTGATATTCGGCGATAAAGAGGGATATTTTCTGGGGCAGGCGCGTGCCAAAGGCGGTTCCTCCGTTATTCCCATGCAGAAAAGTTCTGCTCTGATCGACCGGACAGGCGTCCGCGCTTCGGATTTGACTCTTGATTTTCTCTTCTACGACTTTGTGCGTGAAGATGAAGAGGAGACCATCGGCGGATTTGTTCCCTGCCGTGTGATGATGCTGCGCTCTTCTGATAAAAAGGAACTTGTGCGGGTATTTCTTTCAAAATCCCATTACTTTCCGCTGCGTGCGGAGTTTTTCAAGCCCGGAGAAAAGAAACCCTGGCGTACTCTTGAAACCGGCGGCTTCACGCAGAAAAATGATTTGTATTATATCCGCCGTTTAAGGCTTGAAGGTCCGGGATGGCGGACAAGAATTGAATTTAAAGAGGCTGATCTCGGACTCTACAATCCCAAAGCCGCTCCCAAAAACTTGATCCGCAAACTTCCCTCTTCCCGATAAGGGCAGTGGGAGTCGGGGGGAGAAGAAAAACTTTTTTTCACGGGAAAAAAGCCGAAACGTCGGCTTCGGTATATTGCCTCCCCCGCCCCCCCTTGTCCTCCGAAGCCTTGCGCGAAGGAGGAACCCCTTTTCAAAAAAA
>SUVX01000036.1 GCA_015061725.1 Lentisphaerota bacterium
AAATAAATTATTTTATCAGAAAATCTGATTCAAAGCACTTAAATTGTGTTGTTTTGACTACATCGGTTTCCCGATGTCTCAAATTGAATTTTCAAGGTTACATCGCACTATTCAATTTTCAATCAGCAACCACTTTTTTTGTGGTGTCTCATAATATATCATTCATTGTTTCTCTTGTCAAGCGAACTTTTGAAGATTTCTGAGATTTTTTTATCAACCTTCGCTTCAGTGTCATTCGGCACTGTTGCGAATGTAGAGACTTAATATATCATAAAAATTTGCTTTGTCAAGCAAGATTTTTAAAATTTTCAAGTTTTTCATCAGCCTGCCCTGCTCTTCATGAACTCGTCATGAGGCGCAGAACGAGACATAATATATCACCCGAATTTATTTTGTCAAATTATTTCGAGCAGAAAATGCGCTTTTTTTTGCAAAAAAGCTGCCCAACGCGCAAGCGCGTGGGCGCAGGTGTGTATGCGGGCAATGTGGATGGCAACGGCGGTGTGCAAACTGCGGCGGTGTGGCGCTTGTTTATGGACCAGGTGGACCTGATGGACCTGATGGACAACGTGGGTGCGCCACGGGATACCCCGTGGGTTTGCGGAGCGCAGTTTGGTGTGGCGCGGGCGGGAATATGCCGGTGGGTGACGCGGGCAGTATGGCAACGGTGGCGCGCGGGCGGCGGGGGCGCGGCGCTTGTATCTGACCTGTCTGACCTGTCTGACCTGTCTGACCTGTCTGACCTGTCTGACAAAGTGGTGCGCCACGGGATACCCCGTGGGTTTGCATGCCGCTGTCTGGTTTGGCGCGGGTGATGATATGCCGCAGGGTGGCGCAGGCAGTATGGCAACGGTGGTGTGCGGGCTGCGGGGGTGTGGCGCTTGTTTATGGACCAGGTGGACCGGATGGACCTAATGGACAAGATGGGCGCGCCAAGGGATAACCCGAGGGTTTGCTGTGCCGTTGTTTGGTATGGCTCGGGGGCAGATTTACCGCGGGGGAAAACAAAACTAACCAAACCCAAAAACAAATCCGGCGGCGAGGCTCGTAAAGAGTCAGCCGCCGCTCCCACGGGTAAGTCTGTGAGGGATTTTTAAGGGACTCTTCCCTTAAACGGTCGGGCAACGCACCCGACCGCTACATGGCTTTTTTTGCCAAGCTTTTTTTCACCTGGAAAAAAAGCGGGGACTCCAGAGTTCGAGTTCGGAGAGCCAGGTGATGCCGGAACGTGGACCGAGGTGGATGGTAAGTTCGCGGGTTTTGACGGGTTTAAAGGAAATAGAAACCTCATCAACATCGACTTCGGGTTCTCCGCCTTTTTTGCGCTTGAAGGAGGCAAGTTTTTTGCCGTTGGCACTGACGGAAATCTCATTGTAACCGCCGTGAAGCCAAAGTTTAACAAGCGAAACATCAACGGGGTGATCGAACTTGAAAGCAATATCAGCAGGTTTGTTGTTTTTCCAGGCAACGGCCCATTTGGAGAGAACCTTTTGCCAATTCAACTTTTTTCCCTGAATGAGCTTGCTGGCAAGTGCCTGCTTGCGATTGAAAAGATTCTGACCTTTGTCAGAAACATAATCGGGCGCATTCTTGTAGGAAAGATCAAACTTGACTTTTGAATTGGGTCCGTCAATGGGGATGTTGCGTTTCCAGCGGCAGGCATTTCCGGTCAGACAGACCATATTTTCGGGAAAATGTTTGTACGCGGGGGCGGCGGGGAAGGTAAACCGCCAGATATCGTGACCGGTTTTGCAGCCGAACTTCTTCTGTAAAGCGGCAAAACGGGCAGGCGCCTGGGCGTTGGAGTAAATCTTTTCATCAAGAACAATATCCGAAACAAGGACGATTTCACCTTTTCCGAGTTTTCCGGGAGAAAGAGGCTTGCGTTTGGAACCGTCAAGACGGTATTGGAAAGTCTTTTTGTCAAAAATCACAAGGTTGCCACCGTTGCGGACATAATCCAATAACTTTTTAACGGTCACATCGTCAAGATAGGAGGCGGGGGGGACGTAAACAACTTTATAATCCGAAAGCTTCCGGTCTTTGCGGGCAATATTTTCTTCAGTAACAAAATGGAACCAGCTGCGGTTGTGGGGACCGAGCATGGTGAAAAGCTCTTCGAGACAGGATTTATCGGGATTGCGCGAGAAGAAATGCGTTGCCATGCGATCAGCATTGGAGCTGAAAATGGCACAGTCGGCAGCGGGATATTTCAATTTATTCATTTTCGGCAGCTGCCGCAAAACGTGCATGACTTCGTGGAAACGGTCGGGCGCGCCGAAAAGATCACTCTGGGAGTTGCCGAACCAGTCAAAAAGGGCGAGTTGAAAACTGTTTCCACCGGCGCGGAAGACCTGACTCAACACCTCACGGGTATCCCGGGGATTGAGTGAAACGAAATAGGCTTCAATGTGGACACAGGGAGCTGCGGGGGTACCGGAAATATCCGTAAGATACTTGGCGAGAAATCCGGCACCCTGTCTGCCTGCACCGCCGCCCCAGCGGGTCTGGGTCGTGACCCAGTCAAAACGTCCGAAGAAGGCATCGTATCCGAAAGCGTAGGGAAAAGATGTTCCGACACAGCTGGAAATTTTGACATGAGGATGATTCTTGCGGATGAAGGTCATAAGCCTTTCAATTCCTGCAATATAACGTTTGCGGACAAAACGCAGCCAGACAAGGCGTTCAACAGGAGTTGCTTTGGCAAGTTCTGTTTTGGGGAATCCGATTTTGCCGCCTCCGAATTCTTTTTTTGCTTCCTCCTCCCATTTTTTCCAGGTGCCGGGTTCTTGAGAAAGATAAGCATTGCGGATCCTCATGTAGTGGGTATTGGGCTGTTCATCGTCTTCGTGT
The DNA here is from genome assembly GCA_015061725.1 of Lentisphaerota bacterium. GTDB lineage: Bacteria > Verrucomicrobiota > Lentisphaeria > Victivallales > Victivallaceae > UBA1784. The sequence continues at coordinate 2,854 of SUVX01000036.1, forward strand.
CCGAGGCGGACGATTCCCATCAGATCGGGCCAGCGTTTGAGGACAAGATCAATCTGCTTTTCTTTCTGGGCGATGGTGCGCGGATCACCCCAGAAGTAAGTGACTTTCCCCTGAATTTTCGGGGCGGCGTTGGGTTGGGAGAACATTCCGTCACTGCGTTTGAGTTTGGTGTCAAAGAGCAGACGGGTCATGTATTTACGGTTCATTCTTGCGGCAAAAATCTTTTCGGAGGGATCGGCGCCGCTGTCGGGATAATGCGTCACACCTCCGGCAGTGCGGCTGGCGCGGTAATGACTGACCACATCGCGGAAATAATTGTAACTGATACCGTGATGAAGTCCGAAGACCGTAACAGGACGGTAGGAGACGTTACCGTATTCAAGGAATCCATTGTAGAAATATCCTGTAAGTTCGTTGCCGGGATACATTTTTTCACCGGTCATCAACTCTTTGAAAAGCGGATCGGGTGTGTGCCATGCCATCGGCGGTTCGGTATGCGCCTGAGCTTCAGTTGCCGCAAAAGCCGGGTCTACGGTGAGGGACTTGTTTGAACTGCCGGTAATGACTTTGAAAAATGCGGAGGGATGACGGTAGCCGATACGGTCCCAGAAGGGCATGGTATAGACTTCTCCCGTCGTGCGACGGTTGCGGAATACGGCAACCGCCAGACGTTTATGGGGCAATTGCGCCTCAACTTTGCCGTAACCCATATTTTCATAGGGCAGACGGATTTCAAAACGCCAGTCGGTTTTGTTGATTTCAGCCTTGACTTTTGCGCCGTTCCAGGTGGAATCGCGGTTGAAAAGATCCTGATATTCTCCGTGGGGAGTAACGATCACCTGATAACAGGATCTGCCGATACCCTGAGCATCCACAAAAACTTCGACGTTGTCATTGGCGTAAAAGCCGTCGGGATTGTTTTTGACAGCTTTGAGTTTGTGCATCAATGGTTCTTTGCAGATACCGGTAATAACCAGTTCTTTGTTATCCGTGGCAAGAGCTGTTTGAGTGAGTTCCGGGGCAACTTCCCATTTGAAACCGTTGCGGTTGTATTTGAAAAAGCCGTCAAAGGTAAGCTTTGCTGAAAAATCTTCTGAAACGGGAACCTGCGGCGTGAATGCGCCGGGAGTCAACTCAACATTGTCAAACTCAAGCACGCCCGTGGACTTGATTGCCGCCAGACGCATGGCACAGTATTTGAGTTTCGGAGGTGTCTTGAAAGTAAAGTAAATTCTTTTGACGCCGCCGGTATCTTTGGTAACGGGCATGTGCTGAATGGTTTTATTAAATTCTTTGCCGCCGCCTCTGAAAACCAGTTCAAACCCGGCATTGCCCTTGAAGTTCTGCGCTTTAACGTCAGCGGAAAGGGTGAAAACAGTATCCGCAGGCAGATAGACCCACTGTTTGATCCAGGCAAAGGTTTCGCCTTTGAGTCTGCCGGTGACTTTGCCGTTTGCAACGCGGAAGGCACCGGACTTGTCAGCCGCCCAGCCGGTGCATCCGTATTTGCCGATACGGACCTTTTCAAAATCTCCGTAACGGATCTTATCTGCGATTTCAACCTTGAGATTTTTGATCCGCAGTTTTGCGCCCTCCTGCGGGACCAGATAAACGATAAATACCCGGAGAGGTGCTTTCGGGACAGGAAAAGTAATGCTGTGTACATTCTTCCCCGGAGAAACAGAAAAGTGCCGGTATGTGGATTTGCTGCTGTTGGTTGTAAGCAGTCCACGGGCTTTACCGCTGCCCTCCGCGGTAAAAGAAAGTTTGACAGTTTCTCCGTTTGACGTGGCAAACTCCTTACTTTTCCACACTTTGGAGAGGTCGATTTCCGGCAGTTCAAAGGTGACAGCGGACAGCAGGGCGGCTGAAAAAAAACAAAGCAGAAAAGTCAGAGCACGCATAAAAAAATTCCTTATTTTTTGGCGGGGATTTTGAATTTTGTGACAAGAGTTTTGCCCTCTCTGCCGAAAGTTTCAACAGGAGTTACTTCCATCGTGCCTGTCGCACCGGGAACAACTTTGATGTTTTGCGGAAAACGCAGCATGGGACGGCGTCCTTTTTTGGGCACATAGAAGTCAGAGACGACATAGAACTCCAACGTTTTGTATTTTTTATCATCAAACTTGAGTTTGACCTTGTAGGAATGGACCATGTCAGGATGTTTTGCCCGGTCGGTACGGAGGAAATAGAATTTCTTATCGGCAACGATTTCCGCCCTGGCTCCCGGAGCAAATTCAGGCGCAACAGTTTTTTCGGCGCGCTTGTCGGTGTAAACGGCCTTTGAAGGATCATACGGCAGCTCGATACGCCATCTCTTTTCAGGATTGATTTCCTTCATGGTATTGGCATCGTAACGGTAAACGAGCATATATTTGTCAAAAACTTCAATCCAGGTGAAGTTTCTGCCGCGCGAGGCAAGTCCGGGACGGAAAGAACCGATAAGTTTGCCCGGCATCTTGGGCGTGACACGGGGAAGAACACCGACACTGATGGCGGTGAAGTCGCCCTGCCAGATGGCGCGTTCATCCTGCAAGGCAAGATGGGTGTGTCCCGAGAGAGAAACCGCCTGCGAATGATTTTCCAACATCTTGCGGACAAGGTCATAGCGCCAGTACCAGCCAGTATTTTTGGGCGATTTCTTCCGCCATGTCGAACTTGACATGGTGAACGCCGGGGGACAATGGGTCATCACAAAAACCGGCTTGCCCGGAGCCGCCTTTTCAGCCTTGCCGATCAAATCAGAAACCTGTTTCACCTCTTCGGGGGTATGGTTGTTTTCGCCCTTTTCATCCGTGGCGGAAACGGCGATAATGGAGTAACCTTTGACAACGGTGTGTCTGAGCCATTCAGGTGTCATTCCGATATTCGTGAAAAATCTTTTGAGACTTTCTTTTGCAGGAAGACGTTTTGTTCCCTTGCGCGCCCAGAAGTCATGGTTTCCGGGAATGGCAATATGTACGGGAGGCACTTTGCATTTTGAAAAATGTTTTTCGTAAATTTTGCGGTAAGTCTTATAACTTTCAGCATCCGCAACCGATGCCGCCAGATCTCCGCAGAAAAGAACGGCATCAGGATTTTTTGCGGCAACAAAAGCAAAAACTTTTTCAAGTTCTTTCCATCGGGCATGGATATCGCTGGTAACGGCAATTTTCAAACGCGGCACATCCGCCGCAGAAACGGCAACTGCTGTAAACAGCAACAGCAGCAATAATTTAACTTTTTTCACACGAACTACCCTCCGATATTTAAAACTTTAATTTAAGTTACATCTTGTATCCGGTGAATCAATGGATAAAAACGACAAATCCGATAGATAAAACTTTACCTGACAGGATTTAATTTATCTTTTCTGCAGAAAAAAGTCAAATTAAAAAACAGTTTTTTAAATGTAAAAACTTTCAGAGGGATATATAAAATAAACCCTTCTGTGCATTTTTCAGCACAAAAGGGCGGGGAGTAAACAGAAAGCAGAACCCAAAAAGTTCTGCAAAAACTTATACCTCCATTTTGTCTATGGTGCCGCTTTTCTCTGTTTTGGAAAAGAAACAGTACGGCACGCAGATCAAAAGCAGAATGACCGCCGCCGCAACGAAGATGGAACGGACTCCGGTCAGAAGCACCAGACTGCCGCTTAAGAACGAACAGACGATACCGCCTGCGGTATTGATTCCGCCGGACCAGCCGAAAAATGTACCGCGCAATTCCGCGCTGGTGGTTTTGGCAAGAATCACCTGAAGAACCGGCTGCAGTCCGCCTGCGGCGAAATAGGTGAAGAAACGTGCGATGATCAGCATTTCAACATTAAATGAAAACGCCTGTCCGAGCGTGAAGGCCGCACTGAAAATAATAATCGGCACGATCAGTTTCTGCGGATTGTATTTGTCGCACAGTTTACCGACGGCAACGCCGGAAATAACTCCGCCGAGGGCAGCGGCGGCACTGATGATTCCGGTATAGAACGCCGCCCCGTCTTTGCCGTGGACAAGTTCAACCTGCATGGCGAGGAAGGGCTGTTCGATACGGCGGGCGATCCCCATGAGCAGGAACATCACCAGCAGCCAGAGAATTGCGGGGTTGGCAAGGTATTTGAAAGAAAATTTGACCTTTTCTTTTTTGGCGGCGGTATAGTTGAAGTTTTCTTTGACAAAAATATGAACCAGTACCGCACTCAAAAGATAGATGGCGCCGCAGGTGAAAAAGGCGGTTTTAAATCCGGCATAGTGAACGATCAAACCTCCGGCAAGATATCCGACCATATTGCCGCTCCAGATGGATGTACTGACGGCACCGAGGACGAATCCGTGTTTTTCAGGCGGCGTGGTACTTACAAGGAGAGTCTGTGCGGGAACAACCGTTCCTGAGAAAAAAGAACAGATAAAGCGGATAAGCACCAACACCCAGAAATTGGGCGCAAGCGACAGCAGCGGATAAAAGATTGCAGCAGCATAACTTGCCCGGAGCAGCATGATTTTGCGTCCGAACCTGTCGGCGAGGATACCCCAGACGATATTGGCGACACAAAGGCTTGACATACCGGCAAGATAATACAGCGAGACATAAAGTCCGCGCAATTTTTCATTGTCGATATGGAGGTTTTCGCGCAGCAGGATCGGAATAAAGGGCATACAGCACCCGAACCCGATCATCGCAAGAAACTGCGAAATCCAGACAATATACAAATTTTTCCGCCAATGTGTATACATCGTATCCATAATCTCTATAAAAACCTCTATTTTTACATAATACTCACAAATATTTTACGGGGTCGAGTTTCCCCAACCCCGTAAATAAAACTGTTTTAATTTTTTCTTAATCAATAATACTGAATACTGTGCAGCTGCAATCGGATTCCGGATGCATCATTGATCTTTTTGATCGTCACCAATGCCCGCAGTTCACTGGTGATCTCATCAAAGTAAACCAGTTCGCCGCCATGATTTTCAACATCAAAAGTATTTGCCGTTTTAGTTTTTGACGGATCAGGCGTTACCTGAGAACCATCTTTTTTCCGCGTGGGGCGGACAACTGTCACACTTTGCCCGGACGGCACTTTGATTCCTTTGACGGTTTGCACGACAACCACCGCTTGAATCGTAGCAGGTGCCGTTGCTCCGGCAGTCAAAAGATTGACTGTTTTACCGACAAGTTCTTCCTGCTGAGCATCTGCAAGAGTGTCATAGTTGGTAATCAATCCGTAACCATTGGCGAGAAAACGGGTCTGTGTGCCGCCATTGGGATCAGCAAATCCCTGAACAAAGTCAGCTCTGGAAACGTATTTATTTGCATTGTTTCCGCTGCGTCCGGCGGGGACTGTTTTCAGATGCGTTACCGGAACATTGCCCCAGTCGATAACCGTTCCGGTGGTATTGGCAACCGGATTTTCCGGAAGCGTATACAAATCAGAAATCTGCTGTCCATACCGCACATTGGCAAGCAATGCGCGGCACATATCATCGTTCCACGCAGTTTCATATCCCGGTGCAGGCGTTGCAGGAATGACCTCATGCAGCATATTAACATCAAGTTTTCCGCCGGAGTAGGCACCGCTGGTCAACTTGACCTGATCGAGTAGCATACCGTCACCGTCAATATAATCAATACCGGCGGCATCAAGAGAAGAGTTCTCTTTGATATCGCTGAGTTCCATCCGGCGGACGGACGAACCTTCCGTTACAGATGCACTTTTAATGTTGATGGTTTCCCAGGCAGATGCACGGTGAATGACACCCAATTCCCACAGACTCTGCATCGGCGCATTGCGGATAAATGCCGTAGAAAGATGTTGATTTGAAGCAGTTCCGGTATACGCCGGATCATCAACCGTTTCTTTATCATAGTTTTCGCCCGCAACTCCGGCTGTACCGGTATCGTAAAGATTATCACTGGAGTTAAACGGCTCTTTCGGATTGGAACAGCTGTTGACTTTTCCGGCAAATGCGATTTTTGTACCGTTATCCTTCATCTCAAGACTGCCGACTTTGCTGTCTGTGATATTTCCGGCAAGAGCAGACTGAAGAACGGGAACACATTTCCAATCGCTGGCATCAGCTTTGAAAGTCGTTCCCTGCTGATTTTTGGTAAAGTTGAGATTCTGACGGGGATCACGGACTTCGATGCCCGAAAGATAAAAGGCATCCCAATCTTTTGCCGTTGTCGCTGTTACCGGTTTGTTTGTCTTGTCAAGTTCAAAAACAATATCTCCGGTGGATTCTATCGCGGAAGACGGACCCTTGACAAAGTCCACGCCGGGTTTAGTTCCGGTCGTTGAAAACAAACCGACAGCTGCCAGTCCCAAAGTTACTTTTTTTACTGTAACTTTATAAGAAACCAACTCTCTGTTTTTTATAACCTTAGCCTTGCTGCTTGCAGTCATCTTATCTTTGAGAGCAGTATCATCAATTTGAAATTCAGCCGTTTTTTTCTGATCTTTCAAATCATTGACAACGACCCAATATCCATCCTGAAATCCGGCAGAAGCATCATTTGCATCTTTACTGACAGCAGAAGAAAATGGGGTGTCAATATCAAGAGAAGTGCCTTCTCTGAGTTTACTGTTGACATCTTCAACTTCTTCTGTTGAATCATCTTCAAAAGTTACTTTGACCTTTGCGGTGACTTCAATTTCGTAAGCAAGTTTGCGGAACCAGCTTTTAAGTTCGTAATCAGCGGTCGCACCGCCGTAAATATCAATCAATTCTGTATAGAAATTGGGAACCAGATCAAATTTGATGGAACTGGCGGCACTTGATCCGAACAGTGAAACAAAATTTTCCAGTTTTACTCCCAAAACAAATTCATTGATATAAGGCGTTTTTTCGTTGCCGGTATACTGGGGCATTTTCCCCGGTCCCGCGGCGCTTGGTCCACTCCACTCCTCAGCGGAGATATCACTGGTGGGGATGGAGTCTTCGTCGCAATAGTCGTTCAAATTGGCGGCAATCTGACGGCGGCGATTTTTTATGTCACCAAAACTACCCCTGTCTTTGGCAATTTGACGCAAATAAGAAATTCCGGAATCTGACGGAGCCGCATTATCTTCAGGATAAAACTTCAAACTGGCAGCCAACAGATTGTTAACGGCTTTATCACTGTTTTTAATTGCTTCATCGTAAGAATTGGTGCCTTTGACAAAATCCTTGAAACGCGGATACCATTTTTCTGTGGCACTGTTGGCAATTCCCTCTATCGGACCGAGGTTAAAACGGTGATAAGGTGTCGCTTCTTCCATTTTGGTAGAAGCACTTCCGGTCAAATAAAACACTTCAGGAGAAGCATTTCCGGATTCTGAGAACCAGCGGCGCAGCCAAATCTGACGTTTTGGATCATTGACGGTGTCACCCGGATCACCGATGATTTTATAGATATCCGTAGTGAAAAATTCTCCGAAAGAAGATACGATCGTACCAGAAGAACTTCCGGGAAGGGTTTTACCGGCATCGTTATCAACACTCCACTCCTGACGGAATGCGGCGGTTCTGCCGATATACAGTTCATTGATATCTCTGCCAATACGCTGATTCCAGGACGAAGCATTTTTGTTTGCCCCCTCAACCAAAGCTTTTGTCAACGGATTGTAGACACCTTTGAGTACCTTGTCAAGACTTAAACTGGACATACCCGTCGGCAAAACCTGATAAGCCATACGCGCGATGATCCCGCCTTCATTGTCACGGACGTAAACCCAGGTGGCTTTACTTTTTGAGCCGTCATATTTCGGAAGTCCCGTCAAAAACATATCCAGCTTGGACTTGTTTTCCTCATTCAACTGGTCATAGGTATTAAGTTTTGTTGTGTCTTTTGTGCGTTCAGTTCCGTCATTTGTACTGTAAATGACGGAAAAGTCCGTCGTTGCATTATCCTGCCGCAGCAGAGCCATGATGGTTATCATGATTCTGTTAACGGCGGAATCAAGTACGACCTGCGCCTGATTTCTGGCACCGAGATTGACGGCGATTTTTTGAGCCGTCAGAGCATTTGCGACAAATGCCACGCCGAGGACTGACATCAGTGAGAGCAGTCCGAGGGCGAACAAAAGCGCCACACCTTTTTCTTTGTTCTGTTTATTCATAAAATTTATGTGTCCTGTCTCCGAGCCAAACGGTTCTGCGGAATGTATATTCATTTTTTAATCTGAAATCATTTCTGTCACCGGGTGCCAACGCCTGATAATCGCGGATGGTCTGTTCATTTTCCATAAGTGAAAGTTCTATTTCTATTCCGGCAGGCAATACATTGCACTCTTCACCGTCAATTTTTTTCCCCCGGTAATTAATCGGCGTAAACTTTAAACCGGTAACATTGCGTAAAACAACTTTTCGTTCTTTATTGGAAAGGCAGGGGTGCGAAACTCTTCTGAAGACAGTCAATAAATAATCTCTCGCCTCATCCACTTTATTTTCAGAAGAAACATCCAGTCCGAACGGTGCGAAACACTGGTCAAATTTCAAATCTTCCACACTGCTGTCACTGAAAACCGATAATTCAAGAACATTGCGTGTCACGGTTGTATCACCTGCATCGGTTTTGCGCTGAAAACTCAAATACCGTACAGAACCGCCCTTTGACAATTCCAGAGGTGAGTTGCTGACAAAATAAATTTCAGATCTCCAACCATCAATATTGTCATCGTTGATAGCCTTCTCATCATCCGCACGCGGTGCCTTTTTTTCAGCCTCCGCCGGAGCGAACCTGATTGCGAAAGGTATATTGCCATCGCTGTAAAAAGTACTTTGCAGCAGTTGCGACATCAAATCCATGGCAACGGTAGCATCCGCATAGATGGCGGCGCGCTTTTCGTTGGCGGTCCAGAGAGTCCGCGCTCCGGAAAAGAACTGCATCATCAACACCAGCAGAATACTGAATACCGCCATGGATACCAGCAGTTCAACGAGGGTAAATCGGTTTTTTACAAGTTTTTTCAATTTATATTCCTCCTCTCTTTAAGGAGTTGCCGGTGTGTCAGGTCGAATCGTATAATACGGATTATACACGTCCACACGGAAAGTCCGTGAAGTCCGATCCTCTTCTGCGGCAGTTGTGGGCCAGGAGATCTCAACCAGTACAGACTGGGCAAAGGAACTCAGCTGTACCTCCCCGTCCGGCGATGTCAATACAATCTCTCCGGTCTTCACACGTTTGGGCTGAAATGAATTTGCCGCATCGGGAATATAAAGGGGACAGGTTCCTGCTGTATTACTTACATTTCCTGTCAAATCATCACCATCGCTTGCAGACCAGATTTTAACCAATGCGGCAAAAGTTTCTTCGCCCTCAGCGGTAACCCGGCTGAAACGGAACAAACCGCCGCCGGCGGCACCGATCCGGCGCAATCCGCTTTTAGGATTAGTCGTTGTAACAGTATAGTCTGTAATATCACTTAAATTTTTCTCATCATCCGGATTTGCAGGCGTATCGGGTTTACTTGTTGCCCATAATCCCGAAGGCGCGGAAAAAGTCAATTTTGAAGTCAGAGGATCACTGCCGGAACGCCAATTTTCGTATGTCGTCTTCCAATGCGATAAGCATTGACCGCGCACAAAATTGGCAACATATTCACTGACATCGGCACTGCTGTTTTCATCCATTGCCGCACGGGTGGCGTTGATTCCGACAGGAAACAGCACCAGCACAGCAGAAAGACCGATCGCAATAATCGCTATGGCAAGAGCGATTTCAACCATGTTGAATTTATAAGTCGTTTTCATTATTCAACATACTCCACTTTTCCGCTTAACTTGTTCAAGCGCACTTTGACATGATCATCAACGTCGATTCCCGTAATGTAAAAGTAAATTTCATTGTCATCTCCGGGAATCAATACATTGCCGTAAGGTGTAAAAATAATGCCGCGGCAGGAAATTTTTTCAGTTCCCTCATTGCTTGCAGGAACATTGCTCACCGCATACAGTTTGCTGAATCCCGTCGGCTCTTTTTCAAAATTATCCAGAGGTTTTTCAGCGGAAAGATTCTTGTCTTTTACATTGTCCACCGCCGTCAGAAAAGCATTGTTTCCGCGATTTTTCCACTCTGCATCATCAACGACACCGTCAAAAGAATAACTGCCGTTTGAGGCGATGGAAATATATCCGTATTTAAAACCGCCGCGCTGAAATTTATAAACTGTTTTCTTTGGATCGCTTTCCCCGTAAGGCAAAAGCAGCGCCACATTTTTTCTGTTGGAAACGGCGAGGGCTCTTGCGCGCTCCATGCCGAGTTTCAGACCGGAGGCGTGCTGTTCAACCGCGTTGCTCTGCGTCATGCGCGTGAATGCCGGTCCAAGCAGGGCGAATAACAAGCCCGCTATGCCGACGACAACCAGCATCTCTATCAAAGTGAAGCGTTGTATGTATCTTGTTTTTTTCATTTTTTATGCTCAAAAATATTCCGAAATCCCTTTTTACCCACCTTACTATAAAACACAAAAAATACTTTTTCAAGCAAAAAATGAAAAAAATTACTGTTTTATACAGGAATATAATGTTTCTATGCCTTTTTCAGCACAAATTACAGAAGAATTTTCTTCAATTCCTCCTCAAGACGGAGCAAGGGCAAACCGATGATGTTATTCAATTCTCCGGTAAAACCCGATATGATCATATCTCCGCATTCCTGAATGGCGTAGGCGCCGGCTTTATCCAGAACATGAACCTTTTTGAGATATTCATCTATGATTTCACAGGAAAGCGGCTTGAAAGTTACTTCAGAAATTTCACTCCATTGACGGCAAAAAGGCTTCTCCCCTGCCCGCATCAGCGCAATACCCGTTATCACCTGATGCGTTTTACCCGAAAACATTTCAAGTATACGACGCGCATCTTCCAGATCACGCGGCTTGCCGATCAACTGATTTTCAAAGCCGATCGCCGTATCCGCACCAAGCACAACAGATTCCGGATACAATTCCGCAACAGCCTGCGCTTTTAAACAGGCATTTTTCTGCGGCAATAAAGAAACGGAACAGGCATCTTCAGCCTGTTCCAGCTCTTCAACTTCGGCACTTCTGATTTCAAAGGGTATCCCCAATGTCCCCAGAAGTTCACGTCTGCGCGGTGACTCAGAGGCCAGTATCAACATGTTTCGGCTCCGTGACAACGAACTCAGGAGCATCTCCCTCTTCGTCTTCATCGTCTTTCATGCGTTCAATGCAGATACTGATTCCGGTCATCGTATCAATTCCGAAAAGTTTGTTCATAACTTCCTGAACACGGGGTTTCAGTTTCTGCGTGATCTCCGGCAGACCGACGCCGTCATTGGCAAACAGGCAGAACAGTTTCAGAGAGTATTTCTTTCCGCGACGGTACAAAACCAGTTTACGGACAGTAATCTGGGTAAAATTTGCCAACTCCGCACGGACAACCGATTCTATCGCCTTGCGCGTCACAATCAAATCACCGTCAGCTGACGGAACCAGAACTTTGTTGCAACGCCGGGTACGGAAAATAAAGAAAAACAGAATCCGCACCGCCAGAAGCAGAAGCAGCAGCAATACAACCACTGCCAACGCTGAAATAAATCCGCAGTTGAAATCACTCTGCAAAACTTTATCAACCGTTTCAGGCTTGATGTTGAAAAATTTGAGAAATTCCGGACAGGCAAAAAACTCCATAGTCTTCTGCACCGCACCGGAAGCAGCATTCGCAGTCGGACACGCCATAATCAAAGTCCCCGTTTGAATTTACGTTTGTTCATTTAAAGAAAGGGGAGTTTTTATGACTCCCCCTCTTTTTGTGCATATCAAATGTTTCTCAGTTGATCGGCAGCGTTTCAACAGAAGCAGTCTCAACTTCGTCTTCTTCTGTTTCAACAACGGGATCTTCAATTTCCTGAATTACGACGTTGACACGGGTGACGGTCATACCGGTCGTTTCTTCAACCATTCCGATAACGGCTTTCTGAACGCGCTCGGCAACATCGGGAATACGGAAACCGAAAACCAGATTCAACTTGATCTCAATGCCGACTCTGCCGTCTTCACCGAGTTCAACGGAGATGGCACGGGACTGCATTCTGCGGCTGCCGACCAGATTGGCAATATCATCAACCAAGGCACTGCCGGCAAGACGGGAGACACCCTCCTGCTCCAAAGCCGCCTGACGGACAAGGGAGGCCACCACGTTTTCGTGAATTTTGACATCACCCATTTCGGATCCTTCAAGCAATGCGGTGTTCTGCGGGACGTCAGCATCGGGTTTTCTTGATTCATTGGCAGTTTTCATGTTATTCCTCCTTTTTGGGTTGGTTGTTGTTACGCTCCATCATCATCCTGTCGACAAATCCGGTATCGTATTTTCCTTCAACGAAACTTTTGTTGTTAAGCACAAGTTTCTGGAACGGCAGGGTCGTTTTCACGCCCTGAACAATCACTTCATCAATGGCACGGCGGCAGCAGGCAATCGCCTCTTCGCGCGTCTTGCCGAACACGATCAGTTTGCCCAGCAGACTGTCGTAATACGGCGGAATCGAATAGCCGGAATAAACGTGCGTATCCAGACGCACACCCGGTCCGCCCGCCGGAACAAACAGTTCAACTTTGCCCGGACTCGGTGAAAATCCGTTGAACGGATCTTCAGCATTGATACGGCACTCAATGGCGTGTCCTTTGACCACGATATCTTTCTGGCGCAAAGAAAGAACCTCTCCCGCGGCAATGCGGATCTGTTCTTTGATAAGATCAACACCCGTCACGGCCTCGGTCACAGGATGCTCGACCTGGATACGGGTATTCATTTCCATAAAGTAGAAGTTGTTTTCGGCATCAAGCAGAAATTCAATCGTTCCGGCACTGGTGTAATTGGCGGCTTTGGCGGCCTTGACGGCGGCATTTCCGATCTTTTCACGCAGTTTGGAAGAAAGTGCCGGAGAGGGAGACTCTTCAATCAACTTCTGGTTGCGGCGCTGAACACTGCAGTCACGCTCGCCCAGATGAATCACGTTGCCGTGATTATCCGCAAGAATCTGCACTTCGATATGCCGGGGATTGACCAGAAACTTTTCAATATAAAGATCTCCGTTGCCGAATGCACTCTCGGCTTCACTCTTGGCGGCATAGTATCCCTGAACCAGACTGGAATCGTTGTGGGCAATACGCATACCGCGTCCGCCGCCGCCTGCGACGGCTTTCACAATCACGGGATATTTCAGCTTGTGGGCAAGATCCAGAGCCTCTTTTTCACTCTTGAGGATACCGTCACAGCCCGGCGTGATCGGAACACCCGCTTTTTTCATCGTTTCACGGGCAACAGCCTTATCGCCGAGTGCACGCATGGCTTCGGGCGTCGGTCCGATGAAAACAATTCCGTGTTTGCGGCAGGCTTCGGCAAAGTAAGCGTTTTCAGCAAGGAATCCGTATCCCGGATGAATGGCATCCACATCACAGATACCCGCAACAGTCAGCAGTCTTTCAATCGAAAGATAACTCTCTGCCGGACGGGCGGGACCGATGCAGACGGCTTCATCCGCCATTCGAACCGGCAGACTCTCGGCATCGGCTTTGGAGTAAACCACGACGGTCTTGATCCCCATCTCGCGACAGGCGCGGATGATGCGGACCGCGATCTCTCCGCGGTTGGCTATCATTACTTTATGAAACACGTTATCACCACCGGTATAAAGGGTTATTCAATGACAAACAGCGGCTGTCCGAATTCGACAGGCTGACCGTTTTCAACCAGAATTTCTTTGATGACACCGGATTTTTCAGCCTTGATTTCGTTCATGACCTTCATCGCTTCAATGATGGCAATCACCGTATCAGCGGTCACGCGGTCGCCGACATTGACAAAGGCATCAGCATCGGGACTTGCGGCACGGTAAAAGGTTCCGACCAGAGGAGAATCAATCGTCTTGGCAGGCGCGGCAGCTTCCTCTTTGGCGGTGGGAGCTGCGGGGGCAGCGGGAGCAACCGGCGCTGCGGCAACAGGAGCAGGAGCAACCACCACAGGAGCCGCAACAGTTTTTTCTCCGCGGCGGAGAGAAACGTTGCAGTCTTTGAGTTCGACTTTAAGTTCGCTCAAGTCATACTCTTTCATCATACGTCCGAGGGCTTCAATTTCTTTTATCGTCATCATTTTGTTTTTCTCTTTTTATTTTATTATATTTTCAGATGAAAACTATTTCAAAGAATCCAGGTGATTCACCAGAGCCTGCAATGCCAAACGGTAAGAAAATGCACCGAATCCGGCAATAACTCCCACACACTTGGCGGCCGTATAAGACTTATGTCTGAAGTCTTCACGTTCCTGAACATTACTCAAATGAACCTCCACCGCCGGCAGAGCAACTGCCGCCAGCGCATCCCGCAGCGCAACCGATGTATGGGTGTACGCAGCCGGATTTATAATAATCCCGTCAACTCCCGCAGCGAGTGAGCCTCCTATCTTATCCACGAGAGCACCTTCACTGTTGGATTGAAAATCCTCCAGTTCACATCCCAACTCAACAGCATACTCCCGGAGATCAGCAACGATTTCCGGCAGGGTCTTCACTCCGTATATCCCCGGCTCCCGGACGCCCAGAAGCTGAAGATTCGGACCGTTTATCAGCAAAATCTTTTTCATATATTACAATATAGCATATTTTTATTGATTTGCCAAATTTTTATGGCATTAACTTTTCAATCTTCCACAGCAGGCAGGGGAGTTATCTTCAATTCCACCTTCGGCTGTATCTCCAGAAGCACGTTGGGATCAAAGGGCGTATTCAGCACTTTTTCGTCCGGAGAAAACAGAAAAAAGCGCACCAGAAGCACGATTCCCGCCGTTATCAGAAGCAGAAAGGTTCCCGCAAGTGCCAGCAGAATGATAAGAAGCCGTTTCTGCTGACGGATACTTTCTTCACTCACTTCGTGTCCGTGGCAGCTTTTGCTCATATCATCCGGCGCAAGGCACTGGATCTGCTCTTTGAGTCCGGCAGTAATCTCTTCAAGAGTTTCACTGTCAAAACCGTAGAACGCACCGAGTTTTTTGACACTTGCAACAAGATATACCGGATGGACAGGCTGGGGCAGTTCATCCAAATCCCCCTCTTCAAGAGCAAGAATATGAGAGGGTTTTATTTTTGTTTCCTGTGCAACCTGATCCGGACTCAAACCCAATTCAAGACGTTTCCGGCGCAGGCAGGCTCCGGCGGAACAGCATTCTTCGGTCAGGTGTTCATCAAGCACCGTCGCCTGTACGCTCTCTCCGGAGTCAACACCGTCGGAATCGTCAACAAGGATCTCCTCTGTATCGTCAATATCCGCAAAAAGTCCCGGATCATCCTGCTTTGCATTCGTCATTTTTATCGTATCCTCATATTATTCATTGATTTCCAGTCCGTCAAAAATAAGTATCTCGCGCTTGTTTCCACTGCCGGAGGGCGGTCCGACAATGCCGCGTTCCTCCATCGTATCGATCAATTCCGCCGCGCGGTTGTAACCGATCTTGAGACGGCGCTGAATGTAACTGGTACTTGCCTTGCGGTCAAGAATCACCACTTCAAGCGCACGGCGCATGGTATCATCATCCCCCGGCTGCAGATATTTTTTCACCAGAGGCGCGATCTGAGCATAATCCATATCATCAAAGATATCATCATCGTCAGAAGCTCCTGCGCCGCCTTTACGCGGAGGCGGATCGGATTCACCGTCGTCAAGTTCCTCACCTTCGGCGATAACTGTATCATCAAAATTCTGGGGTCTCTGGTCGGAAACAAATTTCACGATCGCTTTAATATCCTTGTCATCCACCAGCGCACCCTGGATTCTTTCAAGTCCGAAAGCACCGGGCAGCAGAGCCAGCATGTCACCCAGTCCCAACAAATTTTCAGCGCCCGGCAGGTCGAGAATGACCCGGCTGTCAACCAGCTGAAGCACACGGAACGCAATACGGGTCGGCAAGTTCGCCTTGATGACACCGGTAATAATATTGGTGGAGGGACGCTGTGTGGCAACCACGATATGCACACCCGCAGCACGTCCCAGCTGGGCGATACGGGCGATGTAGGTTTCGGAATCCTTCCAGGAATCCTGCATGCGCAGTTCCGCCAATTCGTCAATAATGACGATCAATATCGGCATTTTGGTTATGGGATTGCCGAAATTGTCTTCAATAATCTGACTTTCGCTGTCGCGGATAACCTCTCCGTTTTTGGAAAGCGCATTGAATTCCGCCAGTTTTTTAACACCGGCGCGGGCAAGGATCTTATAGCGGTTTTCCATCTCAGTCACCGCCCAGCGCAGGGCGATGGGAACTTTTTTGGCATCGTTGATAACCGGCGTGATCAGATGCGGCAGTTTGCGGTAATCTTCAAACTCCACCCGTTTCGGGTCAACCATGATAAGACGCAGCTCATCGGGATTGAATTTAAACAGAAGACTCATGATCAACGTATTCATACACACAGACTTACCGGAACCGGTACTTCCGGCGATAAGCAAATGCGGTGCTTTGGCAAGATCTATAATAACCGGCTCACTGGCAACATTTTTGCCGAGGACAACGGGAATGGCGGCTTTTCCGTTTTTCCAGGCATCGGTTTCCATGGCACTGCGCATGAAAACTGCTTCACTGCGGGTATTGGGAACTTCAACGCCGACAACGTTCCGTCCCGGAATCGGCGCAAGAACGCGGATGCTTGACGCTTCAAGATTCATGGCAATATTGCTCTCAATCTGGGCAACCTTTTTGACGTTGACACCCTCGGCAAGACTGATTTCGTAACGGGTAATACGCGGTCCTGAAATGTAACCGACAACCTCTCCCGGAATATTGAAACTGTCAAGTGTCCGCTGGAGAATCAGCGTTGCGTTCTTGATTGCCTCGGGAGACTCCCCGGAAGCCTCACTGCCTTTGCTCAACATGGATATCGGCGGCAGCGTGTATTCCGCAAGCGTATCCGCATCACGGTCGCCTTTCTGAACAATGGTTCTGCCGACTTCATTGGTACGCACGGGGTCCTTTTTACGTTCAGCAGGAAGTTTTTCAGGAAGTTCAGGCTCTTCCTCATCATCTTCAGCAATAACAGGCATATCTGCTCCGGACGGCTTGGGCGGCGGAGCAGGTTTGACTTCTGCTTTTTTCTCTTCCTCATCATCTTCAGCGAAGAGTTCAACCTCTTCAGCGTCTTCATTTTCAACCTTTTTCAGCAAAGCGGCAAGGCGGTCCCGCACCGGACGTCCGGCGGTATTATCATCTTCGTCATCTTCATCGTCTTCAGACACGGCACGCGCAGCAGGCTTTTTTGCTTTTGCCCCGGGAGTCCGTGCGGCAAGAAAGAGATGATCCATCACGAAACGGTGCCAATCGCTTATGTAAATGACAATCATTCCGCCCATCAAAAATGCCCAGCCGATAATCATTGAACCGACTGCACCGATGAAATTACGCATGATCCCCGGTGGGATATCGTAAAGCGGACAGGCGGGAGCTGCCAGAACCTGCCCGATCGCACCGCCTGAAAGTGCCAGCTGCGGCACCTGCATTCTCCCCAGTCCCAAACGGTCGCACAACGGCGCAAAAACTTCGGGACTTAAACCGAAAAGCAGCACCAGTCCCATCATTACCGAAGCACAGCCTCCGAAATAAACTGAAAAACGTCCCGGTTCCGGCACAAAGGAACGCACCAGACGCAGAAGCATAAGAAACGGGATAAAATAAGCGGCAACGCCGAAAAGATGAAAAGCCGCAATTCCGAAATAAGCCCCAAGCTTGCCGATCCAGTTTTTGACCACGCCGTCAGAACCGCCTGACAGCAGGGCGGCATCCAGCGGAGAATAACTTAAAACGGCAAGAAATACAAGCAAAATCCCGGCAAAATAAAAAATATACCGGATTTTGAAAGCGGACTCTTTTTCAGGCATGTTCACCCCTTATTCAATTAAAACATCAATAACTCACGCGTAATATACTCTGACACGAAAACAAATTCAACCGCGTAAGAAATGATAATCAAAAAAATATCAGATAAAATTTCAGGAGAACTTCTCTCTGCAAAAAACTGCGTTTCTGATTTCGATTTTTCCGGAAGGATCATTTGAAGATATTTCAAATCCCACCGTTCCGCCCGGAGCTGTGATCTCAAGCAAAGTTTCGCGGTTTTTCTCAAGTTCAATGGTTTGAATGACGCTGCCGTTATTGATAAGACAAAGTGTCAGCTGCCTGATATCATCTCCGTAAACAACTGCCGAAAAGCGGCAGTAAATATCACGGGGAATATTGTAAAGCAATTTTGCAGAACTGTTTGTGCCGAAAGTAATGACATTGTCCTTTTCTTCAAATCTGCGTAATCCGAATCCCCCGGCTCCGCCGATTGGATAATGAAAGGGAGAAAAGCAGAAAAGTTTGCGTTCTGCGGTACAAATCGCCGTATTTTCCGCAATGGCAATAACCGTTGCAATCACATCTGCCGCAAGAGAAAGTGCCGTTGAAAACATAATGCGGGTATTTTCGTTGAAATCCCGTTTTCCCTTACCGAAAAGCAGAGCCGCCGCCTGATCAAAAAG
Source organism: Lentisphaerota bacterium (assembly GCA_015061725.1). Taxonomy (GTDB): domain Bacteria; phylum Verrucomicrobiota; class Lentisphaeria; order Victivallales; family Victivallaceae; genus UBA1784. Next base: position 21,335 of record SUVX01000036.1, read on the forward strand.
GGTCTGACGGCCCGCTGATGTGTCCCGCACATAACGGGCGTAGAGAAGAGAAATTGTTTCTTCAATATTATCTGAAATGATTTCAGGTTCAACAGTCTGCAAAAAGCACTCAGGGGGCAGTTCAACCTTGCAGAGTTCTTTTGTCACATTTGTTCCGGAGAGCCTGTCCAGAACAAAAATATCCGTTCCGTCGGCGCCCTCAAGCGTGTGAAGTCCGAAAGTGGAATCCTCCAGAAAATGCAGCAGACACCCGAGATATTTCCAGGCTTCATCGCGGTTATTTTCTCTGAGCAGAGCAATTGTTTTATTCAGATAATAACGGAACCCTGCCTCAACGTGGCGGATGTTGTCATTGGCACGGGTTGCAAGCAGATAATTTCTGCCGTCTTTATGATCCCAATAGCGGTAAAACTCCTCTACCGGCGTGTGCGGCGGATAATGGAACTGTATTCCCTCATAAAAAAACATATAGGGAGCCGCCTCTTCACTGTTTTCTTCAAAATAAAAATCCGGATAGCAGCAGTAATCCTGTGCAAGAGCGCAGGCATCAGTGACTTTGCAGCTTGCAAGAGCCTGTGCCGTAATGGTGTTATGAATGATTTTTCCGGGCATGATAAAAAAAATCTCCTTCGCAGTTAATGTATCATGACTTTTTTGAAAAACAAGCATATCCTGCACGGAAAAAAGAGAATTTTTTGATGCGGCATTATTTTTCCACACTGCTCAACTATGCAAAAATATAAACTTCAAAGTATTCCGTGTAAACAATAACACCAAACAGCTGTTGCAGAAATCAAAAACACACTGTATTTTAAGAGTGAATATTGTCAAACCAAACATCAAAAAAAGGATTTTTCTTATGAGTCTTGTTGACTGGATCATCGCCATCGTTCCCCTCGCCTTTGTGGTATATATGGGTTTTTACTCACGCCGTTATATCAAGGGCGTTTCAGATTATCTTGCCGCCGGACGTGTGGCGGGACGTTACGTCATTACCGTCAGCGACATTGCCGAAGGTCTGGCAGTCCTGACGCTGATCGGCTGTATTGAAGTCAACTATAAAGTCGGTTTCGCCATCCGTTTCTGGAACAGTATCCTCACGCCGCTTATGGTTTTTCTGGGATTGACCGGCTTCATGGCCTACCGTTTCAGAGAAACCAAATGCCTGAGCATGGGTCAGTTTCTTGAAATGCGTTATAACCGTCCGCTGCGTATCTATGCTTCAACGCTGCGTTCTGTTGCCGAACTTCTGGCAAACTGTATCTGTCCGGCTCTGGCGGCGCGTTTTGCCATCTATTATCTGGGATTTCCGCAGACCTTTGAACTTTTCGGAATACAGCTGCCGACATTTTTGATCCTGACATTTTTTATGACGGCGCTGTGTGTCATCGTCTGCTGCTGCGGCGGCTGCCTGGCATTGATCATCACCGATACCATTCAGGGATTCATCTGTTATCCGCTTCTGATTGTTTTCACGATTTTCGTTGTCGTCAATTTTTCGTGGAGCGAAACCATTGTTCCCGTGATGAGCGACCGTGTTGCCGGAGAAAGTTTCCTCAATCCCTTTGATGTAGCCAAAATGCGCGACTTCAATCTGTTTGCGCTCGTGGTCACCTTTTATGCAACAATCATCAACCGCGGAAACTGGTACGGCAGCGGTTCCAACATTGCGGCAAAGTCTCCGCACGAACAGAAGATGGCAGGATTGATGGGAACATGGAGAGGTATGTTCACCAATGTTTTTTATACGTTGATGGTTCTCATGGTGATAGCCTTTTTCAACCACAACAGTTTTGCCGTTCAGGCAAAAGCCGTCCGCGACAAACTCAGTGAAACGGTTTTAAGCGAAGTCGGCTCCGGCAATCCGGAACTTCAGAAAAAAGTATTGTCTGAAATCAAAAAACTTCCTCCGACAGATCACGTTTACGGCGGCACCCGGCCGCAGGATGCGCCGCTTTCGCACACAAAGAATCTGGATACCCCCCTGCTTGAAACAGTCAAAAAAGGCTTTGCAAATGAGCCGCGCGGCGCACAGAAATATCAGGAGTTTTTCACACTTTATCACCAGATGATGCTCCCCATCGCTCTGCGTCAGCTGCTGCCGGTCGGCATGGTCGGACTCTTTGCCTTGTTTGTTCTTTTAATGATGCTTTCAACCGATGACAGCCGTCTGTTTTCTTCAGCGCAAACCATTGTTCAGGACTGTATTCTTCCATTCTGTCCCAAGGGAATATCCATGGAAAAACACGTTTTCCTGATTCGTCTGGTCTGTGTCGGCTGCGGTATTTTCTGGCTTTTGAGTTCATTTTTCATGGCGCAGCTGGACTATATCAATATGTTCGTCACCATCATGTGTTCCATGTGGATCGGTGCCGGTCCCATGGTCTTTTTCGGACTTTACAGCCGTTTCGGCAACACCACGGGCGCATTTGCGTCATTGATATCGGGTATGGTTCTTTCGCTTTCATTCATCTTTTTACAGCGCAACTGGGCAAGTTTGGTCTATCCCTGGCTTGAAGCGAATAACTGGCACCTGCCGGTGGGGGAATTTCTCGCCGCCTGCTCCGCACCCTTTGAACCGTGGATCGTCTGGAGAATGGCGGCGCACAAGTTCCCCATCAACTCCATTGAAATCAACTTTATCGTGATGATCATCTGTCTTCTCATGTATATTGCCGGTTCTCTCTTAACTTACAGAAAGCCCTTCAACCTTGACCGGATGCTCCACCGCGGCATTTACAATACCGACGGACACAAACAGGATACCTCAAAATGGTCCGTCCGCACCGTTCTTTCAAAACTGATCGGAATCACGCCGCAGCACACCAAAAGTGACAGAATCATTTCCTGGAGCGTTTTCATCTATACATTCATTTATAAATTTCTGATCGGATTTATTCTGGTCGTCATCTGCAATCTGATTTCCCCCTGGCCGATCAAATGGTGGGGACACTATTATTTTATCACTGCAGTTGCCGTTCCGCTGGTTGCCGCCGCCGTCACGACGGTCTGGTTCACCTTCGGCGGCATCAGAGATATGCGTCAGCTTTTCAAAGATCTCTCAAACCGTCTGGAAAATCCCCTTGACAACGGACAGGTCGAAGGTGAGATTTCCCTCGCCGACAGCGCCTCTTTTGCCAAACTTGACGAAGACAAAAAAGAAGACAAAAAGTCAGAATGACGGATTTTTAACTGCATAAATACAAACACTTTAAAAAATTGACGGAAATTTGACGGCGTTGTTTTTCCGTCACTTGCCCCCGGGAACATTCTTTTTCCGGGGACTGTGCTGCGGTAAATGTGAATGATTTTTCAAAAATCAGACGTTGAAAAAACAAACGGGATGTGTTACATTATTCCTAATCAGGAAATTTTGCAACCGGAAAATTTATACAACTTTTTTATGAAAACAATTTTTTACACCGTTTTGATTTTGACTTCGCTGTCATTATCCGCAACAGAAAGCAGCCGCATTATGAAAAAATCCCGTTATATAGATATGATGGAGAAAGTTCTTTCCGCCTATTCCAAAGCCCACATCGACCGCTATTTCAATGAGGTCAGAACCAATGGTTTGACAGAACACGGTTTCCCCCGCCTGACTGCCGATATCGGTATATTGATCGCCCACGGCAAGCGGCTTGATTTGATTCCCCGCTTTGTCAAAATGATGGATCTTTGCTGTTCTGAAATTCCCAAATACAAAAATATCGCCAATGAATTCAGTATCAAGGAAATCATCTTCTGCCTTATGGAACTGGAGCAGAAACGCATTTTTCCGCAGGCACAAATTGATAATTGGAAAGCAAAATTCAAAGATGTCACAGTTGAAAAATGTTACAAGATCTACGCTGAGAAAGAAGACTCAAAAGTTTTCAACTGGGCAGCGTTCTGCATGGTCAGCGAATGGATGCGTTACCACATCGGCGCAGGCAAAAAAGATATGCGGTTCATTGATATTCAGGCAGCCTCTCAGCTGCAGTGGAATGATGAAAACGGCATGTACCGTGATCCCCATGAACCCATGGTCTATGACCTGGTGACGCGCGGACTTTTTTCTGTCATGCTGCATTTCGGCTATCGGGGAAAATATTTCAAACAGTGGGATGATGCGCTCAAACGTGCCGGAACTCTGACCGCAAAAATGGTTTCCGTGACCGGTACGCTGCCCTACGGCGGCAGAAGCAATCAGTTTCTCCACAATGAATCGCAAGTTGCGCTTATTCTGGAATACGAAGCCGCCCGTTATGCAAAAGCAGGAGACATGGAAACCGCTTCCAGATTCAGGGGAGTCGTCCGGAGGGCATTGGAAAACATGGAATCCCACCTCGCAGAAAAACCGATTAACCACGTCAAAAACCGATTTCCCCGTTCAACCGGATACGGCTGTGAAAATTATGCCTATTTTGATAAATACATGATCACAGCAGCCTCATTTTTATATGTCGCCTATCTGCTGTGTGATGACACGATCCCGGTGCGCGAACCGGATGATGTTTCAGGAGGAACGCTGCAGCTTTCGGATCACTTCCATAAACTGTTTCTGCGTGCCGGAGAGTATTTTATGGAATATGACTACCGGGCGGATTACACTTATGATGCTTCCGGCATGGGCAGACTGCACAGAAAAGGTGCGCCGGAGACAATCTGCCTGTCTACGCCCGGAACCGATACACCCCGCTACAAAATCAATGTTGAAAATGCAATTCCTTTTGCCATTGCGCCTGAACTGAAAGTCGGTGGCAAATGGCTTTCAGGAGCCGATAGAGAAGCCGTCCACAAAATCCAAAAGCACAGTGCCGGAAAAGAAAGTGCAACTGCTGAGATAAGTTGTACATGGCAGGATAAACATCAGGTTGTCACCGATTATCAGTTGGATAAAAACGGTATGAAAATCACCGTTTCAGGTAAAGGCGAAGTCGGTTTGATGATTCCCGCATTCACCTTTGACGGCAAAGAAAAAACAGTTATCAGCAATTCCGGCAGAACGCTTACAATCCGTTACCGCAACTGGGAGTGCCGCTGGGAATTGCAGCAGGGAAAAATCTCCGATACCGGCAAAACCGGATATAACCGCAACGGTCATTACCGGATATTCCGGGCAGAAAACAACGACACCCTGACTGCCGTCATCCGCATTGAACGGCAAAAATAAATTTAATTCCACAAAAAAACAAGGCGGCTTCTGCCGCCTTGTTTTTTTGCATCAACCTTGAATTTTTCTCATCCTCTGCGCCGCAAAAAGCAGGCAGCGGGGAACGTGGAAAAAGGTTTTCCATTTACCGCCCTTGAGAGAGTGTGTCACATTGCCCTGACGGTCAAGATAGGCATACCATTCGCCGTATTCCGGATCGGGATAACGGCTCCAGGTCCAGTCATCAAGTTTTTCAAACCACTTGAGATATTCTTCTTTGCGGGAGATGTCAAAGGCGTACAGACAGGCGAGCAGTGCCTCGTTATGCACCCACCAGAGTTTCATATTGTGCTGAAGTTCCAGGTGCGGTTTGCCCAGAGCATCCATGAAGTAGTAGATGCCGCCGTATTCCTTATCCCAGCCGAATTCAAGCGTGTTTGAAATAATTTTGCAGATGGCATTGATTTTATCTTCTGAACCGGGAACATTTTCCAGATAATTGAGCAGAAACCACATCGCTTCAAGAACGTGTCCGGGATTCATCTGTCTGCCGATACTGCTTTCAAGGTCGGGCTTATCGCTGTCAACGGGCATATTTTCAAACACCAGTCCGAAGTCGGGAGAGTAGAACTTGTTGAGAACCATATCCACCGCCGTATCCATGGCTCCGGCAAATTCATTGCTGCCCAGACACTCATTCATGATAAGTCCCAGATTTGCCATCATCATATATTGTCCGAGCGAATAATAAGGTGTTTTGCCCTCAAGGGATTTATTCCACTGCAGCGCACTGTTGCCGCTCTGGGCGCGTTCAAGGTAATTGCGCATGGCCTCTTTGGCAGCATCGGCATAGAGTTCTTTGCCGGTGATTTTATAGAGTTTGGCGGCGCCCATTGCGGCAAAACAGTCAGAGAAAAGACTGTACGGCGCCATGGCGGGAACACCCTGACGGTTCAGCGCAAAGTAATAACGTCCTTCGGAATCCCGTCCGTTCTTGTAGAGAAAATCAAAACCTTTTTCAGCGATATCGACATAACTGTCTTTTTTGTATCCGGCAAGGTAGATTTCGGCGAACATATAGACGATGCGCCACTGCATCCACATATACTTGTAAGTGTCATAAACTGAACCGTCGCGGTCAAGACTGGTAAAATAGCCGCCGAACTCCCGGTCGACGCAATATTTTTCCCAGAACGGAACAACTGAATTTGTCAATTCATTTTCGTATTTTTCAATATATTTCTGCCACATAAAAACACTCCGTTTAAAAGTAGATAGTTGAGTATATCATGTAATTTAATGCACCCTGATTTCTTTTGCAAGCAATAATTGCTCTCTCTTTGCCTTTTTTTGAATTTTCAGCAGATAAAAAACAACGGACAAATCACAAAGCCGTCCATCTGGTCCATCAGGTTCATCAGGTCCATCAGGTCCATTGCAGGTCGGAATTTTTCTTATAAGTTGAGTTTTTTAAAGCGCATCCCTTGCAAAATACAATAAATTGTATTATATTTGAAACGTAGATATTTTTTTATTCTTTTTCCAATACAAAAAAATGGAGGTTTACAATGTCTGACCTGAAACAAGTTTTGAGTGATGAGATCCGCCGTCTGGCCCGCAAAGAAATCAAACAGGCTGTGCAGCCTTTGCAGGCAACCATCGTCAGTCTGCGCCGTCAGATTTCCGAATTGAAGAAACTTTACAGTGAAGCCAATAAAAAGGCTGAAAATTATCAGAAACAGGCCGCTGCGGCTCAGGGAATTGAACTTGTTGATGAAGAACCCAAACTGCGTCTGAATGCCGCCGGAATCGTCCGCATCCGCACCAAACTCAAATTGACCCAGAGCGAACTGGCTCAGCTGCTTGATGTTTCAATGCATACTGTCAGCTCCTGGGAAAAAGGCAAAAGTTATCCGCGCGCCGGTGTCAAAGCGCGTATCTGCGCCTTGAGAGGTCTCGGCAAGAAACAGGTCAAAGCTCTCCTTGCCAAAACGACTCCCGGCACTGAAAAATAATTTTTGGGAATCTGTCAAACGGAGTTTACACACATAATGAAAAAGTTTTTTCTTGCTCTTCTGCTGGCATGTACATTTTTCTGCGCTCCTGCCCGCGGCAATGATTTTCTGGAAAAAGTTGCACTCTATATCCCCAACCGTCTGATCGATGCGCTGGATTTGTTCTCTTTCAGTCTGGGCGTCGGTCCTGCGATCGAAGCCCGTCTGATGGGAACCCGTTTTGTCGATGTCGGTGCAGGTGCCAGTCTCTTTTGCTACAAATTCTACAAAAACTACAACCGTCAGTACGGTCTGGGGGTGGAAGAGGGCTGGTACTGGTCTTTCATCTTCGTCGGAGAAGAGCGTTACAGTATGCTTTCCAGCACAAGTTTAGTTGACAAATATGCCGAAGACCGCGCCGGTATCCCGGACCCCACCACCCGTACCTATGATTTCTTTGAGGGTTCCCGCGATTACTGGGCCATCGGCGGCGCACTGGGATTTCTGGTTGACGGAGATCTTTACGTTCACCCGATGGAATGGGTTGACTTTGCGCTGGGATTCCTGACCATTGACATCAAGGGTGATGATCTGGTCTTTGATGATTTCCGGTAAAAGTCCGGCATGAAAAAGTTTATCTGCCGCCGCTGCGGCAACTGCTGCCGCTGGAAGGGGTGTGTCAAAGTTCAGGATCACGAAGCGGACAAAATCGCAGAATTTCTCGGGTTGAGCGTTGAAAAATTCATCAACGAATACACACGCCTCTCCCCGGATCGCATGCATTTGTCTTTGCTTGAAAAAGAAGACGGCTCCTGTCAGTGGCTCTCTGAAGAAAACGGACTTCCGTGTTGTCTGATCGATCCGGTCAAGCCCGTCCAGTGCAGGGATTTCCCCCTGAAATGGAATTTTCCGGACTGGCAGAGCAAATGCGGCGGCGTTATTGTTGAGGAAGATATATCATGAAAAAAACCGGCAGTTTGATTGTTATTTCAGGACCCTCCGGCGTCGGCAAATCCACTTTGATCGGCAAAGTGCGCGCCAATATGCCGGAACTGGAATTTTCCATTTCATGCACCACCCGCGCTCCGCGTACCGGTGAAGTTCACGGCAGAGAATATTATTTTCTCTCTGAAGAAGAGTTCCTGCGCCGCGAAGAAAACAAAGAATTTATTGAAACCGCCGGTGTTTTCGCCCACCGTTACGGAACGCTTAAAAGTGAAGTGATGAACCGTCTTACGGCGGGAAAATCCGTTCTGCTTGACATTGACGTTCAGGGCGCATTAAGTATCCGCAAAGCCGCGGCTGAAGATCCCGCTCTGGCTGCGTGTGCGGCATTTATTCTCATTGCGCCCCCCGATCTGCCCACGCTTGAAAAACGTCTGCGTTCCCGCGCAACCGATGCCGAAGAACAGATTCTCCGCCGTCTGGGTGCGGCTCAGAAAGAACTTTCTCATTTCAGAGCCTATGACTTCATGGTCGTTAATGACAACCTTGAAAAAGCCGCGTTTGAACTTGAAAGTCTGCTCAAATGTCTTCAGCTGCGGACTTCTTTGATTACTGAGGAGCTTTTCCAATGAGCAATGCCTCCCCCCTTGTCGTTCTGGGCGTGACCGGCGGCATTGCCGCTTACAAAGCCGCCGAATTGTGCAGCATGATGACAAAAAACAACTGGCAGGTTCAAGTCATTATGACCGAAAATGCCCGCCGTTTTGTCACGGAACTCACTTTTCAGACCCTTTCACGCCGCCCCGTCATCACCTCCCTCTGGGAAACCGCCGACTGGAAACCAGAACACGTCGCCGTTGCCGATGAAACAAAACTTTTTGTCGTCGCCCCCGCAACCGCCAACTTTATCGGCAAATTCGCCAACGGTATCGCCGATGATGCACTCTCAACTTTTGCCATTACCTACTCCGGACCGACCGTTATCGCTCCCGCAATGAATCCCGCCATGTGGCGCAATTTTGCCTGTCAGGAAAATGTCCGCAAATTACAGGAACGCGGCATCTCCTTCGCCGGTCCCGTCTCCGGCAGAGTCGCCTGCGGTGCCGACGGCACCGGACGCATGATGGAACCCGAAGACATCTTCTCCCTGCTGCATTTCTGATAAGGCAGTGGGAATCGGGGGGAGGCGAAAAACTTTTTTTCACGGGAAAAAAAGTTTTTCGCCTCCCCCCGAACCCCCCTCCACTTTTCAAAAAAAGCGGAGTATTTTGTTGAGAGAAGTATTTTGTTGAGAGGGCAGATTTGCCGCAGATTACGTTTACGGAATAGTATTTTTATGGCTCTTGATAAAAAACTGCTGCCGAACAATGGCAAAACACCTGAAGAACTTTCGGACTTTGATCTTGCTGATTACTTGATCGAACACCCTGAAAGGACTGATTGTGTGCGTTTTGACCGCATGAATTCCGAAGCCTGGGAAAAACTCCTTTCACATTGTCCGGAATTTGCGGATAAATGCAATTTTTATAAACTTTCAAAAGAATCTGCATCAACGCTGGTTTGCCGCTATCCTGAGTGGATATGGCGTTTCAGATCAAAGCCTCTTAATTGGGGAATGATTCTTTCAGAGCGTCCGGAACTGATTGATTTCTGTCCCGCTCCGGAACGGCTTGCCGCACACTCCTGGGTGCGGATTTTATCAAATCAACCGCAACTGGAATCTTATTGCCCCTGGCATAAACTTGACGGCCGCGACTGGGCGCTACTGTTGAGGAAACAAATCTGTTTTGCCGACCGCTGTCCCTGGGAAAAGCAATCTTTTTTTATGCCGTACAAAGGAACATTTTCTACTCAGGATGAACCGGTATGGCAAGTTCCCCTGCTCTGTCACCCGGAAGTTGTCCTCCATTACCGTCCGGACTGGAAAAAATACGATGATGCATCGCTTCTCAATGAGTTTCAACTGCTTTCGATTCTTCTTAATATGCCCGGAACAATCGAAAAATATGACCTGAATATCCTCAGTGACTGGACATGGATGAGGCTTCTTTTACGTCATCCGGATCTGATCAAATATTGCGATACAAAAAAGGTTTTTAAATTCGTCCCTCTGTACCTGGTAAGCAAACATCCTGAGCTTGCAGATTACTTTGACTGGGAAAACGTTGCCGGCGATGACAAATACAATTTACAGGATCTGATCAAAGATCATCCGGAACTGATTCCCCGCTGTCTGAATTCAATGGAAGCTGAAGACTGGGAGTATCTTTTACAGAAATCCCCGGAATATCTGCTGAAAAGGAAGGGAGAAGTTTTTACCTTCAGCGGCGGCACTGCAGCATTTGCCGCAGCTGATTTCTGGTCTTTTGAAGAAACCGGTCTTGATGTTCTCTGCAATAAAGTTTTCCGCACCATGGCAAAGAAAGCCCCGGACCCCGGCGGGTTGTTTCAGGATTATTTCCAAACGCGCGATCCTGCCGTTTTTCTGCTTCAAAGTTCACTTGATTTGCACAATGCACGCTTGCTTGTCAAATGGGAACTGTTGCGCAATAATTGGCTGTTTTTTGAAAAACTCCACGACTTTGACCCGCAGGCGATACACCGCTTTCTGCCTGCCGGAGATGTGCCGTTTCTCTGGATAGCCGATGCCCCGTTGCCGCTGGTGGAAAAATACCTGAACACCCTCAGAAACATTCCGGATATTTCGGATAAAAACGGCAATACGCTGCTTCATGCGGCACTTCTGCGGACAATTTTCTGTGAAACGGTGGATTTTTCTCTTGACGGCAATACCCCCGGACAGATTTTCTGCCGCACTCTTATTTCACAAGGCTGTGATCCTGATAAAAAGAACAACGCCGGATACTCCTTCAATGATCTGTGCGGTATCGTCCTGCAAAAAGTCCGTCAACTCAAAGATAAAGCCGCAGAAAAAAACAAGTTGCAGAAGTTACTTTGAACGGCGGAAAGCAGCGGGCGTAGTCCCGGTGCGCACCGTGAAAACGCGCGAAAAATAGGCGGCGGAACTGAATCCGGATTCCAGAGCGACATCCCGCACTGGCGTATTGGTTTCTCTGAGCAGCATCATGGCATATTTCAGACGGCAGTTGATGATGTAATCCGAAACAGAAATATCCCATTCCCGGCGGAAAATACGGCTGACGGTACTGCGGTGGACCGAAAGACGCTCGGCAAGTTCTTCAACATTGAACGATGAATCGATGAATTGACTGTCAATAATTTTGCGGGCACTTTCGGCAAGCGTCGGCTGTTCAATGTCGGAGTGACAACTTGCGGGAATCTTGCTTAATATTTCAAACGCGGCAGAAAGCACCTCAAATCCCGCCCCTGGATTGGTATCCGGCAGAAGATTGGCTATGCGTGAAAACAGATGAACCGGACAGTTCCCGCCGTAATTGAGTCCCGGATTGATCCCGAGTCCGTCAAAAAGCGCAGAAGTAAGAGGTCCGTCAATCGTAAGCCAATAGTATTGAAAATCAGCTTCAGCAGGGTCATAATCGTGAAAACTCCCGGGGGGGTAATACCAGACGGAATCCGGTTTGAGCAGAAACTCGTCTCCGTCCAGACGGAATACGCCGCTGCCGGCAACGCACCAGAAAATTTCGCCGAATTTAAAAGTTCTCCGTGCTTCGTGGTCAGGCGGACTCAACTGAAAGTGTCCGACACTGCGGACACTGAAGCCCGGCGTAAGTTTCGGATTACGCGAATAAGTTCTTTTACGAAAAGTTGACATTGCAACAATTTCCTGAATGCATGCGACAAAAATGCAATTGACAAAATGCCTTTTCTATACTATACTTTACATATAATATATAACACTGTCATAAAAATACAAGAAATTTTAAAAAATACGGGGATAAAAATATCATGAAAACAATCGTTGCTGATGGAATCTGGGATTTCGGATTCAGCGAAGAAATCAAGTTGAACGGCTCTATGCCTGACATCAAATTTGAAACGGCATTGTCCGTGCCGGGGTGTTTTGATGTGGCGCAGCCTTTTTTCGGCAAACGCGGAACGGGCTGTTACCGCCGCACCGTCAGAACGGGCGGAAATATCCGCCTTTTCATTGACGGACTCGGCGTTGAGGGTGAAGTTTTCTGGGATGGTGAACTTATCGGCAAATGTCCCTATGCCTACATGCCCGAAAAATTCAATTTCAATGCGGGCAAATACAAAGATCACGAGTTGGTCATTGCGGTTTCAAACTGCTTCAATAAGGTTTTCTTTCCCTACTTTGACTTCTATGCTTACGGCGGCATTTTCGGCAGTGTCAGAATTGAAGAACTGCCCGCATACCGCATTGATTTGACCAAAGTGACGACTCTGGATTACACCACGGGTAAAATTTCCGTTGATGTGGAAGTCAATAAATTTTTCCGCAAAGCAAAAGAAATCATCTTTGAAATCGACGGAAAAACCGTTCTTTCTGCGGACTTTGCCGGAAAGAAAAATGTGTATGAAATCAGTGTTCCGGACTTCAAACTGTGGTCTCCTGAAGAACCCAATCTGCATAAAATGCGGATCATCCTCGGCGAATATGAAGAGGAATTCAACTTCGGTATCCGCACCTTTGAAGCCAAAGGAACTCAACTTTACCTCAATGGCAAAGAACTGCGCTTGATGGGATACAACCGTCACGACAGTCATCCGGAGTTCGGTGCGGCGGTTCCGCCCTCTCTCATGGCGGCAGATCTTGCCATGGTAAAAGCCCAGGGCAGCAACTTCATCCGCGGCAGTCACTACCCCCAGAGAGAAAGTTTCCTTGATCTCTGCGACAAAATGGGTATCCTGCTCTGGGAGGAAACGCTCGGCTGGGATGTCCGCGACAAGGAACTTTTCACAAAAGAATTCCGTTTCCGCCAGATCGATCAGGCGAAAAAACTTTCAAGCATCCATTACAACCACGCCTGTATCATCATCTGGGGATTCATGAATGAGACCCTCAGCGAAGACAAACGCGCCAAAAAAATCATCAAAGCGGTCATCGACACCTACAAGAGCGTGGATAAGACCCGCTTTGTCACCTTTGCCTCAAACCGTTATGAAAAAGATATCTGCATGGATATCGTGGATATCGTGGCGATGAATCCCTATCCGGGCTGGGGCGGTGTGAACTGGGATGAACTTTCAGGTATCCACCACATTGCGCCCAGACTTGCTGAGATCGACGCGGCTGTCCCCAAAGACAAACCCTATATGATCAGCGAGATCGGTGCCTCTGCCATCTACGGACACCGCGACCCGCACCGGGTGCGCTGGAGCGAAGAGTATCAGGCGGAACTTTCCACCGAAGTCTGCAAAGTGGTACTGGGCAACAAGCGTTACTGCGGATTGTGTTTCTGGCACTTCTGCGACGCAAAGAGTTATCTTAACGGCGGCAGGATCAAAGGTATCAACGACAAGGGTATTCTGGATGAATACCGCCGTCCGAAATTTGCATGGGATGCTATCACGCAAGCGTTAAAAGATTTGAAGTTCAACAAGTAACAAAAACTTAAAAAAAGGGAAATGCTATGAAAAAGTCATTCAACACCGGTTTCTTTACGCTCATCGAACTTCTCGTTGTCATCGCCATCATCGCCATTTTGGCGGCAATGCTCATGCCTGCACTGCAAAAGGCGCGTGACAGGGCTAAAAACTCAACCTGCCTCAGTCAGCAGAAACAAATCGGCAATGCGAACAATATGTATGCAGATGATTATGCCGGATATTTTCCGATCCATGTCAACGGCTCTCTCAGTACCCACCAGTACAGTTACCTGATCGGACCCTATCTTGCGTTGTCAAAGGGTGCAAAGGCAAATGTTCTGATCTGCCCGTCAGTAGTCAAGGGATTGACTGTATATCCCAATGCACGGATATTCATGGATAATCAATATGCCGGCTCCTGGGCTTATTACCGTTCAAACTGTGCGTTGGGAATAATCAATAAATTCGGTGCGACCCATGGCAACGACCGCACGTTCAAGATTTCGCAGTTCCGTAAACCCTCTATTCTGGTGACTGTCGGTGAAGTTTATGATACCGATGACAATAGCATCAGCGGTGCCTGCACCTTCCGTTGGAACAGCAAAATCACGACCTGCAAAATCGGACTCAACAACCACGGACAGGGTTCCAATTATGCCTACGGTGACGGACACGCAGGAAACTATCTTTTCCCTGAAGCCGAGCGTGGAAACTGGGAGTACAAGGATAACTTTTTCGCCGATGGCGTAGCGTTTTAAAGGATAGGCGCTGTTCCCGACAAGGGTAAATGGTTCTTGGGGAAGGGGAAAACTTCTTTTCACGAGAAAAGAAGTTTTCCCCTTCCCCAAACCCCAACCCTTTTCAAGAAAAGCGAAGTATTTTATAAAGTAAGAACAATACCCTACGGGTAATTA
>SUVX01000037.1 GCA_015061725.1 Lentisphaerota bacterium
CGTTCTCCTCCATAGCCTTGGCGCAGGAGGACTTTTCTTTCAAAAAAAGCGGGGTATTTTGTTGTTGGGCGAAACCAGCCGTATTCTGCGGCGCCTGACTCCGTACCCTTCCGTACTCTTCCGTACTTTTCCGTACCAATGCGCCGCCCTTTGATAACAGCATGCCGCAGCGGTTATACAAAACACCTGTTTTACAAGCAGCATTCACGAGCAGTTCTATGAGGGTAAAAGAGGCGTGATGAGATGTGTTTTTCCGGAATACCGGATTTTTTTCTGTCTTCATAAGGTGCTTCCTTTTTTTTGAGTTTATTTTCTGATTCCGGCTGATTGCCCTTCTACAAAACGGACTTTTAACTTCGGGAGTTCGATCGGTTGACCCCAACGGAAAAATTCAGCTGCACTTTTCATGATGTCCACGCCCTGTTCAAAACGCGGGATCTTGAAGTAGCTGTAACGCGGAAAAAGATTGCTCACTGTTATGCCGCAAGCAATTCCGGAAACCATTATGTCTTTTCCCACGAACAAATTGAGATTGAATGCCGCTTCGTAAATATCCCTCAGATAATCTGTTGTGGCGCAAAAAATAAAATCATATTTCTTTTTACGCATAAGATTCTGGAGATATTCGACCCGCAATTCTGAATTTTGAAAATTGTTCAGAAGCCAGACGCCTTCTTCAGGCGTTGCCAATCCCTCTTCTGCGACCCGGCGGAGAAAATATGTCTCTTTATCCGCTGTTTCTTTTGAAACAACTGCGGCACTCCGGCAACCTGTCCTGAGAAAAAAATCCACGAATTTTTCAAGAGCTTCTTCGCGGGCGTAAGAGGAACATATGACGTTGGGCAGGGGAGGGGTACACTGTGAATACTGCTGGAAACAGAACACTGTTTTATGTTCGGATATCTGACGCATAAGTTCAAGGTTCTGATACGAGGGGAATATTACGAAATCAAATTTTTCAAGTTCCTGCAGTTGTTTTTGCAGCAGTGCCGGAGACGGTGATTGCTCAAAATAGGCAAACTGAAGTTTGATATTATTGTCAATGGATCCTTGCAGCAAGCCGCGGTAAAATTCACCGTTGAGCGCATTGATCTCAGGGTAGCCGGGGATGCGCAGTTTTTTTTCCGGAAAAGCAAAACAGGCTGACAGCGGCATTTTGGCAATATCGATCTGCTTGGAAACAAATGTTCCTTTGCCGTGACAGCGGTAAATCACTCCGCTTTGTTCCAGGATATCAAGCGCACGCAGAAGTGTGCCGGTGGCAACTTCAAATTCTTCAGCCATCCGGCGTACTGAATTCAACCGGCAGCCCTGACTGTATTCACCTCTGCATATACGTTGACGCAGAATTTGTGCGATCTGCCGGGGAAACGCTGTGGATTCATTTTTGTTTAACAGTGCCATTGTCCCGATTCTCCAGTAATTTCCGGTACTATACCACTGTTGCAAGTTGTTGTCAAGTGAATGTGTTTAAATTAAATTTGGTGATTTGTCTTAACTGTCTTATTATAAATATATTCTTGCTGTTTTTGTGTAATTTGGGAACAAAGACTCTGTTGTCATGTGTTGCAAACTGTTCCAGTATTGAAAAGCATTGTCCGGCATTTTTTTTGCGGACAATGCTCTGACGGAATATTTTTACGTTGTCTGCCGTAAAAGGCTGAGAACTTTAAAAACTGATATTCCAGTTGATTTTGTCAATACTTTCAAGAATGGCAGCAGTTTTTTCCATACTGCGGATACGGGTTGAGGAAAGCGGACGTTTGTTTGCCCAGTTGTGCAGATCAAGTGCGCCGTAACACTCCAATATCAAAAGAAGATCCTGCGGAACTTTGCGGATCTCCTGCATGATGGCGGTCCAGTCAAGAATGCCCTGCGGCGGGAGCCAGTGCGCTTCGCACACACCGTCGCAGTCGGATAAATGCAAAGTTTTGAGCCTTGAACCGAAACGGTTGATGAGGGAGGGAATCAAATCAGCGTGTCCGTTGTAATGATTGGTATCAAGACAGATACCGATATATTCTTCGGGGAATCCTGAAGTCATCGCTTCGACCTCTTCGGGGGTATTGCCCAGACAGTTGCGCGGCAGAAGTTCAAGATTAAGGGAGCAATCCAGCTCTTTCAGCAGCGGCAGAAGTTTGGCAATACCTTCCCGGAGCAGTTGAATGGCTGCCGGGCGGTCCGGAATTTCCTGCGGGGTGCGTTCGGGACCTGAGTGCATGGTGAAATTTCTGCACTTGAAGGGGGCGCACTGTCTGAGAAACTCTGCAATAAACTCCAGGTGACTCTGACGTTCTTCAAGAGTGCCGAATCCCATTTCTGTTTCAATGCCGAAAGGAATGTGGATACTTGCAACTTCAATTTCTTTTGCTTCAACCATTTTGATCATGCCGGGAATGGCGATAAACGGGGCGTTTCTTGAACAGGATAACTCAACGCGTTTGAGTTTTGCCGATTTATTGGCACTCTGCCAATCGCTTGAAACGGCTTCTTCTCCTGATAAAGAATAAGCATAACGGTACATGATTTAAACTCCTTTTAAAAAATAACTTATCTTAAAAAAACATTCTCCAGTAAATACTCCACAGAACAAAAGTTCCCCCCTCAACAAGTACCCCGCTTTTCTCGAAAAGGGGTGGGGTGTGGGGAGGGGAAAAACTTCTTTTCTCGTGAAAAGAGGTTTTTCCCCTCCCCGCAAGACCATCTCCCTTTCGTTAAAAAGGGTAGGTCAGACCGTCTTCGGCGATGATGACGGGTTTTTCCCAGGCTTGTTCGGCGCGTTGTTTGGCGCCGTCGTAATCGTTGAGGATCTCGCGTCCGGAGTGAACAAACATGATTTCTCTGACGTTGAGGTTGTCGGCGCGGATACCGGCGCAGACGGTCGAGGCGTTGTGGTGACCAGTTTCCATCAAGAGCAAATCACAGTCATTGAGCCAGTTGCCCATATCGGTATAACTGCGGACGTCTCCTGAGTAGACGATTTTTTTCCCTTCTGCGAGAATGCGGAAACTGTAAGCAGAGAACTTTCCGTCATCGGGGATACCCATGTGGAAAGAGTGCCGTGCCTCAACGGTGATATTTTCATCTTTAAAAATCACGCCGTCGGAGTAGAGAGGTGTTTGGATTTTGATTCTGTCACACCACTCAACTTCTTTGATGGCTTCAATGAAATTCTGAACTTTAAGAGAGGGAATATGGATGGTGATTTTTCCAGCGTGCTGAATATCTTCACGGTAGACGATTTTGCGGATATCCCAGAGCAGAGCCGGGAGACCGCCGATGTGGTCGCGGTGGGGATGAGAGATGAATATGTGTTCCAGTTCGGGCAGGGGGATACCTTTGAACCAGGCGGTGCGGGAGCAGCCGTTTCCGGCGTCAAAGGTGTAATATTTGTTGTTGATTTCAAACATACAGCAGGCGTGCTGACGTGTCGGCATGGGTTCAGTTCCGGCACAGGTGCCGATGGTGTGGATTCTCATAAAAATTTATCCTTATAAATAAAACGACAGGTTATTGTTTTTCAGTTGAAGAATCATCTTTGCCCAATAATGCGGCATCGGCTTGATTTTTCTTTTGCCGGCAACGGAGGGAAAAGAGGAAACAGAAAAGGGTAAAGAAAATCAGCAGATAAACGAACCATTCACCGAAACGGACATAAAAGGTTCTTTCGGGATTTTCGGGCAGATCAACTTCAATGATTTCCGCCGCCGCGCCGCGGCGCAGTTCCGGACGGGGGAATTTTTTTGTCGGATCAATGATTTTGTACGTTCCGTCGGGGTAAACGATGCCGCTGCCGCCGTTGTTGCCGCAGCGGATCATCGGCAGATTGCTTTCAACAGAACGCAATACGGCATTGGCAAGGTGCTGTTCGGGTTCGCTGCTTTCGGGATACCAGGCATCGTTTGAGAGAACGATAAAAACATTTGCGCCGCGCCGGGCAAAGTTGCGCATGACGTAAGAGAAAACGCCTTCGTAACAGATGGCAGTTCCGGCGCGGACTTTATCAGAAAGTACAACGGGATTGGCGTTCTTTCCGGGAACAAGATCACGTCCCATATCAATATAACGCACTATTGTTTCAGGAAGAAGAGTTCTGAAAGGTACATATTCTCCGAAAGGAACGCGGTGCAGTTTGTCGTATTTGGCTTTGAGAACGCCCCATTGATCAAAATACAGCGCGCTGTTGGTTGCGCCGGGATTGGTGTTGCCGGGGAGGAAATCTTCAAAGTCCAGCGCACCGATCATCATGGGGACGGCAAATTCACGGCAGAGGTTTTTGACCTGATACTGATAATTCGCCGCCAGGCGTCCGTAATCGGTTTTCTGACTTGAAAGACGCAGGGAAAAGGCACTGTAAAAGGGAATCGGGATGGAACTTTCGGGCCAGAGAACGATATCCGGCTTTTTCCCTTTGGCAAGAAGTTTGCGGGTAAGATGCGTGTAGGTGTCAAGAGCCTCCTGCGCCTGTTCAAGAGAGGCATGCCTGCGCTGAGAGAGATTCCCCTGAATCAGTGCCGGAGAAAAACGCAAAGTTTTCCGTTTTTCGGGTGCGTTGAGTCTGAAATATCCGTATCCGGCAGAAAAGATCAGGGGAAGAAGCAGAAGAAGTCCCGCATATTTCTTTCTGAAACAAACGGCACAACTCATTGCGGCATTGACAAGAGCAACCGTGAAATTGATACCGTAGTGTCCGGTAAAGACAGATATCTGAAGCAGCAGCGGCACCTGCCAGAGCGTTACGGCAAAATCGTTCCAGGGGAAAAGCCTTGACCTTGTCCATTCAGTCAGAACGAACAGGGCGGCACCGCAGAGAGCAAGCAGCAAGACTCTTGAATACGGCTGTTCTTTTTTCAGTAAAGTACCCTCATAAAAAAGAATACTGCGGGCAATAAAGTGAAATCCTGCGGCAAAGAGTGCGGGCCACAGCGCCATGACGGGCGCAAGAAGCCAGGGGGCGGCGGGGTCTATTTCTCGCAGAAAACGAAAGGAAAAAAGCGACCATCCCAAGCCCCAGAACCAGCCGAGAGTGACGGCGTGAAAAAAACGGCAGCGGGGGAGAAAATAAAACAACGGCAGCAGACAGACTGCGGCAAAAATATACAAATTGAAGGGAGGAAGAGCAGCGGCATAAAGCGTGCCTCCGGCAAAACAGACAAGACCTGTCAATACCTTGCGCCAAACGTGGACCGCAGGGGAAACAGCCTGTTCCGGCGGGGCAAAAATCTTTGAGAACAGCATTTTTCTGAAAATACTCCGTCTTTTTTTATACTATTGTCCTTGAAAAAAACATGCTTTAAGTGTAATTTACATCAACTGACGCTGCAACGCAAATCGCGGCAGCATATTTTAACGCTGATTTTACGGATTTTTTTATCATGACGGATAATAAAGAAGTTTTAAAGTTTGATCACATTGTCATCGGCAGCGGACTTGCCGGGCTTTCCAGTGCACTTCATCTTGCGAAAAGCGGCAGACAGGTCGCTGTTGTGACCAAACGTGAAGTTGACGAGTGCAACAGCCGTCTGGCGCAGGGCGGTGTCGCCTGTGTCATGGATGCCCTTGATACGTTTGATGAACATGTGCAGGATACCCTCGTTGCGGGGGCGGGATTGTGCAACGAAAAAGCCGTCCGTGCCATCGTTGAGGCCGGTCCCGAAGCCATCGCCGAATTGATTCAGCTGGGGGCGAAATTCACCACCCGGGGCGATCTGGGATATACAGAAGAAAAAAATGATTACGATCTGGGCAGAGAGGGCGGACACCACAAGAGAAGAATTCTGCATGCCGGAGATATTACCGGTGCCGAACTTGAACGTGTGATGGTTGCCGCTGTTTCCGCCATGCCCAATATCCGCATTTTTGAATATCATATCGCTGTTGACCTTGTGATGAGTGCCCGTCCTGACGGAGATACGCCGGGCAGATGTTCCGGTGCTTACGTTCTGGATATCAAAAGCGGCAGGGTGCTGACCATGCTTGCGCCCGCGACCGTCATCGCCTGCGGCGGAATCGGCAAGGTTTATCTTTACACCAGCAATCCTGATGTTGCCTGCGGTTCGGGCGTTGCCATGGCGTACCGTGCGGGTGCGAACATCTCAAATATGGAGTTCGTCCAGTTCCATCCGACGATTCTGCACCATGCGGAAATCCGCTCCTTCCTCATCAGCGAGGCTCTGCGCGGAGAGGGTGCCGTTCTCAAATGCCGCGAAAACAAAAATTCCGAACCCGTGGAGTTCATGCACAAATATCACCCGATGAAAAGTCTTGCTCCCCGTGATGTGGTGGCGCGTGCGATTGACTCCGAGATGAAACGTACCGGCGAAGAATGTGTATTTCTGGATATCCGTCACCTTTCGGAAGAACGTCTCAAACTGCGTTTCCCGCACATTTTTGCCAAATGTCTTGAAGCGGGAGTCAATATGGCATACGATTTGATTCCCGTGGTGCCTGCCGCGCACTTTTCATGCGGCGGAATCACGACGGATATCAACGGTGCAACCAGCATTATCGGACTTTATGCCGCAGGTGAAAGTGCCTGTACCGGACTGCACGGCGCCAACCGTCTGGCGAGCAACAGTCTGCTTGAAGCACTGGTGGTTTCACGTTTCCTTGCAAAAGATATTGATGAAAAGTTTGAATCTCTCCGCAGTGCCAATCTTGAAGAATGTGCCGCCATGCACTGGTCAAACGGAAATGCAACTGACTCCGATGAACAGGTCGTCATTTCGCATAACTGGGAGGAAATCCGCCGTTTCATGTGGGATTATGTCGGCATTTACCGCACCAACAAACGCCTGGAACGTGCCGAACACCGTATCCGTCTGATTCAGAAAGAGATCGACAAATATTACCGTGACTTCATCGTGACGGCGGACTTGATCGAACTGCGCAACATTGCCACGGTTGCCGAATTGATCATCAAGTGTTCTTTACTGCGCCATGAAAGCCGCGGACTGCATTATAACGCTGATTATCCGGATTCCGACCCGGCACTTGCCTGTGTGGATACGGTGATTTCCAAAAAAATCGGCAGGTGAAAATGAAGAATGAACTGCCTGTTTCAGCCAATGCCCGCTCGGTTGTGACCCAGCTGCAGAAAGCGGGTTACGAAACTTATATCGTCGGCGGTGCCATCCGGGACATGCTTTTAGGCAGAACGCCGAAAGATTTTGACATTTCAACCGCAGCCACGCCGGAGGAGATCCGTCAGGTTTTCGGACGGCGTTCCGCGCGTATCATCGGCAAACGCTTCCGTCTGGCGCATGTGTATTCGGGCAGGGAACTTTTTGAAGTGGCCACATTCCGCAAGGCTCCCGGCAAAAAGGATCTTGCCGAACATCAGAACGGCGGAAATGATGATTTGCCCGATAATCTGATTATGTCCGACAACTCTTTCGGAACCAGTAAAGAGGATGCCGCCCGCCGGGATTTTACCGTCAATGCGCTTTTTTATGATCCTGAAAAAAAGGAGATAAAAGATTTTACCGGCAAGGGACTGGAGGATATGGAGCGCGGAATCGTTCGTGCCATCGGCAATCCCGGACTGCGCTTTGAAGAGGACCCCGTGCGTATGCTCCGTGCGCTCAAACTGGTCGGACAATATGATTTTGCCCTTGACAGCGCAACAGAAAATGCCCTCTTTGCGAAACTGCCGCTGTTTGAACTGGCAAGTTCTAGCCGCCGCGCTCTTGAACTTGAAAAAATCCTTCAGTCTGCTTACGGAGACAGACTTTTTGAAGTCTTCCACGATTACGGTTTGCTGAATCTCTTTCTGCCCAAACTGGATCATGCCTGGGGCAGCGATGCAATGAATTATGCGCTTGATCTTCTCTTTGAACGCAACTGCCGTATGGAGGAGGGGTGTTTCCGCAACAGTATCTCTCTTGCCATGGCGGTCATTGCCCTGCCGTTTGTTGAAGCGGCTTCGGGGCGCGCTCCGGGAACGCTCTGGGAAAGTTCTCAGGAGTCCGATGCCGTGATTGATGAGATCGTGGATACGCTCTTTCTGCCGCAGAATATGATGGTGCGTATGCGCGAGGCGGCATGCCGTATTCTCCGTCTGCTGCCGTTGATGGAAAAACGTGAAAACCACATGCTGCGCCGGATTTATTCAAGCCGCAGTTACGGACACGCACGCGAACTGCTTTTAATCCGTCAGGCTGTTGCCGGAAAACCGCTTGAAGAGTGCGAAGCACTGTGGCCTGACAGCGTGCCTGAAAGAGGTCCCCGTGTCCGCAGAAACCGTGGACGGCGCTGAGATGAAAATGGCTGCCATTGCTCTTGCTGCATCTCTTGCCGGTGTGACATCAGCCCGTGATTTCCGCGGCGTCTGGGTCGCAACGGTTGGGAATATGGATTTTCCCCGCTGTACGTCGGCTCAGGTGTTCAAAAGGACTTTTTCAAATCTTGCCGACAGACTTGCCCGGCGCAACTGCAATGCCATGATCTTTCAGGTGCGTGCCAATTGTGATGCCTTTTATCCGAGCCGCCTTGCGCCTTATTCCCGCTGGATGACAGGTGTTGAGGGCAGAGGATACAGCGGTTTTGATCCGCTGGCATATATGATCAACGAAACCCGCAGGCGGGGCATGGAGTTTCACGCCTGGTTCAATCCCTACCGTGTGGTGCGGGCGACGAAACTTTCTAAAGAAGCCTATCTTGCACGTCTTGCGCCGAACAATTTTGCGCGCAGAAATCCGCACCTGGTGCTGGCTGTACCGATGGGGAACGGGGAAATTTCTCTTCTGCTTGATCCCGGAGAACCTGAAGTTATCCGTTATATTGCCGCTGTGGTGCATGAAGTGGCCTCCCGTTACCGTCCTGATGCCATTCACTTTGACGATTATTTTTATCCGTATGACGGCAAAATGATTCCGGATGGAGACACTTACCGCCGCAGGAATCCGTATAAACTTTCTCTTGCAAACTGGCGCAGACACAATGTGAATACCTTGATTCTTCAGGTGCGGCGCACGATCGACCGGGTGAATTACGGGAAAAGTGATAAAGTCCGTTTCGGAATCAGTCCCTTCGGCATCTGGGCAAATTACGCTCCGGAAACTCCCGCAGGCTCACGGACAAAAGGACAGGAGTCTTTTCATACACTTTTTGCCGACAGCCGTCTCTGGGTGAAACGGCGTTATGTGGACTATATCGTGCCGCAGATTTACTGGCACAGAACACATACAAAAGCCTCATTTACAGTTCTTCTCAACTGGTGGTGCAATGTTGTCCGCGGTACCGGCGTGAAACTTTATATCGGACACGCCCTGTACCGTTTCGGCACCCCCGGCTGGGGACAGGATGAACTTGTTCAGCAGCTCCGTCTGGTCAGGACAAGACGTGAAGCCTCAGGTTCTGTTCTTTTTTCCAGCCGTCATCTGCTTGCTCCTGCAACAACTCCTGTGAAACTTGGTGTTTCAAGGATTTGGAAAGACCGGTAAATAGCATTTTTTTTCTTTTTGTTCACTTGACAAAACTCCTTTGGTGCTGTAATGTATATTGGAAAACCACCAGAATAAACCACCAATTTCGGGGTGTTAAGTGAATAATAAGCGTAAAACAACCAAAAAAGAGATGATTGCCGAAAAGTTACGGGATGAAATTCTCGGTGGTACTTTCGGAGACGGGCAGCTGCCTTCCAAACTGGATCTGGCGCAGCATTTCGGCGTAAGTCACAGAACGATGGAGCCTGTTTTGCAGCAGCTGCGTGACGAGGGACTTATCCGCAGTATAAAAGGCAAGGGAACTTTTGTCAATAACGGCGTGCAGAGCGTTGCAAATCTGACATCACGGATGGTTCTTATGCTGATGCCGGGAAACTCCATTTTTGAAAACGGCGCATTCAATGCTTTACGTCAGGAGGCATTCCGCCGCAGTCTGCTGCCGGTCAATCTGCCGATGCCTGAAAAATATACAAAATTGACACTGCAGGAAAAATCCATACTGACACAAACGCTCTGCGCACCCATCCGCGGCGTGCTTTATCACGGACACGGATACCGGGTCGAGCCGTTTCTGGATAACTGGAAAAATATCAAATCCGTTGCGTTGACGAATTTTACCGGTATCAACGGTCCGCCGGGCAGTTCGCTTTTGATCGACTTTGAAGCCGGGGCAGAAAAAATCGCAAGACATTTTATTGAACAGGGCTGCCGTAAACTGCTGATCCTGACCGGATATATCGCGCCTGACCTTCCCCGGAACGAAGAATATTTCAATAATCTGCTTCCACGGAAATTTTACAGAGGTGTTTCGCGTGCGGCAAAGGAGTCCGGAATTGCTGAACCGGTGCTTTATTACGCACAAAACAGTACGCCGCCCAATGACTTTGCCACTGAAAGTATCGGGTTGAAGGAGGCGGAACCGCTGCTGAAAAATTTTGACGGTATCATTACTACTTTTGATAACTTAGCCTACTGTATGATCCGTCATGCCGGAAAATTGGGCATGAAAGTTCCTGAAGATTTGCTGGTTTCCGCCTGCAGCGACACCGGCTGGACCTGTCGTTTTGATTACCGGATCACCACATTGTCGGCGATGCAGGAACTTCTTGCAGAGCGTGCATTTGAAATTCTTGAAGCCGGGGGGATTCACCACGAAAAGATCGTTCCCGATTTGATTATAAGAAACAGTTCCATGCGTTAAAAGTCAGGAGATTTGTTATGAAAAATAAAATTTCAGCAGCAATTTTGATTTCAGGAGGTGTTCTCATGAACAGCGGATGCAGTACGGCAACGCCGTCAAAAGAAGGTATGTATTTTCCCGATCAACAGGAAATTTGCTGCCGTTTGAAAGAAAACCCGTATAAACCGCTTTTTCCCGCCGCCGCTGACCGCAAGGCGTGGAACCGTATTTCTCCGGATGTGCGTGCCGGTTTGATCAAGGCGGCAGAAAAAGGAATGAAAAAGCCCTGGCCGCTTTTGAGTGCCAAAGATTATATGAAGTTCCGCAGAGACGGGGAGCGTAAAGCATACGAAACCCCTTACTGGGAAAAGCGTTTCCGGATGGTTGATCTGACCCTTGCCGAATGCTGTGAATACAAGGGGCGTTTTACAGATGAGATCATCGAAGGCATCTGGCAGATACTTTCTGAGCCGGTATGGTGTACTCCGGCGCATGAAGGTTTGCCAGAAAAAGAACTTTTACCGGATCCCGGCAGATTCAAAATTGATATTTTCAGTGCCGCCACGGGACGGCTGCTTTGCGATGTCCTTGCCTTGCTTGAACCGGAACTTGCCGCAAAATCTCCGTTTCTGGTACAGCGCCTTAAAATGGAACTTATGCGCCGGATCATTGAACCTGCGGAAAAACTCAATGATGAAAATACCTGGTGGTTCTGCGGCAGAAACAACTGGACGCCGTGGTGTGCTTCAAATCTGATCGGCTGTGCCGTTTATCTGCTGAATGACCAGCCGGAAAGGCTGGCGGGATTCATCAACACTTATCTTGGAATATCCCGCCGCTTCTATGACCGTTATCCGGATGACGGCGGCTGTAACGAGGGTCCCTCTTACTGGCGCCATGCTCCCGGAAAATTAATTCAGCTTCTGCATCTTCTGGATCACCGTCTGGGCATGAACGGCAAGATGTTTGACGACAGCAAACTGAAACGTATGTGCGAATATCTGCCCGGTATGAATTTGAGCGGCAGCTTCTTTTTAAGTGCCAGCGATGCCGCTCCGAGAATTCCCGCCAATGCACAGTTTCTTGCCTTTACGGCAGGATTGGTCAAAAGTTCCTCTATGATGGCACTTGCTCAGCGTTTGAAAAATACCGCACCTGCCGCGTCTAAAGTAACGGAACTTGACGGCGCATTGGCTACGCTTTTTACCACTGTCCCGGCAAAACAATTATCTGCGGCTCTTCCGGCTGTAAATTACTGGTACAATATGGGTGTATGTATTCTGCGCGAAAAACCGGAGTCTCCCGAAAAAGGTACTGTTGTCTCTCTCAAAGGCGGACACAATGCCGAAAGTCACAATCATCTTGACCTGGGACATTTTACCTTGATGCACCGTAATAAACCCTTGATTATCGACGTCGGCTCCGGCGTTTATACAGCTGTAACTTTCAGTTCAAAACGCTATACGCTCTGGAATAACAACTCCACCGGACACAATGCACCGCGTTTTGACGGCAACGGTCAGATGCCGGATGTCCGGACAAGTCCGCTGTCTGAACCCAAATTCAAGGCACAGGTTATATTGGAAAATGATTCGGTCGCAAGTACCGTTCTGGATAATGCTTATCCTGAAAGCGTTGGCATGACCTCTTTGAAACGCACAATCAGTCTTGACCGCAAGACCGGTAATGTTTCTGTCCGTGATACGGCGGCAGTCAAGGGGAAAAAGACGGTTGAAATCACGCTGTTTTCAGCAGTCGAACCTCTTTTCTTTGATGCCAAAACGGTCAAGTGGAAAAAAGCTGTTCTTACCGTAAACGGACTTACTGTCAAAAGCGTTGTTCCTGAGGACCGTTTGGATGACGCAATGAAGAAAAACTGGAAAAAGCTCTGGCGTATCGAACTTGCCGGAGAAATCGACCGCACCGGCAGTTGGAATCTTGATTTTGATGTCAATCAATAAACACTCAGGTTTGATTATCAGAAATAGTTTCACACGTTAAAAATCAGGAGATTTTTTATGAAAAATAAAATTTCAGCAGCAATTTTGATTTCAGCAGCTGTTTTAACAAGCAGCGGATGCTGTACGGCAACGCCCTCAAAAGGTGGTATGTATTTCCCTGACAGGCAGGAAATACTCTGCCGATTGAAAAAATATCCTGCCAAACCGCAGTTCCCGGCTGCGGCAGACAGATGTGCATGGGGCGGATTGCCGGAAACACTCCGTGACGGATATATCCGCAATGCGGAAAAGGCAGCGAAAACGCCCTGGAAACTTCTGCTGGCAAAGGATTATATGCTTTTTAAACGCAACAGCGACAGGAGAGCCTATCAGAATCCTTATTTTCATAACCGGGCAAAACTCGTGGACCTTGCTGTCGGGGAATGTGTTGAGTATAAGGGGCGTTTCATGGATGAGATCATGGAGGGTATCTGGCAGATTTTGTCCGAACCGACATGGTGTATCCCCGCGCATGAGGCGATCCCCGATGGAGAACTTTTCCCCGATCCCCGCCGTTTTCAAATCGACCTGACCAGTTCCGAAACAGGGAAAATGCTCTGCGATCTGTTGGGACTGCTTGAAAAAGAGTTGGCAATGCGCTCTCCGGCACTGGTGTTGCGTCTGAAAATGGAAATCATGCGCCGGGTGGTCGAACCTGCGGAAAAACTCAACGACGAAACAACCTGGTGGTTCTGCGGCAGAAACAACTGGACGCCCTGGTGTGCCAACAACATTACCGGCTGCGGTATCTATCTTCTGAATGATCAGCCTGAACGTCTGGCAGCTCTGCTTGAAACTTATCTGGGGATATCCAAACGTTTTTATGACCGTTATCCGGATGACGGCGGCTGTAACGAAGGTCCCACTTACTGGCGTCACGCCGGGGGCAAGTATCTGCAGCAGTTGATACAGCTTGACAACCGCCTGCAGCTGCAGGGAAAGATGTTTAAAGATGAAAAATTGCGCAAGATGTGCGATTATCTTCCCGGCATGAATCTTTGCGGCAGATGGTTTTTAAGTACCAACGATGCGGCGCCCCGTCCGGAGTTTTCGCCGCAATTTCTGAATTTTGTCGCTGTCAAAACGCAGAGTGCGGCTCTGGCGGGGCTGGCTTCACGTCTGCCGCAGTCCGGAAAACTGCCGGGTGCAAGTGATTTTGACGAGCATTTGTACAGGATTTTCTGCGGAAATGTTGAAAAAAATACTGATAAAAACAGTTTTTCGGCAGTCAACTATTGGCCGAATCTCAACATCGCCATTCTGCGGCAAAAGCCTGAAGCTCCTGAAAAAGGCACAGTCATCAGTCTCAAAGGCGGACACAACGGCGAAAGCCACAACCATCTTGATCTCGGACACTTTACGCTTTTCAGCAGAAATAAGCCTTTTATCGTGGATATCGGTGCCGGGGTCTATACGGGCGTTACCTTCAGTGAAAAACGCTATACCTTATGGAATTTGAACGAAACCGGACACAATCCGCCCCGTTTTTCGGGCAGAGGACAAGTTCCTTATGTCAAAAAACATCAGCTGGATGTACCTGAATTCAAGGCGCAGATCGTATTGGAAAATGATTCGGCCGCCAGTGTCGTCCTGGATAAAGTTTATCCTGAAAACGTCGGCATGAAATCTCTGAAGCGTTCTCTCTTTCTCGACCGCAAAACCGGAAATGTGTCAGTCCGGGATACTGCAGAAGTTGAGGGAAAAAAGAGTGTTGAAATAACTCTGTTTACTGCCGTTGAACCCATTTCTTTTGACAGAACTGCGGTCAGATGGCAGAATTGTACTCTTTCTGTCAGAAACATTGCTGTCAAAAGCGTTGTCCCTGAGAACCGTTTGGATGACGCAATGAAAAAGAACTGGAAGAAACTCTGGCGCATAGAACTTGCCGGAGAAATCACCTCTTCCGGCAGTTGGACTCTTGATTTTGATGTCAAGCAATCAAATAAATAATTCGGGAGACAAAAGATGAAAAGAGTATTGTTGTTTTTCTTCTTCTGTTGTGCCGCAACGCTCATGGGCTTCAATGTTAAAGATTTCGGAGCCAAAGGTGACGGCAAAACAGACGATACTGCCGCTTTGCAGAAAGCAGCTGATGCCGCTGCCCGGAAACTTTCAGCCCATGGCACAGTTACACTGAATTTTCCCAAGGGACGGTATGTTATCAGTAAAAGGATACTGCTCAATAAGATACATTTGCGCGGAGATCATGCGGTCATTGTTCAGAAAAATCCGGCAGAGGATATTTTCTATTATGATTTTGCCTGGAATACCTGCGTCAGCGGCTTTGAGTTGCGCGGCGGACGCAATCAGATCAGTTTCTGGAATGCCAATACTGAAAAAGGTATGCTGAAGATTCGGGACTGCCGCTTTTTTACAGCATCCGGCATAGCCGCCGGAACCCGTCCGGGGACAAACTCGACGCTTTTTACCGTCTCAAACTGTCTTTTTTACAAGTGTATGCAGGCTGTTGTCAGTAATTGCGATTGGACAAGTATCCGGGAACTGTGGGTGACAAGCAATGCCAAAATGCGCAAAAAAGCCGTCTTTGTCAACGGTCACGGTGTTATGACTATCGACAATCTGCTGGGTGTTCCCCTGTGCAATGGAGATGAACAGCGCTGGATCGATAATTACGGCAGTTTGTTTGTTGTACATTCCCGTTTCGGCGGCGAGGGCGGCGGCTTCACGCCGGTCTACAATTTTGCAAAATATACGCCCTTCAGGACTCCCAACAATATTTCCATATCCAAATGCTGGATATCTGCCGGTTCTTCCGGTAATGCCCGCTGCGCGGTGTACTGTCTGCAAATGCCTAATACAATCAGCATTACTCAATGTGCAGGCGGCGCTGATGCCATTATCGTTGCGCCCGGAATCGACCTGAAAAATTATTTTTATGCAAAAAAAGAATCCTTGCTTTACACGGCTTCAAATGTGGGTATCGGTTGCAATAAAATGCCGGAAGATTTGAAAAATCCGGTTGTCCACCCGGTTCGTCCTGAGGGACAGTTGTCAGTATCTGAAACAGAGAAACTTGCCAAAGCACAGAAATTGCCGTCTCTTGCCTTTGAAAAACTGGATATTGATCTTCAGGCAGATCCCAAACTTGTATGGAGCGTGGACGAATATATGGATGGCGGCAGTATGTTGAACAGTGAATTTCTCTGTCTTCTGCGCCGCGGCGGCAAGACCGGACTCATGCGCCGGGTGAACAGTCGCGGGGAAGACTGGCCTCATGTGGTTTTGAAAGATGTCAAAGTTGATATCCGGAAATATCCCCTTCTGGTTGTGCATCCTGTGACCACATCTCCCGGACGTATCGCAATCAAGCTGACTGTGCCGGAAAAGAAGAAAATTTTTCAGGTCATGCGCCGTCACGCGAATATGAAGCGGTTTGAATTTGATCTGATGGCAGATTTTCCTGAACTTGCTCAGTATGAAAAATTTGATATTAAAGTCTATTACATACCCACATCTTACACCAAGCCCCGTAAAAACTCCCGGGCTGTCATTTCCCGGGCCGGTGCAGGCAGTACTGTATGGTTCCAAGCAATCGGATTCAATAAAAAAGGAGAATAAGTGTATGAAAAATCTTTCTCAAACAGTTGCCGTTTTTTCTGATCGGTCAAACTTCCGTTCCGGGATTCAATCTGCGTTCACGCTGATAGAACTGCTGGTAGTTATTGCCATTATTGCCATTCTGGCGGCGATGCTTATGCCGGCATTGCAGAAGGCACGGGAAACGGCGCGCAGTTCCAGTTGTCAGAATAATGAAAAGCAGATCGGAACCGCTATTCACCTTTATGTGGATTCTTATGACGGACGTCTGCCCAACGGAAACAAGTCTTATAACGTCTGGCACTTTACCCGCAACAGCAAACTGACGGATAACGGTTTTGTTTATCTTATGCTGGGTAAACAGAAAGCGGGGAATGTTTCCAACATAGTTGCTTGTCCCAGTTATCCGGTATTTAAATCCGGCGGAAATTACGGGATCAACACCCGGCTTTTTCCGGTGTTTATCTCGTCACGCAATAAGTTTTTCGGAGAGGGGAAACTTTCCCGTATCAAATATCCCTCCCGTGCGCTGGCGGTGGCTGACCTTCAGGTTGAACCGACTCAGAATCCGGCAACTTACCCCACCAGCAATACTGCGGGCAAGTGTTATGCTATTGAAAACAGAGATAACAATACAGCTGTTAGCTGTACAGAATTGCAGGGGGCAAGTTTCCGTCACAACGGACAGATCAATATGCTGATGGTCGATGGTCATGTGACCACTATGTTGGGAAAAACTCCTGTGGATTTTCCGGACAGCGTGCAAAATTATGTTTTGTGGTACGGCAATGATAAAATATAAGTAAGAGTACAGCATGAAAAATTTGATAATTACTTTTTGTTGTCTCTTTTTGAGCATTGCTCTTGCGGCGGCTGAAAAAAAAGAGCAGTCCGGAGCGAAAAACGCACCGTCTTACGGCAGGATCAGTGTTACAGATTTCGGTGCTGTTCCCAATGATCGGAAAGATGATACAGAAGCCTTCAAAAAAGCCTTTCAGGCGGCGGCAAAAAAAACTTTCGGACAGCGTGTACCAGGGACAAAAACGGTGATTTACGGCAGTCCCGAAGTTTTTATTCCCCACGGACGGTATCAAATCAGCAGCACTGTCAAGGTCCCCGGCGGTATTTCTCTCAAGGGGGAGGGCAGCGGTTCACTCATTCTGTTCACCGGAAAAGCCGGTCAGGATATGTTCCATTTTTACGCAAGCAGACAATATGTTGAAGACCTGATTTTTGTCGGCGGACATCATCAGCTGGTGTTTTCAAATGCCAATACTGATAAGACGATGCTGACCATGCGCCGCTGTCAGTTCCGCCTTGCCAAAGGCTTTGCCGTGCGGGTCGTTCCCAACGGCAAAGCTGATCACATGTCCAGCCTTACCCTGATTGATAATTGTCTTTTTGTCGGCAATTATCAGTGTGTGGAAAACAACGGAGATCTCATTCACCTGCGGGACTGCTGGATAGAATTGAAACAGCCTGAAATGATCGATGGTCCTGCGATCGTCAACCGCAGCGGCAGACTGATGATAACTAATCTGTGCGGCGTTCCCTGTGCCAATCCGCCCAAAGGACCCAAATATCTGAAAAATGCCCGTTGGATTGATAATTACGGCTCAGTCCGTTTGCTGTATGCGCGCATCGGCGGTGAAGGCGGCGGTATTCCTGCCATTTACCACTACCGCGACTGCCGCAATCCCAGAAGTCCCCGCTGCGGCAGCGGAACCGGAGAGATCATTATTGAAAACTCTATTTTGAATGTGGGACAGTTGAAGCGTGAAAATAAAGGCGTTCTGCGCCTGTTCGGACTGCCTTCATTGATCCGTATGGAGGGGAATATCGGCTACGCTGACCGTCCCGCCATTGTTCTGGATGAGGCTTTTGCCAAAAAACTTGCCGCATCACCGCCCGGAAAAGACCGTCTCTGTGCCTGTTTCCGTTATGTCTGGAAAGGCAATGCCGGATTGACTCCGGTGATTCCTGCTGTTTTAAAACCGCTTTTCAGTAAAGATTCAGAGGTACTGTTCAAATGAAACGATATTTTATTTTATTTTTATTGTTGACCGTATCGCTCATCGGAGCGATAGAAGTTAATGTCAAGGCTTTCGGCGCCAAGGGCGACGGCAAAACCGATGATACGGCTGCGATCCAAAAGGCAGCAGATGCCGCAGTCAAAAGTCAAAAAGGCAGTTACGATAACCGTTCTCTTTATTTCCCGCCCGGAATTTACAGGGTCAGGGGGCAGATCACCCTCAGAAATATCTCTCTGCGCGGAAAAGACGCCGTTATTACCCAAACAGACAGAAATGCCGTTACTTTCTGGTACACGGATTTCTGGAGTATCCGGGTGACAGGATTGACTTTCAACGGCGGCAAAGGACACGTTTCAGTTCTCAATGACAATACCGATAAAAGTCTGTTTTTTGTTGACAACTGCCGTTTTTTCCATACTTCCGGCAGTGCGCTTACGACCCGCCACGGAGCGCAGAGTGTGCTTTTTACGGTGAAAAACTGTGAATTTATCCGCTGCATGGCAGCCGTTGACAGTGACAGCGACTGGACCGTTATCCGCGATGTCTGGATCATGAATGTTGAAAATATGCGCAACAGTGCTTTGATCATCAACCGGCACGGCGTTATGACGGTCGATAATCTGCTGGGTGTGCCGCTTTGCAACGGTGCCAATCAGCGTTGGATAGATAATTACGGAACTTTGACTGCCAACGGCTGCCGTTTCGGTGCCGAGGGCGGCGGATTTACGGCGGTTTACAATTTCCGCAAATACAACAATCAAATGCCGCAGTCGGTCATTTTGCGTGATTGTGAAATCAGCGCACACACAAGTTTACTGCGTAACTGCGGCGTTTACTGTTTTGAAATACCTAATCTGATCGTGCTTGAAAACTGCCGTGCGACTTTGTGCGGAGCTGTGATGGTTGATCCTGCGCTTGATTTGAAAAAATATTTTTACGGTTCCCGGGGAAATTTCCGTTACGCTCTTGTCAACAATGTGGGTTTATCCGGTAATGATTTGCCGGAATTGCTGAAAAATCCGGTGTGTCACGCACTTTCTTATCCCGAAGGCGCTCTGGATGATGCCGCATTGAAAAAGAAAATTGCCGATTTGAAAATTGTTTCCCGCAAAGGCTCCTGCGATGTCAATGCTTTTTCTCAGGCGGGAACGGAATTTGTTGCTGCGGGAAACATGGATGGTTCTGTTTTCAAAAATGAAGAAATCCTGACGGTCGTCCGCAAAGAGAATCCGGCAATTCTGATGCGCCGCTGGCCCGGCAGTTCCAAAGATGCTCCCCACGCGGAACTGCGCCATGTCAAAGTTGATTTGGATAAAACCCCGCATTTTTACATGGATTTTTATTCAGAAAGTCCCGCTCAGTTTGCAATCAAACTCATTGATGAAGAAACCGGACTTATGCACGCTTTCCGCGCCCAGCAGCGGCATTGCGGAAAATATGAAGTGGATTTTTCCAGGCAGCTCCCGGCACTCAAGGGAAAGAAAACGTTGACTTTCCGCATTTATTACATCGGCAGGACTTATATCTCCCGCAAAGGAAAAAAGGCGCATCATTACATTTATTCAAAAGCAGGCAGTACGCTGGAAATCCGTGAATTCGGATTCAATGCCAAACCGCGCCTGATCCGTAAAGGCAGAAAAAAATGAAAAAATATTTTATTGCAGCTTTTCTTGTTTCCGGCATCCTGCTTGGCGCCGGAGAATTCAATGTCAAAAAGTTCGGCGCAAAAGGCGATGGCAAAACCGATGATACAGCGGCAATTCAGGCAGCGGTATCATCGGCGGCAAAAAAGCTCCGCTGGTTCAGAAACCACGGAAAACATCCCCGTTCAAGCTATTTTGCAACGGGGATAACCGTCACTTTTCCCCACGGCGTTTATAAAGTCAGCAGGACCATCAGGGTCGGAAGCAATATTTCTCTTGCGGGAAAAGATTCTGCTCCCATGATCAAATGGGCGGGAACTGATGACGGCGTGATGTTCGACATCAATCCGCAGCGCAACCGGGTGGAAAAATTAAGTTTTTCCGGAGCCGGAGTCCAGCTGAAATTCAGCAATAAAAATGTGGATAAAACCATGATAACCATTCGGGATTGTCAGTTTTTCTACGCTGAAAAAATCGCTGTTCTGCTGGAACCTGAAAAAAGCGTGAACCATCTCTCTTCTCAGACACTTATCGACGGCTGTCTTTTTTCAAAGATCAAACGCTGTGTGCAGAATTACGGGGATTTGATGGAAATCCGCAACTGCTGGGTGGATTTTGCTCAACCGCAGTTGGCAGACGGTGCGGCATTCATCAACCGTTACGGAACGCTGCGCCTTGCTTTCTGTTGTCTCACACCTTCGGCAAATCCGGACAAGGGACCGCTTTATTATCACAATGCCCGCTGGGTGGATAACTACGACCGCTTCGAGGCGGAATCTGTCCGTTTCGGCGCGGAGGGCGGCGGTATCCCGGCGGTTTACAATTATGCCGGACCGGCGAAGGGACACCCCTGGTCTCAGGGCGGACGGGTTGCCATTTACAACAGTCTGCTGGGCTGCGGACAACTCCGGCGTGAAAACGGTGCAGTCATCCGTCTGTTTGCTCTTCCTGCTCAAATTGTCATAGAAAACTGTTATACGATGACGGCTGTTCCTTTTATCGTCTGTGATTCTTCTCTTGATGTTGATGCTGAAATCAAAACAAATCCCCGGGGAACTGCGCGGATAAGTTATCATATTTTCAACAATAAAATTGCCAATCCTGCGGTGAATCTGGTTCCATCGGAACTCAAACGCTTTTTCCGCAAAGAGTCGGATTGTCCTTTCGGCAAAGTCGTTCCGCGGAAGATTCCGGAACAGGTGACCGGAAAACGCAAGTAAGGTGCAGAAAAACTCTTCCTGAAAATTTTTGTTTGATTTTTCCGGATAACTTTTAAAATCAACGGACTTGAAAAAAACTGAAAAACGATGTATGTTTTAGTTTCAGTATGAATATTTCAGTTTCCGGAGATTTTATGAATTGGCAATCAGCGCGTTGGATATGGCTTGAAGGTGATGACAGTAAAGAGTGCCGTCATGTGGTTTTTCAGAGGGATTTCCGTCTGGATGAACTGCCGGTTGCGGCGGTGTTGTACCTTTCAGCAGACTCCTCTTACCGTTTGCGTATCAACGGACAATGGAGTGCTGACGGTCCCGCGCGATTTTTTTCGGACAGCTGCTTCTTTGATACGGTGGATTGTTCCCATCTTCTGCGCTGCGGCTTGAACCGTCTGGAGTCGGATGTTCTGTTTTCAGGCGCAAATACTGCCGGCTGCGGCGGTTTTATTGCCCTGCTTGAAATGACGTTTGCCGACGGATCCTTGGATGTGATTGCAACGGACCCCTCCTGGCGGGCGGCGGCGATTCCCCAATATGCGGCAGGGGAAACTGAAGTTTTTGATAACTCCATACAATCGGCACCGGTGTTTGCTCCGGCGCAAGTTGTGAGTGACGCTGACGGCAGCGTTTGGCAGAAACTTGTTCCCCGTCCGACGCCGATGCTGACCCGGCGCGAAGCGTTGATCCGCCGGGTGAAAGAGGTGAAAATAATTTCAGAAGACGGCAGAAGCCTTACCGCACCTGCCGGAACTGTTGAAAATATCCAGCACCTTGTTTACCCTGATGACCGTTGTGCTGTCATTCATCCGATAGAGGGCTTCAACTTGCAGCTGTGCTGTGACGGCGGTGTTGAAAATACCGGATTCTGGAACTTTGTCCTCTGTTCTCCTGCTGGAACAGTTATTGAAATCTCCGTTGACGGAAGTGAGGATAAACACCCCTTGCGTTACATCTGCCGTGAGGGATGGAACCGTTACACGGCAACTGTGCGCAGCCGGGGACGGTATGTGTTTGTTACTTTCCGCAATATGACCGGAGATATCCGTTTTCAATCTCTGCGTCTGGTGGAATCCACTTATCCCCTTATTCCCTGCGGGGAATTCCGTTCATCCGACCGTATTTTTGATGAAATTTATGAAGAAAATCTGCATCAGCTGAAACTTTCCATGCTGGATGTTTTCAGCGGTAAAAATGGTTTTTCAGCAGAAAACTGCCGGAATGAGGTACTTTTTGCGCTTTCCTGCTGCGGTGCCGAAGACCTTGCCGGACACAGTATCGCTTTTGCTTTTGACAGAATTCTTGCCGGGGACGGTTTGTTTTCCGCATCAGATTTTCTTCCCGTATTTTCTCTTGCGGATATTTTCCGTGAACTTGGTACGCTTGAATTTTGTCAGCGGCTCTATCCGCAGGTTGTGCGGCTGCTTGAACGGGCAAAAACGCAAATCAATCCGGCAAGCGGACTCTTGAAGAATGCTTCAGGCGGCAGTGATACAAATTCCAATCTGTTGTTCAAGGGCGCACTGGATTGGGCGTGGACTCTCGGTGATACGGCAGGCGTTCAGGGAATCAATTGGATGAAAGAAACGGCTCAAAACTTATCTTGTGCCATTCTTTCGCTGTGGGATGACCGTCATCTGTCTTACTGCACCGGACTGGATGAAAAGCAGGAGCATATTCCCGTATTTTCAGTTTTAAGCAGCGTGCTTGCGTTGTTGTTTGATGTGATTCCTGAGAACAGACGTTCTTCAGTTTGTGCCAATATTATTTCTCCGCACAGCGAACTTGAAAAGGTCAGCGGTTGTTCCGGGACTTTGTTCCTGCTTGAAGCTCTTGAAAAACTGGGTATGCACGACTTGATGACAGAACGGATACGTTCAGAAAAAAGCGTATCTGAAAGCGGCTCGGCTTTTTCGCTTTATACTTTTCCGCTGGTGTTGCTCGGACTGAAAAACAACGGCAGAAGCCTGAGTTTTACGGTAAGTCCCTTTGTCCGTGAGTTGGAATATGCCTCGGGTACGCGCTGGACGCCCTGCGGTCCTGTGCATGTCAACTGGCGCAAGACAAGTGAACAGACTCTTGTGATAGACTGCTGCGCTCCGGCAGGGGTAACACTGCAGTATCAGGAAAATGTTTCTCTCAGAGAGTACAATGTTGAATTTAACTGTATTGAATCAGAAGAGGTATAAAGAAAAATGCTGACAGGATCATTCTGGCCCGCTGTGTTCGCCTTTACCGCCGTAACACTTGCAATGTTTGTGCTGATTGACTTCGGAACTTACGTCGCCGCACGTTACCGGGAACGTTATCTTGAAGAAGCCAAAACGGAACTGGATGACGTTCTTATCCAGATGCCGGCAGGACGGATCCTTGATCTTTCGATCGCTTCGTCTGCGCTCGGCGGGATCATTACCATTATCATCATGGTTCTGCAGCTGGATTCCTTTTCATGGCGCTGGGGACTGCCGGTTGCACTGATGGTTTCTCTGATTGTCTTTCCCGCCCCGCGTGTAGGGTTGAAATATATCCGCAAACGTCGCTTGAACAAGTTCAATTTACAGCTTGAAGATGCGCTCGGTATGATGTCCGGCGCACTCAAAGCCGGATTCAGTATCAATCAGGCTCTGGAAG
Organism: Lentisphaerota bacterium; assembly: GCA_015061725.1. GTDB lineage: Bacteria > Verrucomicrobiota > Lentisphaeria > Victivallales > Victivallaceae > UBA1784. The sequence goes on from SUVX01000037.1 coordinate 23,706, forward strand.
AGGTCGCCGACTGCGATCTTCATCCGGTATCGGTGGAGTTCCGTCTGCTGCTTCAGGAACTGCGTCTGGGTGTGCCGCTGGAACAGGCGCTTGACAACATGAGCCGCCGCCTGAACTCCGATGACTTTGATCTGGTGGTGACGGCAATCGTGACCGCCCGTCAGACGGGAGGTGAATTGACCGGAACCCTTGAACGTGTTGCCATGTTGATCCGTGAACGTGTCCGTATCAATCAGAAAGTTATGGCATTGACGGCGATGGGCAGACTTCAGGCGACGATGATCGGAGCCATGCCCTTTGTGCTTATGGTCGGCTTGAACTATGTAAGTCCTGATATGATGTCGCTTTTTTGGAGCAGTGCCGCCGGAGTCATTGCAGTTGTTGTGGTTGTGATTCTGGTCGTCTGCGGTTTTCTTGCCATACGCAAAATCACAAATATTGAGGTTTGAAGATGTCTTTGACTGCTTTGCTTGCTGCTGTGTGTGCGGGAGTTTCCTGCGGCTGTCTGAGTTTTCTGTTTCTGAAACGTTTTTCATCAATGGAGTTGGAAAAACGTGATTTCACCCGTGAAAAACGTGTTCCGCTTGTGTTCAAAATTGTTTTGCCGCTGTTGAGTCTCACCCGTCCGCTGGCAGGAGCAAACAGTTGTGCGCTCTGGCGCAAAAGCGAACAGGTGAAACTTGAAATGGCGGGATATTCCACTGTTTTTTCCGCAGAGGATTTTGTTGCGATAAAACTGTTGTATTGTCTGCTTGCGCTGGTTATTCTCTTTGCCGGTGCGCTTTCCGGAAAACTTGCCATTCCGTTTTTAATGGGTGTATTGATTGCGGTTTATCCCCGGGTGTGGATGAGTGCCACGATCAAGGCGCGGCAGCTTTCAATCATGAAAGCGCTGCCCAATCTGCTGGATGTGCTGACTCTTTCTGTGGAGTCCGGACGGGATCTGATTTCAAGTTTGCGTGATATCCTTGCCCGGCGCCGTCCCGATGCGCTGGGAGAGGAACTCTTGCAGGCATTCAGCGAAATCCAGTTGGGACGCAAACGCAGTGAGGCACTCAAAGCCATGGCGGAAAGAGTCCGTCAGATCGACCTGACCGCAACGGTCAACGCCATCTGTCAGGCGGATGAACTGGGTGTGAGTATCGGTCAGCAGCTTCGTATCCAGAGTGACATGCAGCGGGCAAAACGTTTTGCTCTTGCAGAAAAACTGGCAAATGAAGCCTCCGTGAAAATCATTATTCCGGTGGTTCTGTTTATTCTGCCGGCGGTTTTCATCATTCTGCTCGGACCGCTTCTGCTGCAAACTGCGAGGATGTTCCGTTGATATGCTGTTGAATACAAATACAGGAAAATATCTGGCAGGCTATTCGTTTTATGCGCGGAATCCGCTGATCCGCCTGACCGGGATGATCTGCAGACGTTTTGTCTGCGGAAAATTTGATGCGCTGATTTTTGAAAAATGCAGTTCCGTCCACACCTGTTTCATGCGTTTTCCGCTTGATCTTGTGTTTATCGACCGTGAAAACAAGGTTGTATCCGTGCATCGGCGGGTGCGTCCGTGGAAATTTGTTTTCGGCGGCAGGGGGGCTTCTGCAGTTATTGAACTTCCGCCGGGTGCGATAGACTTTTCGGGGACGGAAAAAGGCGATATTATTGAATTTCGTTCAACAACAACGGATAAAGGTATTGAAAAAATTTCATCAGGAGCTATTTTATTATCTGATTCAAATTACGGGAACTGAAGAATATGAAAATAACTTTTATCAACGGCAAAGAGGCGGGACGGACTTTTGAGTTCGTTTTGCCGCAGATTACCGTCGGACGCGAAGATGCCAATGATTTGCGGATCCCGACAGAAGGCGTGTCCCGTTATCATGCCAAATTCAAACAGGAACTGCCGGGCGGCTGGAGCATTGAAGATCAGGGCAGCACCAACGGCGTCAAGGTGAACGGAGAACGGATATCCGGTACATATTTTCTTGCAGAAAATGACAGAATCGAAATCGGTGAACAGATTTTGACAGTCTCCGATCTTGCGGGTGAACCGCCCCGGATCGTATTTAATCCTGTTAATACGGATTCTCCTGTGATTGCGGCGGGACCTGCGCCGGGGACAGCCGTTGTTGAGGAGAAGCCGGCACCGGAAGTGCGGACAGCTGAACCGGATGATTCGCTTCTGGAATCCCTGAAAAGAGGTTCTCTGTTTTCTTCCGGAGCCGGTAATGAAGAAAAGAAGAACGAGCCGTCCGCAGCAGGAGTTTCTCCGAAACGCGGCATGTCTCCCATGCTGTTTTATACGATTATTGTCTGTCTGGTCATCGTGGCATTGACCTCCTGTATCAGAATTTTTTCAAGCGGCGGCAAAAGCGGTAAAGCGGAGCGCTCCGCCGAAGAGCCGCCGATATTCCTTATCTTTGAAAAACTGGCAGTTCAGCGCGACAATGTTTTTCGCTTTTCTCTGAAACTTGAGGGAAACAAAGCGGTTTTTTCCATTGATGATATCCGCAGCCGCCGCCATCCTGAGCCGCTGGTGGTGGAAAATCCTGCAGGATTGGATGTGCTGCGCGGCAGAATCAACGCTTCAGGGATCTGGCGCATGAGTAATCCCGCAGCGGCTCCCGACGGCAGCGGACTGCGCCGCCGTCTCGGAATCATGATTGGAAAACAGGTCAAAGACATTGTCATCAACGGTCACCGGGCGGCTCCGGAATTTGAAGACGTTGAAAGTGCCATTTATGAATTTGCCGAAGGTTGCGGTATGCAGACGGTTTCTCTTTCGGGAGAAGAAATTATGCGTATGGCAAAAGAGAGTTTCAACAAAGCTGAAGACCTTTATGCCAACAGAGAATCCGATGGCGGCAATCTCCGCGATGCGATATCCCGTTACCGGGTGGTGGTCAATTATCTGAGTCAGTTTACACCGCCTCCGGCTCTTCTCAAAGAGGCGAAGACCCGCTTGAGTGAAGCTGAAAAACTGCGTGCAGCCAAACTTGAAGAACTTGAATTTCAGCGGGTCCGTCTTCAGAATGTTCGTGATTTTGAAGCTCTGCGCCGTGTTTTCATGAAGACAATGGAGCTTACTGAACCTGAATCAAAAGAATACAATGTGGCGCGCAAACGTCTGCATATTCTTGATGTCCGTCTTAAAAAACACAGAGGATCACGATGAAAACTTTTAAAATAATGCTGCCGCTTCTGTTGTGTCTTGCCGTTGTCTGCGGTTGCGGCAAAAAGGCTCCGGCAACGGGAAAAATCGTATTTTCAGGACATCCGGCTCTGGAAGTTGTTTACAATGGTAAAACTTTCAAGGGTGATCCCATTACTCTCAAAACCCGTCCCGGGACATATAATTTCCGTGTCGGTGCGCCGGGACATTATCCGCGTTTTGCAGTCGTTTCAGTCAAAGCAGGCAGAACAACTCAGGTCAAAGTTGAACTTGAACCGGTCGTTTCCGCTGTTTTGATCGACAGTGAACCGCAGGGAGCTAAAGTTAAGTTCCGCGGCGAGATTCGCGGCAGTACGCCGCTTGTGATTTCTGATCTTCCCGCCGGAGAGTATTCCGCGCAGATAATCTGTCCGGGATACGCAGAAGAACAGCTTGCCTGGAGAATAGTCAGTGAACGTCTGCATCCGCGGGTTTTCGCCCGTCTGCGTATGACTTCCGGACGTATGATCATCAAAACCATTCCCGAAGGCGCGCGTGTTTTCATCAACGGTCAACTGTCCGGAGTTTCTCCGTTCAGTGCCTCGCTTGAAGCGGGAATTCATAAGGTGCGTGTTGAAAGAGAGGGGTTCAATCCTCTTGAGCAGAATGTGACGGTAAAAAGCGGAAAGACCGGAACTCTGACTCTGCGTCTTGATACCCGTCCGGGGGCGCTTAAAATATCCAGTGTTCCCTCCGGAGCCGAGGTGTTTATTGATGATATAAAGAAAGGTGTGACGCCTCTCGTGGTTGAGGCGATCCATCCGGGCAATTATCAGGTTCGTCTGGTACATCAGGGATATGATGATTTGCTGCGCGTTGTATCCGTTGCTCCGGGACGTGAAGAAAGTATCCGTCTGCAGCTTGATAAAAGTACCGGCAGCGCCGGTTTCAGGATCCGTCCGGCGGGAGTGAGTTATTTGATCGACGGCAAGTTTATCGGAAAAGTCCGGGGCGTTGCCGGCTCCGTAACTGAAACTCAACTGACGGTGGTGGAAAATCTTGCGCCGGGCAAACATATTTTGACTGTTACCCACCCCCGGGCGAAACCTTTGCGTAAAGACATCCGTTTTGCGGTATCAAAGGGCAAACGTTATGTCAGTAAGGAAAATATTGACCTCTGGGTCGCCAACTGTGAAATCACTTTCAAAGATGGCAGAGTGGAATCCGGAATGATTCTCAGTGAGTCAGAAGCGGATGTGTATTACAGTCCGGCGGCGGGGATAAAATATCCTGTGTCGCGGTCATATATCAGAAGCATAAAACATATTCCGTTGGTTGATAAATAGCAATCTGACGGCATGGAATGCCGCTGAATGTGAAAATTTATGCAAAATAAACGGAGTCAAGTATTGACTTTTTTTAAATATGGCGTTAGATTAAAAGACGTTGGGTTATGTAATTTTGCCGTTAAGCGGTATTTTGGTTTTACAAGTTAAGGACTTTCACCATGGGGAAAAGGTGTTTTTACACGCTCTCAGCGATCTTCGCAGGTGTTGCTTTGATCGCAGCCGAAGGGGATGCAATTGTCATCCGGTCAGCGACATCATGTTTTAAAATTCCGGCAAAACAGAAGCTGAATGTCAAGACGGCGATTGCCCGTTTTGAAGCAGAGGCACGCCGTGGAAATGTTGATGCCAAAGCTCATTTGGGTTTGTTTTATCTCCGTGGACTGGGCGTGAAAAAAGATGCTGCCAAAGCGTGGCGTTATTTCAAAGAATCCACCGCCCGGGGAAATGCCCTGGGAGATTTCGGTTACGGTTACTGCCTTTATTCCGGAATCGGTGTCCGCAAAGATTACCGTGCCGCGGTTGCTCCGCTTGAAAGAGCCGTCGCTGCCGGAAACAGCGATGCCATGTTGCTTCTTTTCAACATCCGCCGCAATGGTTGGGCGGGTAAGACTGATCTTTCTGAAGCGTTGAGTCTGCTCCGCCGCGCTGTTGCTTCCGGAAATGCCGCCGCCGTTTACCGCCTGGGCGTTTGTTATTTCAAAGGTGAACTGGTCAACGCCCGTGATGATGAAGCTTTCCGTCTTTTCAAAGCTGCTGCCGCCGGCGGTGTGCTTGAAGCCGAAACAGCTCTCGGTAAATGTTACATTGAGGGCAGGGGCGTTGATAAAGATGAAGAAACAGGTCTTGAGATTCTTGATAAGGCCATTGCCCGCGGCAGTGCTTCCGCATTGATCGTCAAAGGTGATTATTTGGCAAAGACTGACTCCAAACAGGCGGTTGCTCTTTATGAAAAAGCTGCAAAAATTGATGCCGGAGCAGGAAATTTTGCTCTCGGCCGTTTCTATCAGACAAGTGATGCCAAAAAGTCTGATATGTATTTTGCACGCGCTGCCGGTTCCGGCAATGTCGCGGCGATGGGATATGCCGGAGAAAAACTTATCCGCAGCGGTCGTAACGTTACTCAGGGCGTTGCCCTGCTGAGCAGGGCCGCTGCTATGGGCGATTCTGCGGCACAGTTGAAGTTGGGTAAATATTACCTTTCCTGCATTTCTCCGCGTGAACGTGATAAAGCGTTTGCCTGGCTGCGAAAAGCGGCTGATGCCGGTGTTGTTGAAGCTTATTACTTCCTGTCTCTCTGCTACCGCAACGGGTACGGTGTCAAATACAATCCCGCCGCCGCTGCAGATGCCGCCAGGTTTTCTGCTGATTCCGGCAACAGCTTCGGACAGTTGCTTTACGGTGTCTACTGCCGTGACGGAATCGGTGTGAAGCAGGATTACAACAATGCCAGACGTTATTTTGAGATGTCTGCCGCGCAGAAGAACCGCGCCGCCGCCGCTGCTCTGGCTGAACTTGATATCAATCTGGCTGAATCTGCCGGTGCGCAGGTTTACGATGCCGCGGCAATTGCCGTGCTTGAAAGCACCGCCAAAGAAGGCAACATCAATTCCAAATATCTGCTTGGTAAAATTTACACAGAGGGTAAAGGTGTTGCCCGTGATTACAACCGTGGCAGAAAATACCTTGAAGAGGCTGCTGCAGCCAAAAATCCTGATGCCCTGTGCATGCTGGGTATTTATCATGCCCGCGGCATTGCCGGAGAAAAGAATCTGTCCAAAATGTTCCAGTGTTTCAAGAAAGCCGCCGATCTGGGTTCTGCTGAAGGTTATCTGAATTTGGGACGTTGTTATTTTGAAGGCCTCGGTGTCAAAAAGAATTATACTGCGGCTTTACAGAATTTCAGGAAAGCTGCCGAACGCGGTTCTGCTGACGGAGAGTTCTGGACGGGTATGTGTCAGCTAAAAGGAATCGGAGTCAGTGCGAATCCGGTACTCGGTTTCCGGACCCTGCGCCGTGCCGCAAGCAATGGCAGTGCTGAGGCATGCTGCTACGTCGGACTCTGCTATACCGACGGACTCGGTGTCAAACGTGATGCGGATCTTGCGTTCAAGTTTTTCCGCCGCGGTGCAGAGCTTGGCAGCAGCAACGCCATGTATCAGTTGGGATTGATTTACAACAACGGTAACGACGTTGTCAAAAAAGACCGCAAACTGGCGTTTGAGTGGTTTGATAAATCCGCCCGTCTGGGAAATGCTTACGGAATGTATTTCCTTGCGCCGTTCTACGAATATGGCGAAATCGTTCCCAAAGATACTGTCAAAGCTGCGGCGCTTTACCGTCAGGCGGCTTACGCCGGCAACCGTTATGCCCAGTATCTTCTCGGACGCTGCTACGAAAACGGTATCGGCGTGTTTGCGGATGACCGTGAAGCGATGCGCTGGTATCAGAAAGCTGCCGAAAACGATTTCCCGTTGGCAGAAGAAGCCATGCAGAGATTGGAAAAGAAACAGAATGAGGCCCGTATCCTGTAAGGATCCGGCTCTTTAGAAAGTTTGAAAAATTTAAACAAAATAACATATCCAAAAAAAGATGGGAGACTTCTGAAGATGTCTGGTAGAATTTGTAAATTGCTCGTGTTTGGTGTTTTTGCAGCTGTTGCAATCGGCGGCTGTAAAACGGCGAAAGAGTATCGTGATGAACGTGCTGAATATGCTGTCAAGCATTTTGAATTTGCCCGTTACCGCGAGATGATGGAAGGTCAAAAACTTTCTCTGCAGGAATGTATCAAAATGGCGCGCGAGAACAACCTTGAACTCAAGGTTGCCGCAATTGAAGAAAACGTTGCCAAAGAAATGCGTACTGCTGAAATGCTCGGCATGCTGCCTGAGTTGAACGGAAGTTATAATTTTACCAACAGAAACAACACGCCGGCTTCCAGCAGCAGAAAGACTGCTGATGACGGATTGACCTATGGATACAGCACCAGTCAGGATCGTACGATCAACTATTTCAATGTTGATCTTGCCTTGAGTGTTGTTGACTTCGGTCTGGCATTTTTCAACACCCAGCAGGCGCGTGACCGGGTTATGATCCGCGAACAGCGCACCCGCCGTGTTGCCCAGAACCTGACCTTTGATGTTGTCAAAACTTATTTCCAGGTTGCCGCCGCCCAGCGTGCCATCAAAATCACCACCGGACTTCTGGAAGACTGCCGCAACCGTTATCAGCTGATTGAAAAGCTGAGCAAATCCCGTGCGATCACTCCTTTCCGTGCCTTTGACGAAACCAAGCGTTTTGTTGAAATGGAAAAACGTCTGACCAACTATATCCGCAGTTATGAAAACAGCTGTGTTGAGCTGCGTTCTCTGCTGGGAATGCATCCCGGCGGCAAGATTCTTGTTGACGACTCCTATCTCAATCAGGTTCCGAAGTTTGAATTCCCCGAAATTGAACTTATGGAACAGATCGCTCTGCTTGAAAGACCTGAACTGTACGAAATTGATATGCAGAAACATATCAACGTTCTGGAATGCCGCAAAGAGATTGTCAAGATGTTCCCCAACGTGCGTGTGTTCTATGATTTCACTCACAATGACAACAGCTTCCTCTATCACTCCAGCTGGTATGAATTGGGTATCCGTGCTGCTTATAACCTGCTGAAACTGCCCCAGAGCATCAAGAAAGTCCAGGCACATCAGGCTCAGGTCGAAGCTGATGAGACCCGCACTTTTGCCATGGCTGTCGGTATCATGGCGCAGGTTCGTATCGCCCACGCCAATCTGCTCTCTGTGAAAGAGCGTTACAACATTGACAACAAACTTTACAACGCTTACAGCAAGAACCTCAAATGGGCAATTGCCAGCAAAAAACTGACCGGTGATCTTTCCAGCCTCGAACTGGATCACATGCGTCTTGCCACTGCCGAAACTGAGATTGAAAGACTGATGTCTCTGGGTAATATTTACGTTGCCTACTTCCGTATCCTCAACTGCATCGGTATTCAGAAAATGGATGCCGCCAACCTCAACTCCCTGCGTGCAGAACTTGTTGCCGCAAGAGAGCGTGCTGCAGCTGAATTGACCAAGGCTGCCGAAGAAAACAAAGCAAAATTGGGCAAAGCTGAGGCTCAGACCAAGGCTGCCGCTGATGAGTTCAAGGTTGCTGAAAAGCAGGTTTCTGCCTTCGGTGATATTGACTTCATCTCCATCTACGATGCAGATACCAAGAAAAAATAAGTCATGAAGTCTTGGTATTTTGCCGGAATCTTAAGCGTCTGCACAACATTGTTGTGCGGCGCTTTTGCGTATGAACACCCAGTGAAAGTGGTTTTGTTCCCCCATAAAGAGGCGGTTCTGGTTTCTCAGGTTGATGGCACGATCAATAAATATTACTTCAGAGTCGGTCAGCCTTTTAAAGAAGGGGAACTGCTTCTTGCTTTTGATGAAACGCCTTACCGTATCGAATTGCAGCGGATGACCGCACGGCGTGAAGAGATCCGTGTGCAGTTGAAATTGGCGAAAGAAACTTATCTTTCTCAGAAACAGCTGTTTGAACAGGATTTTCAGAGCAAACTTGAATTTCAGAGGCGTGAAGCTGAGTTTGAAGCTCTCAAAGCGCGGTTGAAAAGTGCTGAAGCTGATTGTGCCGAGGCGGAATTGCGTGTCAGTTACTGCAAGCGCAAAGCTCCTTTTGACGGCAGGATAGAACAGATCATGTGCCGCGAGCATGAAACTGTCCGAAACGGTCAACCGCTTTTCAGGATCATCCATGATAAGAAACTGCTGGCAGTAATGAATATTCCTTTGTCAGAACTCAAGCCGGTCGGAACAAAACTTCAGTTTGTTTTCTCCGGCAGAACAGTGACCGGTTCAATTTATGAAATTTCTCCGCAGGCGGATCACCGTTCCGGAACCATTGAAATCAAGGCTTTGGTTGCCAATAATGACGGAACGCTCACCTGCGGAATGACGGGGGAACTTTTGAGAACAGGCTCCCGTTAAAAACGCTGTTTTCTGTATGGAGTAGATAAAAGTTGATATTTGACTGAATTCCTGAAACTCTTTTAACAAAATACGCCGCTTTTCTCGAAAAGGAGAGGGTGCGGGGAGGGGAAAAATCTCTTTTCTCGTGAAAAGAGGTTTTTCCCCTCCCTGCAAGGCATCTTCCGTTATCGGGAACAGAGCGTGAAAAAAGTAAGATATGAATATTTATTTTTTCCGCCGTTACCTGTTCACACTTGACCGGAGGCGGATTTTTTTATTTTCTTGCGGCGTACTGATTGCGGTTTGCCTTTTTTTCCCTTTCAGCTGGACGATTCCTCTGCCGGGAGAAGTGCGTTATGCCAAAGAGGACCGTTTGATTGCACATGAGAACGGTTATATCATGCGTTCACCGTCGGAGGGCAGTCATTTTTTCAAGGCGGGCGAGACGATTTTTCTTTTGGAGGATCCCTTTTTGCGTTTTGCCCGTGAGCGTGTGGAATACATGCTGTATTTTGACCGTCTGCTTTTTGACCAGCAGCGTTCACTCCGGGCGACGTTGGGCGACAGTCTGCTGACCGGGCGCAAGATAGAAAGTGATTTGCATGCGGCGAAGGAATTGGAACGCAAAATGGCAGACGGTAAAAAAGCGGCAGCAGGAAATGTGATTTTTATTCCGGCGCATGACAATATTTCAAAAGGTTTTTTTGTCCGTCCCGGACTTTATCTGGGTAAGCTCTGTTCCGGAGAAAAAATTGTCCGTGCGTATGCGGATGACCAGCAGATCCGTGATTTGAAACGCGGTATGGCGGTAAATTTGCTGCTCCGTGACCGTCTGTCCGGAATTTCAGGCAGAATCAGTGAAGTTCATCATATTCCTGTTTTTCTGACTGAGTCACCTGCCTTGCAGTATTACGGCGGCGAGATTCCTGTGGATGCAAATTTTGACGAAGCGGGTGAGATCCGTTCTCTCCATCGGGTTTATGCGGTGGATATCATTCCCGATACACCGATTCCCTGTCAGACGGGACGTTTCATCCGGGCTGAGGTCCGTCAGAGAAAAATGCCCGCTGCAAAGATATGGCGTCTTGTTATATCTGCATTCAAGCGGGAACTGTTTTGATTACCGGCTGAGTCTGTCACCGTCCCGTGGACTCCCGAACGGAAAAACAGGAAAATCCCCTTTTCTTCTTGACAAAAATTTTTTTGGATATATAGTATAACAGATGTAACAGTTTGAGGATTTGTTGTAACCCATATATATTCAAGAGTTGGAAACTATGTATTGCTCTGTTAAAAAGAATGATTCTTTATCTTTACCGGACAAAATCAGCAGTATTATCCGTCAACGGATTGAAATTGGAGAGTATAAACCGGGCAAACGTCTGGGGTCAATACGGCAATTTGCCAAAGATTTTCAAGTGAGTCCTGTCACAGTTATCAGGGCGTTGGATATTCTGGAGGGCGAAACTCTGATCGAGCGTATCCCTGCCAAAGGCGTATTTGTTTCCAACTCTTTAAAACCGCAGGAAAAAACGCTCATCGGCTGTTATGTTTTTCCTGAAAAAAAGATGCTGCCTGCGCCTGATCACAATGAAAACTGGGGGCTGAATTACGAGTAGTACCGCGGTTTGTTTGATGGCGCTGCAAAGCATAAAATCAATATACAGTTTGTCTATTTTGAGGATAATCCGTCTCCGGAAATATTGGAAAAACAGAAAATTGCCTTGAGAAAATTTGATTTTGCCATTTTTCCCGGCACAAGTCAGTTGAAAGAGTTGTGTTTCCTTTCCTCACAGGAACGGCCGACATATTATTTCTGCAGCAGTTCCACGCAACTGGCAGCGGAACACCGGGGGATAAAAGTTGACTATGACAGGAAAACGGCAATAAAAGCTCTTTGCAGTTATTTGAAAGAAAGTTCCTGCCGGAGCGCGGGAGTCATCAGCCGGCTTTCCCGTCAGTCTCAGCGCCGGTTTTCGGAAAAACTGAGCAGGAATCAAGTACTGATTACACGGCAACGCTTGAAATTGCTGATCAAAAGAAAATGGTCTGTGATCTCGGCAAAGCGTATCCGGCTGCCGCCGGAGTAAAAAATTTTATCCGCACGCTTGATTTTGCGCCTGAAAAAGTTGTCGTTGAGGATAATTTTGAACTTTCAGTTCCGCAGGAAGTTCAAATAAAACTGCTTTCTCTCACAAAACCTGAAGCTGTTTCCGCAAGTTTTCTTAAAATCGGAAGTGTAAATCTGCAGCTTGAAGGCATTGAGTTTGCCGCCGTCAATACCCGGCCCGAGATGAACGGCAGCTGGGAGTGCGAGGTTTATGAAATCATCCTGAAAAGCAAAAATAATAATTACAAAATGATATTCTCTGAAAATAACCGGAAATAAAGGCTTTGGGTTATGAAATTATAGAAAAGTCTGCATATTCATTCATTAAAAACGCAAATTTGCAAACCAATCACAACAAGAAAGGTGATGATATGAAAAAGTTTTTTACTTTGATTGAGCTTTTGGTGAGTGCTGCCTGTAAAACAGGTGTTTTGTATAACCGCTGCGGCATGCTGTCTTTGTGGGGCGGCGCGTTAAAAACGGACAAAAACGGACAAAAACGGACAAAAACGGAT
>SUVX01000038.1 GCA_015061725.1 Lentisphaerota bacterium
ACTTATTTTGCATTTTATTTCTGGCAGAAACTTGAATTAAGCCGGATGGAATTTTGTTTCACGCTTGCCGCAGGTCTGCTTTTACCGGCGGCAATATTGTTCTATGGCATCAGCCGCTTTGCCCGTACCCTGAAAGAAATCATGGCTTGTTACGGCGAAACTCCGAAACAATCTGTCATTGCATGGACTGGTGCGGTATTGTTTCCTTTCGCAGGATTTTTTCTTCTGCCGGTATTTATTTCCGGAAAAAGATATTTTTCTGCTGCTACGGCATTGCTGAGCGGTCTTTGCGGTATATTTTATTTCGTATCTCCGTCATTTTTGATGGCAGAATTGAAAATCGGCACTTTATGGTTCAATCTTTTCGGTTTCTATGCGGAAATTGCCGGAATATGCTGTCTTCTTCTTCTGGCGTTAAGTGTCGGGATTGCAAAGAAAGAAAACCGCTCCGGAACATTCCTTTTTCCGTTGATTGGAACAGTTCTCATCCCGGTCGGGCTGATTATATGCAATATTAAAACAAACAGCGATATAAAAAAGCATAAAGCACGGTTGTCAAAAATAGTCGGAGTTCCTGTTAAAATGGAAACTTTAAAAAAAATAAATTCTGCAGGCGTGAAGGATTCAGATGCTCCGGGCTGCAAAATGTTTTTTTACTCCGATTTTGCGAAGACCGATTGGGGCGAAATCAAATCTGTTCAGCAGGCTCAAAAAACGCTTAAAGAGTTTGAAAAAAAGAATCCGGAGTTCATAAAATATCTTGAGCAGTTTTTAAAATCAGAGGCGGTATTTTTCCGCCATCGATGGCTGGGAAATAGTGCGCTTTGGGCAATGGAATTTCCTGATGTTCGATGTTTTGAAACTGCATCAAAATATCTGTTATTGAAAATTCAAGCATTCCCTTGTGATAAAAAATTGGTTCAAAAGACCAATCAGCAGGTATTGCGTTTGGAACAGTGGTTGAAAAATTCTGTATTCAGTTTGAAAAAACACCAGGTATCACGCATTGAATTTAATAGATTGAACACGCTTGAAAAACTTTGGGGTTATCCGGAGTGGACCACTGAAGAACTGCTGCTGCTTGGCGGAAAAAATCTTCCGGACAGTTCAGGATTGAAAAAGTTTGTATTTATAGATGCTTTGTTCTGGGAACATTCCATACCTATAAATATGATTTATTCAATGCACCGTTTTTTGTTACTGGGGGAAAATTCTTTTCCCAAAATGATTGCAACTTTTCTGAAAAACCGTTTTTGTCTTTACAGCTATACATATTTCAGAACATCGATTTGTAAGAGTATTGCGTATGCGTGTGTTTTCTATCAACTTCCGGAATTCAATCATGATTTTCCGGCACAAAAACACTTACCGGAATACAAAAACAGGCTGTTCGGCTGTCGTATTGTCAACTTTGTCAGTTATGATATAATCAGTCTGCTCGATGCGATTCTGTTGGAAACTTATCGTTTGAGAGATCATAAGCGAATGTATCTTGCTGCTGTAAACATCCGGGATTATTGGCTGAAACACGGGAAATTGCCGGATAATCCTGTTCTGTTCAAATCAGACGTCAGCGGTTATCCGCTCAAATATGATAAGTTGGAGAATGCTTTCAGATTAACCATCAGGCACAAGAAAAGGAAGCCTTCTTTCCGGCTCTTCCAATTGCCCCCAAAAGCACAATAGAAAAAGAGGCACAAGAAGCTCAAAAAGAATGGGATAGAGTTTCCAGCCATCCAGGAATAACGGCAGGCACCGGTCTTGAAGTAGTGTCTTTCATTAACAGCAATAACAACGTAAGTGAAAATAAATTGCTGGATATTTGGGAAAAAAAGAAATAGTTTTTTAAATTTGCAACTTTTTGTCTTTGGAGTTATATTTGTTCCTGATATCAAGGAGATACACTTATGAATTTAAAAAAATCAGCCATCCCCGGCGGAAGTGCTGTCAACGGCTTGTGCTGGATTGCTTTTGCTGTTGCTCTTGCCCCGGCAAGCACTTATTTTGCATTTTATTTCTGGCAGAAACTTGAATTAAGCCGGATGGAATTTTGTTTCACGCTTGCCGCAGGTCTGCTTTTACCGGCGGCAATATTGCTCTATGGTATCAGCCGCTTTGCCCGTACCCTGAAAGAAATTATGGCGTGTTACGGAGAAACTCCGAAACAATCTGTCATGGCATGGACAGGTGCGGTATTGTTTCCTTTTGCAGGATTTTTTCTGCTGCCGGTATTTATTTCCGGAAAAAGATATTTTTCTGCTGCTGCGGCATTGCTGAGCGGTCTTTGCAGTATATTTTATTTTGCATCTCCGTTATTTTTGACGAAAAGCCTTAAAGTCGGTATATGGTTCAATCTTTTCGGTTTCTATGCGGAAATTGCCGGAATATGCTGTCTTCTCCTTCTGGCGGTAAGTGTCGGGATTGCAAAGAAAGAAAATCGCTCCGGAACATTCCTTTTTCCGTTGATTGGAACAGTTCTTATTCCGGTCGGGCTGATTATATGCAATATTAAAATAAACAGCGATATAAAAAAGCACAAAGCACGGTTGTCCGAAATAGTCGGACTTCCTGTTAAAGTGGAAACTTTCAGAAAAATAAATTCTGAAGGCTCGTGGAGTTGGGGTATCCGCTCGCAAATGACGTCTCACACCGCGTGTGTGAAGACCGATTGGGGCGAAATCAAATCTGTTCAGCAGGCTCAAAAAACGCTTAAAGAGTTTGAAAAAAAGAATCCGGAGTTCATAAAAGATCTTGAGCAACTTTTTGAAATAGAGCGTCCATATTTCAGCGAGGACTGGCCGACAGATGAATTTATCTGTAGAATGACGTTTTTTGATGCTCCGTTTTTTGAAAAAGCATCAGAATATCTGTTATTGAAAATACAAGCTTTCCCCCGTGATAAAAAATTGGTTCAGAAGACCAATCAGCAGGTATTGCGTTTTGAACAGTGGTTGAGAAATTCTGCAGTGAATTCAAAAAAATTCTATGAATCACGCATTAAATTGGATAGACTGAAAACTCTTGAAAAACTTTGGGTTTACCCGGAGTGGACCACTGAAGAACTGCTGCTGCTTGGCGGAAAAAGTCTTCCGGACTGTTCAGGATTGAAAAAGTTTGTATTTGTAGATGCTTTGCTGTGGGAAAATCAGGTGTCGGTAATGATGATTGCTTCGGTATGCCATTCTTGGGCTCCGGGGGAGGATTCTTTCCCCAAAAAGGTTGCAACTTTTCTAAAAAACCGTTTTAATCTTTATGCCTATACACTTTCCAGAAACTCTGCTTGTAAAAATATTGCCTATGCGTGTATTTTCTCTCAACTTCCGGAATTCAATCATGATTTTCCGGTACAAAAACACTTGCCGGAATACAAAAACAGGCTGTTAGAGCAACGTTATATCAATCGTATCAGTTATAGAACAATTGCTCCAATTGAGCTGTTTTTGCAGATGAATTATTTTTTGAGAGATTATAAGCGTATGTATTTTGCTGCTGTAAACATCCGGGATTATTGGTTGAAACACGGTAAATTGCCGGATAGTCCTGTTCTGTTCAAATCAGACTTGAGCGGTTATCCGCTCAAATATGAAAAGTTAGAGAATGCTTTCAGATTAACCGTCAGGCTCAAGGAAGGGGGGACTTATTCCCGGCTCTTCCAATTGCCAGCAAAAGCACAATAGAAAAAGCGCACAACTTCAGTATTGCGTCTTTTTCCGGCTCCCCATTTAAAGATCAGCGGATTTGATTAGTTGATCGGGGGAAAAGTTGTGTTTCAGGAGAAAGTCTTTGATTTCAGCCCGGTCCTGTGGAGAGAGCGCAGGGGTACGGGCGAGGACCCAGAGCAGTTTCCGGTTGCTGCCGATGACGATACTGTAACGGTAATCCGGACCGAGTTTGACGATTCTGTAACTGCTGAAAAACGGTTTGAAAAACGAAACTTCCAGTTCAGCACCGCACGCTTTGCGGGGAACTCTTGCGATACCGGTGATGGATTTTTTCTGATCGTTTTTGATACCGCGGTTGACGATTTTCACTTCACCCGAGGGCAGAAGAGTATATTCTGCGGAAACCTGTGTCATACCACGTTCAAAGCGGTTGGGCAGGCGGGCGATCTCGTACCAGACACCCATATATTGTTTGAGATTGAAATTGTCGACAGCCGGAATGGTTCTGTCGGGCGAACATCCCGAAAGAAACAGAACCGGCAACAGCCAGAATAAAACGTTCTCCATAAAAAAACTCCTCTTTACACATTATAATATAAAGAGAAATTTTTTCAAGTGTATTTGCCCTGCGGGGGACAGCGGAACAGCAAACAATCCTCAACGGTAAATCATACCCACACCAGATACTCCGCTTTTTTGCCGAAACGTCGGCACCGGTCTTGCGCTGTCTGCCCTGCGGGGGACAGCGGAACAGCAAACAATCCTCAACGGTAAATCATACCCACACCAGATACTCCGCTTTTTTTGAAAAGTGGAGGGGGGTTCGGGGGGAGGCGAAAAACTTTTTTTCACGGGAAAAAAAGTTTTTCGCCTCCCCCCGATTCCCACCGCCTCATCGCCGGCGGCGGGAGCCTGAGCCGGTGATGAGGCGGATTTCGCTGCAGAAGTCGGGACCGAATTTTTCGCGGATTTTAGAATGGATCAATTCGATACTGGGCTGGACGACACTCAACATGGCACTGTGGGGAACGGTGAGGGTAAGTATGCCGTCTTTAAGTCCCGAGGGTGTCAGATATTTGACCAGGGCTTCTCCGCAGTATTCCTGCCAGTTCTGAGTCAGTTGAACGTATCCTGAAACATCATCTCTGCCGACATCTTTGATAATGCGGTCGAGGGCATTGCTGAGCAGTTCCGGCTGAACGGTATGGGCGGCGATCTCGGTTCCGGCAGTTTCTTCGCCGTACCAGTCTTTCAGGAGTCCGTAGCGGATGGCGCGGGCTTTCAAATCTCTGCTTTTAAGGGTATGAGGCATCAGAAGTTCGTCTCCAGACCGATTATTTTAAGCGGCAGCAGGACAGTATGCACCACCAGTTTGCAGGGCGCAATACAGCCTTTGAAAGTATAAACCACACCGGAACGGAAACCGCCGAAGGGATATCCTATACTCATTTTTCCCAGACCGTAGGGCAGATAGAGGATTTGAACAGCATCTTTCCCGATCTGAAATACGCCTGTTGCCGTATTTTTGATGATCCTTGCAACGAGAGGCGTTGCCGCCTGTGCCGCCCGGAGTGCAGCCGGAGCCAGAACAGCTACGGAAACAGGATCAGCGGCTTTTGCCGGAGGAATAAAACACACCAGCGAAAGAGCAAGTAAAAGTATTTTCAGTCCGCGAATCATTTTTCTGCTTACTTTATTTTACGGGAAACTTGCAGAATTTCAGCGAAGTGATCGCGGACAATTTGAGCAGATTTCCGGTTTTTTCCTTCAAGGAGTTTGACTGCTTTATCCGCTTCCTGAACAGCCATGTCAACTTTGCCGCAGTAGTGCAGGATTCTGGCATACGTCAGACGGACGATACCCTGTTCCTGATTGTTGCGGAATTTCGGCGCTTCAGCCGCAGCGCGGGCGAGAATGTAAACACATTCAACTTTGAGTTTGTTCATAGGCAGAGCCATCTCTTTTTTGACCAGTCCCAGCAGGATGTTGGGGCGGTTTTTGAAACGTGCGGCAATATCTTTGAATGCCGGCAGCAGATCTTTTGCCGGCATGACCTGACGGATGAAACGCAGTTTGAACTCATAGAGCGCGATTTCATCCGGCTTGACGGCGATTGCCTTGTCGATTTCACGCAGAGCCATGTCCGGTTTTTTGAGGCGGTTGAAAAGATTGGCTTTAAGTCCGACAAGTTCGATGTTGCCGGGTTCGAGTTTCTGTTCTTCTGTAATCAGGTTGATGGCAGGGACATACTTCTTTTCTTTGAGGAGTTTGCCGATGGAATTGGTGAATTTTTCACGGCGGGCGGCATCGGCAACTTTGTATTTGCCGGATTCCATTTCGCGGATAAGCACCGGCAGCAGATTGATTTTACCGCGCCAGGCAAGTTCGCGCTGCGGCGTGATGACGACCCAGAAAGGGATTCTTTCATGCGTACCGCCCAGAGATTTGAAGAGTTCGGATTTCAAATCAAAGGCGACGGGATAGTTGAGATTTTTCCATGCCGGAACATTTTTTGCATTTTTGGGCAGTCCGTTGGCGACGAAGAAAATTTCAACATTTTTCTTTTTGAGGGACTTTGCATAACCGTCAATGCGCCTGAGCATCAGGGGGTCGGGCATGGTCGTGGTCACAAAAAGGATCGCCACAGTCTTTTTGCCCAGCCATTTTTCAACGGGAGCTTTCTTATTCTGATACCAGACTTCAAGTTTGATATCGTTGACTTTGCTGCCGATGGCAAGGGGCTGCGCCGCACAGGAGAGAACGGCGGCAAAAAATACAAAGAGCAGTACAGAAAATTTTTTCATTTTTTCCTCATAGATTTAAGCCAGGTGAAAATAAATTCGGTGAAAACCATCAGCATACCGGCGATGACCAGCGGCCAGCCGGGCAGTCCGGTGAAGAGGGCGATAATGCCGTTGGTTGCCAGAACCAGGGCGCAGAGAACCAGCGTCAGACGGAACATCCAGATGCAGATTCCTGAAAGATATCCTGACAACACCCGCGCGCCGGAGTTGTCCTGCACGGAACGCAGCGGACGCTTCATTGCAGAATAAACGATATGCGCCGTGAGTTTTTCAAAACAGATACCACCGACGGCAGCGGACTTGGGAACCAGACTTGTTGCAGTACAGCCGGGCAGGGCATTGCCTTCAAGAATATACGGCGTGCCGTCAGGAGAAACGATGAAGTCAACGCGCACTAAATCGCTGCAGCCGGTGACAAAATAAAAGGCTTCAGCCAGTTTCTTTGCGTGTTCGATTTCCTCTTTTTTGAGGGACTCCGAGGGGCAGAAGTATTGCGTATGCCCGTCTTTGTAGACATACTTTGCATCGTAATCGTAAAATCCTTTGGGACTGCGGATTTCCACCGGTTCAAGCGCCTCGCCTGAAATGACGGGGACAGAAATTTCCACACCCTTGATAAAGGATTCGACCAGAAGTTCATCTGCCATTTTGAATTCTTCTTCAAGGGCCTGTTCCCAGTCTTCTCTGCGGTCAACTTTGATGATACCGACGGTTGAACCCTCGCAGGGAACTTTGAGAATCAGGGGCAGTCCCAGTTCTTCAGGAAAATCACAGTTGCTCCGGGTAACGGTTTTCCACGGTGCCGTCGGCATTTTGGTCTTGTCAAGCAGGCGTTTGGTCAAAATTTTATCCATGACGACCCGGCAGGCGGCGGAACCGGAGCAGGTGAAGCGCAAGCCCTCATTTTCCAGCATTTTCTGCAAAGTGCCGTCTTCGCCGAAACCGCCGTGAAGAACGGGGTAGATGACATCGCACTGTTTCATGGAAGGGGTGATACGGCACTTGGGAACATCGGTTAATTCAACTTCAAAACCGGCATTTTCCAACGCTTTTGCCACAGCGGCACCGCTGCGGAGAGAGACTTCGCGTTCACTGCTGTTTCCGCCGTAAAGCACATTGACTTTGATGGCGGGAACTTCACTGTAAAGTTTTTCTTCAAATCCGGGATCAACGGGGATTTGTTCCAGTTTGAGGAAGAAGTTGTGACGGCTGCTGACCGCGCGGCGGATATAAATCAGAAGCCGCAGATAATCTTCCGCCATCGTTTCTCCGGTCAGATTGACGATGAAGTTCGCATGCTTTTCGCTGATTTGCATGCCTTCGCAGCGCATACCTTTGAGTCCGCACTGATCAATGAGTTTTCCGGCGGGTTCACTTTGAGAAATGTTGCGGAAAGCACATCCGGCACTGCGGCCGTTGGGTTCGCGTTCACGGCGGGCGGCAAGCGTTTCCGTGACGATCGCCTGTTCTGTTTCAGGAGAGGATTTGAAAAGTTTGAGAACAACTTTTGTGACCACATCTCCCGCAGAAAGCGGACCTTTGCGGTAATCCCAGCTCAAATCTTTTCCCTCAAGAACGAAAGGTTTGCCGTCTGCCTTGAAACCGTGAACGGCGATAACGCTGTTGCCGATGGCTGTACCGTTGGCTCCGGCATTCATTTTGACTGCGCCGCCAATTGTTCCGGGGATACCGGCAAGTTTGGAGACGCCCGCAAAACCGTGTTCCGCAGCCGTTCTGACCAGTTCGGGCAGCAGAGCCCTGCCGCCGCAGATGAAATGATCGTCACGGACTTCGATTTTACTGAATTCAGCTCCGGCAAGACGGATTCCCGCACCGTTGTAGGGGGCATCCATACCGATTACATTGCTGCCGCCGCCGAAAATAAAATAAGGTATGCCGCTTGAAGTTAAAAATTTGAGCAGTTTGGCAAGTTCTTCAGGTGCATTGGGTTCAAGCAGAAGCGGCAGACTTGCTCCGACACCGAGCGTGGTCAGTTCTTTATAGGAAACGTTTTCGCGGCAGAGAAGACCGGGAAAAACGGCTTTGATTCTTTTTTTGAGATCACCGGACATAAAATTTTACTTTCCCTCTTTTTTGCCGTAAACTTTTTCGGGATCAAAAACGATATCTTCATCCACTGAAACGGCACCGTCAGGGGCGATATGCGTGTAGAAACAACTGCGGTGTCCGGTATGACAGGCGGCACCGCCGAGCTGTTCCACTTTGAAGACAACGGTGTCGCAGTCACAGTCAACGGCAATCTCTTTGACAAGCTGCACGTTGCCGCTGCTTTCGCCTTTACGCCAGAGTTTGCTGCGGCTGCGCGAATAATAGACGGCGTGTCCGGTTGAAAGAGTTTCCTGCCAAGCCTCTTCATTGATGTAGGCGAGCATCAGAACTTCACCGGTTTTGTAATCCTGGGCGATGGCGGGAATCAATCCGCCGCATTTTGCAAAATCAAGTTTGATCATATATTCATCTCTTTTTCTGAGTGGTTCCATTTCCAGAGCGTGAAGCCTTTTTTTGCCTCAAATCCGAGGCGGGAATAGAAACTTTCAGTTCCCGGTTCTCCGACGAGGGCGATCCAGTCCACGCCGCGCGCTTCCAGTTCCGACACCAGAAACATAACGATTTTTCCGCCGATACCTTTTCCGCGAAACTCCGGATGCACGACAACATCCTGAATATAGGCATCGGAGACCCCGTCGGAAAGAACTCTGCCCATACCGACAAGATTTTCCCCCTCAAACGCCGCTGCTGCAAGAAAAGAACCGGCAACGGCGCGGTTGATAAAACTGCAATCCTCTCCGTCAGAAACCCAGTCCGCAACACGGTAAAGTTCTGCGGCACAAAGGAGTTCATGTTCAGAGAGGGATTGTATCAGCTTTATTTTCATTATGAAGCGCGTTCCTCCGCCTTCTGTTTGGCGATTTTGCACCGGGCAACGGCGCTGGTGTTCATATCTCCGAGGAAAATTCCGATACGGCGGATATTTTCACGGCATTCCGGAATCTTGACCTTTTCAAACAGATTGACACGCTGACTGGTTGTCCGCAGTTCGGCGGCAAGCAGATCGTACTGCTCCTGAAGGATTTTGTAAGCCTCACGCAGACTTGCCGCACTTTTCAGTGCCGAAACGGCATCGTCAACATACCAGTCGGTTGCCATCAGATCAATATCTTCCGGCGCAAATTCCACATGGTCAAAGGTGGGAATGTTGATCCCGGCGATATTGGCTGTTCCGGTGACGACTTCACGGATTTCCACATTGGAGGAAATCAGGTCTGAAACGCTGTCGTCACCGAAAAAGGCGATGCAGACAGCCAGTTCCTTTTCAAGTTCTTTCTGAGCTTCGAGGTTGGCTTCAAGCGCATCGGCGCTCTGCCGCACTTCCATCTGGAGCTGCTGTTTTTTCAGCTGCAGAGTGGGCAGAAAACGCTCAAACTGCTTTTGGGCATCCTGCTGGTTTTTGAGTTCTGTCTTGGTGAATTTGATTTTCGGCATAATCAGTTCCCCGGCCAGTATTCATCCAGCAAATCGGTTTTGATACCGACTTCGGTTTTGTCAAAGCAGTCCGCCAGGATCTTCCATCCCAGATCAAGTCCCTCTTCAAGCGGAATATTGACTGCAAGGGACATCATTTCATTTTCAAAACGCGCACCGTACTTGAGCAGTTTGTTGTCCCAGGCGGACATCTTGAAGCCCATGGACTGCTTTTCAAGCGTACTCTTGTAATCGGAATACAGACGGATCATCGCATCCATGATGGCGCGGTGGTCGGGACGGGTCCTGCCGTTGACCTGCTGTTTGAGACGTGAGAGCGAACCGAAGGGTTCAATGCGTCCGTTACGCAGGTAGAACTGCCCCTCTGTGATGTATCCGGTGTTGTCCGGCACGGGGTGGGTCACGTCATCACCGGGCATGGTGGTCACCGCCAGAATGGTGATGGAGCCTGCACCGTCAAAGTCAACGGCTTTTTCGTAACGTGAGGCAAGCTGACTGTAAAGGTCGCCCGGATAGCCGCGGTTGGAGGGAATCTGCTCCATGGTGATGGAAATTTCTTTGAGCGCGTCGGAGAAGTTGGTCATATCCGTCAGCAGACAGAGAACACGTTTTCCGCGCAGGGCGTATGCTTCAGCCACCGCCAGAGAAAGATCGGGAACCATCAGGCACTCCACAACGGGGTCGGAGGCGGTGTGAATGAACATCACCGTGCGGGACAGTGCGCCGTGTTCGTCAAGGGTGCGTTTGAAAATCAGATAATCGTCGTGTTTGAGTCCCATGCCGCCGAGAACGATGACATCGACTTCTGCCTGCAGAGCGATACGGGCGAGCAGTTCGTTGTAGGGTTCTCCCGCAACGGAAAAGATCGGCAGTTTCTGGGATTCAACCAGCGTGTTGAAAAGGTCGATCATCGGGATATTGGTACGGATCATGTTGCGGGGAATCACGCGCTTGGCAGGATTCACCGAGGGCTTGCCGATCTCAACCAGTTCGCTGTTGACATCCGGACGGTTGTCGCGCGGAGTGCCTCTGCCGTTGAAGACGCGTCCGAGCAGATCATCGGAACCGGAAATCTGCATTTCGTGTCCGAGAAAGCGCACCTGATCCTGCGTACTGATACCGCGGCTTCCGGCAAAGACCTGCAGGGAGACTTTGTTTCCCGCAAGACGGATCACCTGCGCCAGAGAAACGCCGCGTGAACTTTCAACTTCGGCAAGTTCGTTGTAGGCGACATCATCGGCTTCAACGGTGATGACGTTACCCGCGATATGACTGATTTTATGATAAACTTTACGCATTATTTCACCTCCGCAACGGCAGCAAGTTTGCTGTCAATGGCATTTTCCTGTTGTTCAAACTCCGCATCGTTCCGGGCGATGTAGTTCCAGTCAAGGAAGAGCTGGCGCAGTTCAAGGAACCATCTGCGTGCAACTTCTTTATCCTCAAAGGGGAATTTTCTTTCAAGCACGCCGCAGACCTTGTCAAAGACGTAACGCTGACGGTCGGCATTGGTGCTGGCATCCACGGGATCAAAGGTGTTCTGCTGCAAAAACACATAGTCCAGAAATTCGCTTTTCAAATAGACAATGAAGTCTTCCATGGCAGTACCTTCTTCACCGATAACTTTCATCATCTGGTTGACTTCGCTGCCGCGCGAAAGGGTGCGGCGGGCAAAGGCAAGTTTCTCAGCATCCACAAGACTGTGGTACTTGCTCCAGCTGTCCAGCGGGTGGATGGCGGGGTAACGGCGGGCATCGGAGCGTTCGCGCGAAAGTCCGAGGAAAGCCCCCACGACTTTGAGCGTCGCCTGGGTAACGGGTTCTTCAAAGTTTCCTCCGGCGGGACTGACGGCACCGCCGATGGTGACGGAACCCAGTTCCCCCGTGCGCAGACGGACAAGTCCGGCACGTTCATAGAAGTCTGAAATTCTGGATTCAAGGTAGGCGGGGAAGGATTCTTCTCCGGGGATCTCCTCAAGACGTCCTGACATCTCGCGCAGAGCCTGCGCCCAGCGGCTGGTGGAGTCCGCCAGAAGCAGCGTGTTCAAACCCATCTGACGGTAATACTCCGCCAGAGTAACGGCGGTGTATACACTTGCTTCACGGGCGGCGACGGGCATACTTGACGTATTGCAGATGATGATGGAGCGATCCATGAGGGAGCGTCCGGTGCGCGGGTCTTCCAATTCGGGATATTCGCGGAGAATTTCCACCACCTCTCCGGCGCGTTCACCGCAGGCGGCGACGACGACGACGTCCGCTTCGGCGTAACGGCTGATGGAGTGCTGAAGAACGGTCTTTCCAGCACCGAAAGGTCCGGGGGTGCAGAATGTGCCGCCGACAGCCACGGGGAAGAAGGAGTCAATGGTTCTCACCTGCGTGACCATGGTGCGTTCGGGCAGCAGTTTTTCAGCGTAGTCCGGAATCGGAATCTTGACCGGCCAGAACTGGGTCATGGTGACGTTGCGTTTGGTTCCCTGCTCGTCAACAGCGACGGCAATGACATCGTCAATGGTGTATTCTCCGGCAGGAACGATGGATTCAATGGTCCAGGTGCCGCGCCATGAGAACGGGATCATGATGTAGTGTTTGATAATGCCTTCGGGAACGCTGCCCAGACGGTCTCCGGCAACGCATTTGTCTCCGGCAGAAGCCGAGGGCGTGAACTGCCATTTCACTTCGCGGTCAAGGGCGCGCAGATAAACGCCGCGCTGAAGAAAGAATCCGGAGTGTTCCGCCAGCAGTTTGAGGGGGTTCTGAAGTCCGTCGTAAACCTGAGTAAGCAGTCCGGGACCCAGTTCCACCGAGAGCAGTTCTCCGGTAAATTCAACCTCATCACCGACTTTGAGACCGTTGGTGCTTTCAAAAACCTGCAAATCGGCGACATCTCCGCGGACACGGATGACTTCACATTTGAGCCGGGCATCTCCCACGATGGCATACGCCACTTCGTTCTGCATGACCCTGCCGGTGTACCTGACAGTGATAAGGTTGCCGTTGACGCCGACAATCTTTTCTCTGACTGTGTTGTTTTCTGTCATGATGTTTTATGACTCCTTTGTGTTTTTGCCGCAGAGGCTTACAACTTTTTCGAGTGCGGCGGAGAAATTGACCGTTCCCGTTTCGGTGCGGAATCCGGCATATTTGTTGACAATAAAAAGTTGAGCGCGGTAAATACAGAGCGCATCAAAATCAAAATCGTGTCCGAGCGCAAGTTCTTCAAGGCGCGCCCAGCGGAGACGGTCGATCATATATTCGCGTTCCAGCGGATTGCTGCAGCTTGAAGCATGTGCAAGCGTATAATCCACTTCTCCGTAATATTCTTCAGGATCGGCAGCTGAAAACTGAATACCCGCCCGTTCCGCGCGTTTGCGGGCGATGCAGGTCCGCAGATAACTCTCAAAGAGCGCCATCTTGCGGTAGACCGGACAGGTATCGGGATAATCTTTTTTTCCCTCGTAAGCAAAAATTTTTTTCTGCGCTTTTTCAGAGAGATTTTCTTTGAGTATCTCATCAAATTCCGCGACCGTCATCGGGGGGACTTCTCCGATTTCAAGCAGAGGGAGTGAAGCAATCAGAAAATAGTGCATTTGCGTTTTACCTGTTTTCCAGAATACGGGCAAGTTTTTCTCCGGCATATCCGCCGACCAGTCCGGTGATTGCCTCAACGGAAAAGTCAAAGAAGACTTCATCATCGTTGAAAGATATCTGCATACCGCCCTTGACCGCGCTGTCGGCAAAGACCTGCGGTGCA
Organism: Lentisphaerota bacterium; assembly: GCA_015061725.1. Lineage (GTDB taxonomy): Bacteria > Verrucomicrobiota > Lentisphaeria > Victivallales > Victivallaceae > UBA1784. Next base: position 13,724 of record SUVX01000038.1, read on the forward strand.
TTTTTGTAACTGCTGCCGAGCGTATCTTTCACGGCACTGGCGAGGGCTTCGGCATCGCGTGCAGAAGAGAGGATTGTGATTTTTGCTTCGGGATCGGCGGCAAATTCCTTTGCCAGATCGCGGATGAGTTCCGCCATGAATTCCGGAGTCATCGCTGACTTTGAAGAGGCGGAAATTGCCAGACTGAGACGGTTTTCAAGTTCAGCTTTGAGTTTGAGAACGATATCTCTTGCCGCCTGACGGATACTGTTTTCAGCGCGCTGGACGGAAGACGCGGCATCGGCTTGGGCGGCATCGCGCAGGGCCTTTGCTTTTTCTTCGGCATCTTTGATGATTTTTGCGGCTTCTGCCTGAGCTTGAGCAATGATTGCATCACGTTCAGCTTCAGCCTTTTTGATTCCGTCATTCTGAATTTTTTCCAGAAGGCTTTGCAGTTCTTCTGCCATTTTTGACTCCATTTCTTTTCGGGACTCCCCGCCGGGGAGTGTTATATATATTAATAATAAAAAGATATTACCGTCTAACATAACTTCTCTTTGCCTTTTTTTCAAGTCAGAAATGTGATATTTTCTTAAAATACTTCGGAAATTCGAACAATCGGAGTATCGAGCTGTTTCCGGGGTATTTTCCGTTCTACCTTAATTGATACGGATTTTTATGATTGACACTATAAATTTAATTTATCCGCCGGACCTGCTCTTGACAACCGGCGGAAAATATTTTATATTTATTCTCAAACAGGTGAGGGTGAAAATAAATGGCAGATCAGCGTTACAGCAAAAGTCGTCAAATCGCAGAAGATTACAAAGCTTTTTTGTGCCGGCAGCGATTGAAAGCCGGCAGCCGGATCGGTTCTGTGCGGAAACTGATGCAGATGTATGATATTTCTCTTGCCACGGCCGATAAAGTTCTGCGGATTCTTGCAGATGAAAATTTTGTTTACCGGACACCGTCCTGCGGTACATTCATCAAGCACGATCTGCAGGGTGAATTACAGATAGGATTTACTGAAAATGATTATTGTTCTGCCAATTCCAGCGCATTCAAACTGATGAATTTGCGACGGATAAAAAAGGCTCTCCGTGAAGAAAATATCGTTCCCTGTTATGTAAGTTACAGTGATTTGCTTACACCTGAAAGTGCGGAAAAAGTTTTTTCAAAAATCAATGCTTTACTGCTTCGCGGCGGTTTTGTGGATGAAAGAACCCTGCCGCAGCTGGAGAAGTTTTCCGGTCCGGTGGTACAGATTGAATCGGCGTGGTTTCCTGAAAAAAATGATTCGCTTCTCACGAGCCGGATTCTGCCGGATTACGAGTTCCTGCTGCGTGAACTTGAGGAGGATATCCGTCAATTCCGCAAATTGATGATTTTTTCCGCCGGGCATCCCAACGCAAAATATCAGGAACGGATCATCAGAAAGGTGTTTTCAGGCATGGAAATTGAAACGGTTTATCTTGATGACGAAAAAATCATTCTTAAAGCAGACAATTATTTTCAGCATCATCAGACGGGATACGATGATGTTCTTCTTATCATGCTTTCAGGTTTCTTTTCAGAAAGTTTGCGCCGGATGTCCGGGAATATGGAACTTCCTCATGTCCTTGAATTTGACAATTTTGAAAAAAGTTTTGACGACACGTCAAGAGAACCTGTTTTTACGGCGATAGATTCTAAAATACCTGATCTTTATCTGCAGGGAGTTCTTTTACTTAAAAAACTTTTTTCAGAAAATTCCACCAGCCGTCACATGTTGTTTATGAGACCTGAACTTGTTATACGCAAGACATTTACACCTGTAAAATACATAAAAAAACATCAAAACAAGGAGGGCATGTAATGTTAAAAAAATCTTTAAAAAAATCAATCTTCACTCTGATTGAACTCCTGAAGAACGCAACTTGTCAGACAGGTGTTTTGTATAACCGCAGCAGTATGCTGTCTTTGCGGGGCGGCGCGTTTGTACGGATAAGTACGGATAAGTACGGAAGAGTACGGAGTTCTGCGCCGCAGAATACGGCTGGTTTCGCCCAACAACAAAATACCCCGCTTTTTTTGAAAGAAAAGGGGAGCGCGAGGGGAAAAGAAAATTTTTTTTCTCGTGAAAAAAAGTTGTCTTTTCCCCTCGCATCCAGCCCCTTTACTCTCATAGAACTTTTGGTTGTGATTGCTATTATCGCAATATTGGCAGCAATGCTCATGCCCGCTTTGCAGCAGGCAAGAGAAAGGGGCAAGACGACGGCGTGTCTGAATAATCTGCGCCAGATGGGAACCTATCATCAACTGTACAACAACGACACCAAAGGTTATGTGGTTTTAAGTTTCGATGACGGACAAAGTCCGCTGCGCGTCTACAATGAGGTGGGGTACACTAATCCCAGCCAGTACAATATTGCTTTTTGTCCGACGGCAACGAGGAAACTTACAGGTGCCGATCCGCTGTATTTCGGCTACGGCGGCAAACAAAACGTATTGAATTATAACTATTTGCGGACGATTAATCTCAATGCTGCCGGCAGAAAGACTTTTCTTCTGAATGCCATGCGTGTCAAACAGCCGCACAGTTACTTTCTGAATATCGATACCCGCAGGGCAAGTAATTCCGGGGAACAAATCACCTATTTTCATTATGCGGCTATGGGGGATGCCACAAGTTACAGTAAACCGGCATTGATTCACGCCAACCGTCTGAATCTGAACTTTCTGGACGGTCATGCGGTCAATACGGATGCCGAGGGATATGTTGCGGCGGCTCTGACTGAAAACAAACCCGGCGGTACAGACGGCAGTTATTATAATATCCACTGGTTTGATGCCAATCATATAGCCCATGTTGCCTTCAGAAAATTCACGGGAGCGTACTGATGAAAAAACTTTTCTCTCTTGCCCTGCTGCTGCCGCTTGCGGTTTTTGCAGCGGTGGATAAACTGCAGCTCTTTCTGCCGGAGGCGATCTACGCTGTTCCGGGAATCGAAATGAATGTTTACTTTGACAACATTGTGAGGACGACAAATTCCGGCAGATATGTTTTTGATGTGGATTGCGCCAAAGGACAGAACTTTACAAAATTCTGGCGTTTTACGCCAAAAGAGACAGACATCGGCAGTTATTCCTGGAAAATCACCGTCTTTGATGACGACGGCGTTGTGACCGCAAGTGAAACAAAAGTGATCGTTGTTCCTCAAAATGCGGGAGCGGGGAAAAAAATTTCTCTTCTGATGATCGGGGACAGTCTGACCAATGGGATATCTTATCCGCCGCATATCCATAAATTATGTCAGATGCCGGGTAATCCGCAGTTGAAAATGGTCGGTTCCTATCATCTTGCGGGAAGTCCGGTAAAACCCGGCGGTCCGGCAAATGAAGGATATGCCGGATGGAAGTGGGGAACTTTTCTGACACAGTGGAAAAATCTTCCCCGAAAGATCGGTCCCGACGGGAAAAAACGCTCTGACGCCGATTACCGTATGCTTCTGCATTACGCCCGCAGTCCCTTTCTGGTGGAAAAAGAGGGGAAAATTCAACTGGATTTCAAGGCTTATCTTGATAAGTACAACAACGGCAAAGTGCCTGATTTCATTACCATCATGCTGGGAACCAATGATGTGACACTCTCAAGCGATAAAAGTTTTGCCGAGGATTGCGCAACAGCATTCCGCAACATGGATATCCTGCTTGCTGAAATCCGTAAAACGGCAAAGGATTCTGTCATCGGTATCGGATTTCCGCCGCCGCCATCTGCCAGTCAGGACGGTTTCGGTTTAATGGGCGGATGCGGCGTGACACGCTGGCAGACAAAGAAAAATATTCACAGATATATGTTGGCTCTGGCTGAAAAAATCAAAAAGAACAATCCGTATAATGTTTCTCTGATTCCCGGTTTCATCAACCTTGATTGCGAAAACAACTATCCTGTCAAATCGGTCAACGTCAATGCACGGAGTCAGAAAAAAGTCTTGCGCCATATACAGAATGTACACCCGTCCAAGGAGGGTTATCACCAGATCGGAGATACCTTTTACTGCTGGCTGAAATATCAATTATCTAAATAAAAAGGAATTTTTTTATGTCAAAATTTTGTAAAATCTTTGCCGGAATATTGCTTTTTCCGGTATTGCTGAATGCCGGAGAATTGATCCGTCTGGGAGATATGGATAAAGCTCAGGCAAAAGATCTTCATGCCGAGTGTGCTACCAACGGCGGAAAACTCTCTTTTTTCACAGAAGAATACACCTGGAACCGCTGCGGAAAGTTGGAAATTGATAAAATCCACCGGCAGCAGAAGTATGAACTGGTCAATGCTGCTCTCATCATCGGCAGGAATGGTAAAAATGCCGGTGTCATCTGCAAACCCGATACCACTTATACCTTTTCAGTCATGGTCAAGGGCAATGCCGCGCATGTCGAAGTCAAGGGTATCGGCTGGGATAAAGCCACCGGTTTTTACGGCTTCAAAAAGTTGGGACAGGTAATCACTTACAAACTTAACCGTGAGTGGAATCTTGTCAAAGGCGAATTCACGACCGGAAAAAATACGAAAAGAATTGCCCTTTGTCTGCAGATGTGGTCATCCGGCAAATTAAATCCGCTTAAATTTAAAGTCGGAGATTATGTTCTTTTTGACAGTCCCTCCCTCAAAGAAAAGAAGAAAGTTGTTTTTTCCGGAGCAAAAGTTGAAGCTGAACCGCTTAAAATCGTTAAAATTGCTTCTGCTGCCGGAGAAAAAATCGACGATTTCACTCAGTACCGCACCGGTTCCCGCGTACAGGCGGCGACGACCGCTGTTGTCAATGCAGATAAAAAAGGACTCAAACTTGTCATCCGCTGTCAGGAACCGGCAAAAATTACGCTCCCGGGAAAAAATCTCTGGAGCGGCGACGTCGTGGAAATCTTTTTCGGTCCCAGGAAAAACGACCGCAATCTTTCACAGTTTGTCATCTCTCCCGACAACCGCGTTTTTACCGGACGCGGCACACAGGGGCAGGTCAACACCCCCTGGCAGCACAGCGTGAAAAAAGGCAAAAATTTCTGGGAAGTCACTGCTTATATCCCCTTTGAAACTCTCGGTTGGGAAAATCCTGCCGACGGCGACAGTATCGCCTTCAACATCTGCCGTCAGCGGATTGCCGCCAAAGAAATGCAGTCCTGGGCTCCCGTTAAAATGTCTTTCGGCGATGTGCAGAACTTCGGACGTCTGCGGTTGGGTAAATATCCTGCCGGTATGACCCGTGCCGCTTTTGAAAAAGCCGATGCGCAAAAGAAAGCTGATGAACGCAAAGCTCTGCTGGAACGTTTTTCAAAATATACATTCCTTGCCGCCCCCGTCAATCTCACCGATGACAACAAACTGCCCTATATGCCCGAAGCATTGTTCAAACCGGTTGAAAAGATCACTGTGAATGCGGCAGTCAATGAGATCCGTCCTCTGGTCATTGCCGTTGCCAATATGACAAACAAAACCCAGACCTACCGGATAACGCTGGAACAACCAATTAAAGGTCAATGGCAGGCGGTTCTGCCCAAAACATTCCCCGGCAGTTCGATCAGGGAGTGTGTTGCGGTCAAGGATAACCGGGATGCCTCAGGTGCGTTGTATGACATTCTTCCCCGTATCAACGAGGCTTCAACAGTGACGATTCCCGCCAAAACTGCCCGTCCGGTCTTTATTGATATTGATACCGCTGATATGACTCCGGGCGTCAAAAAAGGTAATCTGCGGATTATTCCCCTGACGGGAAAAGGCGGTCTTTATGACGGTTACTGGCGCGCAAAATACCGTGGTGAAATGCGGGTGATTCCCTTTGAATTGAATGTCCGCAATATCATCCTGTCAAAAGAACCTGCCCGTCCCGGCGCATTCAGTTCCTATGTCAGCTGCAAAAACAGTTACGATCTGGCGCGCGCTGCCGGACAGCGGATTTTCAAGTTTGATATCTGGTCCTTCAACTGGAAACTTAAAAACGGTGATTTTACCGGTCCCTGCCGGGCTGAAAGCCTGCTTGATCACGCAAAATCTCTTGGCATGACCCGCCTTATGATCGCCTATTCCGCATGGGATACCTATCATTCGATTTACGGCAAAAAAAGCACACCCTATTATGAAAAATGGCTGAAAAAGATGGCAGAACTGGTCAAAGCCAAAGGATTTGATCTTAAAAACTGCGAAATCGAAGTTTTTGATGAACCCAATCCCGAACGGATGACCGAAGTCATTGACGCCGTTAAAAAGACCCGCAAAACTTTGCCGGAGATTCAGGTACTTCTGGTACTCGGTGCGCATCCGTTTGAAGTAAAATATCTTAATCAGCTCTTTCCTTATGTCGATATTCTGGACTTCTGGCGTCACGGCTATTTCCGCAAACCGGAATATCTGGCATTCATTGCAAAAATGAAAAAAGCGGGTAAAAAACTGCGTCATTACACCTGTGCGACTGATCCCCGCGCTTCACTCCACGGCAATTACCGTATGATGGCGTGGTTCGGTGAATATCATCAGGCGGATTCCGATTCCTGTTACCGCCTTGAAGATGAACGCCGCGGCTGCGCCTGGCTTGCGCCGACAAGCGGAGAACTGCTCATTCAGACCGATACTTCCAGCATACCGACGATGCGTTATATGGCACTCCGGCAGGGCGTTATGGATGTGAAATATCTTGCAAAACTCAAGGAAGTCGGCAAGAACTCTCCTGAAGCTCAGGCATTTTTGAAAAATGCAGCCAAACGGGTCGTCGATGATTTTAATTATGATGCCTCCATGCCGGATAAGGTCAGGGAAGAGGCGGCTCATCTGATTTTGAAATTGCAGAAAGAAGGTAAAAATGAACGTCCGTTCACTTCACTTTGATATGAAAGGCATGATACCCAATGCCGCTTATATGCAGAAACTGCGGCAGGATATCATTCATTTCGGCTACACCCATCTGCTGGTGGAATTTGAGGATAAATTTCCCTATCGTGATATGGATTTCATGGTTCATCCGGACGCTTACACCAAAGAGGAACTCTCTGCTCTTGATTCAGAGGAACTCCGGGTCATTCCGCTGCTGCAATGTGTGGGACATCTGGATTACCTGCTCAAACATCCGGATAAAAAACATCTGCGCAACAAGGGCAATATTTACCGCTGGGATATGACAAATCCCGAAGTGTTTGAATTGTGGTGCCGTCAGGTGGATGAAATTCTGGAAGTCTATCCTGACTGCGAATATTTCCACATCGGCGCGGACGAGGCGGAACTTGAAGATGAACAGGATTTTGACGTCTATATCAGACATGTGGAAAAATGTGCCGACTACCTGATTGCCAGAGGCAAAAAAGTGTTGATGTGGCACGATACTTTTATTAAGCACGATCTTGAAAAAGTCCGGTCTCTGCTTGAAAAGGTGATCGTCCACGTCTGGTTCTACTACGTCGTCCGTAATGAACAGATCGAGAAACTGCTCGATGCCGGTGCGGTCCTGTGGAGCGCCAGCAGAATTCAGGACGATAATGTCTACCGCGGCATGACTTCACAGCCCAAAATGCGCCGGAATGTGGATGACTGGACTTGCGCCCATGCGCGATATCCTTTTGAGGGACACACGGCGACCATCTGGACAAGGAGTCAGTCAACGTATCCGCCCAGCGGAAATTTGCCCCAGTCGATGTATATGATTGCCTATCAGGGCGAAAGTCTGGTGACAGGAAAGATTCCCGACCGGGAGATGTTTCACAGCAAAATGGCGTCCTGGTTCGGAGATCCGGAGTTGAATATAAGTGCAATCGTTGACAATTTCTGTTATGAACCGGCTCTGGCGGCAAAAGAACTGCATAAAGTTCCTGAACACAATGATATCATTGAAATCTGGACTCTTCTCAATGATATGGATTGCCTCTTTGCCTACATGGATTCCTGTTTCGGTGCAGATTTTGCCATGCTGCCTTTGTATCGGGCCGGCAATGCGCCTCCGCGCACGACACGCAACTTTCTTGATGGCTGCCGGATATTCCGCGAAAAAACGGAGTCTGTCTGTCAGCGCATTGACGCCGTCGGAGGAAAGTATTTCACTCCTGTTCTGCTTGAGGAATTCAAATCCAGCCGTTTTGCGGCGGTTCTTGAAATCAATGATTTTCTTGAAAAAGAACTCCTGAGCGCAGAGGCTCTGTTCCGGAAACGGGAGTAAGAATATCCGGTACAGTTGTGTTCTTTTTTGAGCGCAGAGAAGAGTTTAATACGGCAAAAGTTCCGTCATCCGCTTGACTTTTTGACGGAAGAGTGTTATATTATAGACAGTTAAATTATAAACAGGACTGTTTAACGGTCCCGGAACCTCAATCCTGATAAGCGGGATTGAACGTGGTAAATCTGAAAGATTTACTGCTGCACCAGGGGGTTGCCGAAACGAAAAAGAGATGAAAAAGAGCGGTTTGAAAACGGTTCTTTTTTGAGAAGTAAACTCTTTTTTCCTTCTTCCTCCTCCGCCGGTGTCCTTCCGGAATCTGAAAAGCAAAAAATATTTGCAGACGGTCTTTTTTAAAGAATAGGAAATTTTACGGGGGTATTGAAATGGAAGAAGCAAAACATATCCGGGTATATTCCGGAACTGCACATCCTCAGTTGGCGCAGCAGATCGCTGAGTATCTGGGTACTGAGCTCGGACATGTTCACATCACTCACTTCCCTGACGGGGAAATCTTCGCTCAGTTTGAAGAGAATGTTCGCCGCGCTGACGTCTTTTTGATCCAGCCGACCTGCAATCCCCCCAATGACAACATCATGGAACTGCTCATCATGATCGATGCCGCCCGCCGCGCCAGCGCCGCCCGCATCACCGCAGTTCTTCCTTACTTCGGTTATGCCCGTCAGGACCGCAAAGACCGTCCCCGTGTGCCGATTACCGCCAAACTGGTCGCCAATCTTCTGACCGTTGCCGGTGCCGACCGCGTGCTGACCGTCGATCTCCACGCCCAGCAGATTCAGGGATTCTTTGATATTCCCGTGGATCACCTCTACGCCCGTCCGGTCATGGTTCCTTACCTCAAGACTCTGATCGGCGACAACGGCGTTGTGGTTGCGCCCGACTCCGGCAGTGCCAAAATGGCAATGGTTTACGGCGATATGCTTGAAGCGGGTCTTGCCGTTGTGACCAAGCGCAGAATCAATGCTACGACCGTTGCCTCCAGCCATCTGGTCGGCGATGTCAAAGACCGTATCTGTGTTATCACTGATGACTTGACCAGTACCGCCGGTACTCTCTGCGCCGCCGCCAAGATTCTTAAAGAACACGGTGCAACCAAAGTTTACGCCGCCGTTTCCCACTGCCTGCTGAACGAAGTCGGCAAAGCCAAACTGCTGGCAACGCCCGAAATCGAACAGCTGGTCACCACCGACGCCGTTCCGATTACCGATACGCTTGACGGCAAGATCAAAGTCATCGGTATTGCGCCGCTTCTGGGTGAAGCCATCAGACGTATCCACGACGGAAAATCCATTTCCTCGTTGTTCTATATTGATAAACATTAATTAAACCCTTGATAAACAGGATAAACCAACAAAAGAAAGGAAGTCCATGAGCAAGGAAACTCCTAAAGTCGCGGCCCAGACCAGGACCGTGTTCGGAGACAACGCTTCCCGTCGTCTCCGCAAGGCCGGCATTATTCCGGCGATCGTTTACAGCAAGGGCATTGAGCCCAGAGCAATTCAGATCAGTGCTGACGAATGGAAAGTTGTTTCCGCACAGAAACCCGAAGTCGTCACTCTGGTTGAGGACGGTAAAGAAACTCAGGCTCTCGTCCGCGAAGTCCAGTTCAACCACCTCAAAAACTACGTTGTCCACATCGATTTCCAGCAGATCTGAAGCAGGACAGAAAAGGTCAGTTTGAACTGACAGGAAGTGATTCCGTTCATGAACGTTTCCCGTAACATGTTTTCCGCGATTGAGTTGATCGTGGGTCTCGGAAACCCCGGGAGTGAATATGAAAAGAGCAGGCATAATGCGGGATTCATGGTAATAGAAAAACTGCTTGCCGGATTTCCGGCAGGGAGATTTGAGGAAACTCACATTTCTGAAAGCAGACTTTTCTCAGGTAAGCACAGGGGCAGACCGCTTTATCTGCAAATGCCTTTGACTTACATGAATTTAAGCGGTAAAGCGGTTGCAGGTTTCTGCCGCAAGAATCAGATTTCTGCTGACAGGGTTCTGGTCATCTATGATGATATGGATCTTGAACCGGGCAGAATCAGATTGAAAAACGGCGGTTCCGCCGGCGGGCATCACGGACTTGAGTCCGTCATCGCCGAACTGGGAACCGAAAAAATCAAGCGGCTGCGCATCGGGATAGGACATCCCGGAGCCGGCAAAACTGCAGATTATGTGCTTTCCGGATTTACCGGAGATGAAGAACGGATATTTTCCGCGTCACTGGATGTGGCGGCGGAAGCGGTAAAAATGGTGCTGAGCGCCGGAATGGACAGGGCTATGAACAAATACAACACCCGTCCGGCGGAAGAGGCATCTGAAACAACCATAAATGAATGAGGTTTTATTTTGAAAAAGTACGAAGCGGTATTCATTCTGGACATCCGCAAGACGGATGACGAAGGCGCTGCCTTTGGCAAGGAATTCGGTGAATTGATCGAATCTCTCGGCGGAAAGATGGAATCTGTTACCCCCATGGGCCGCAAACAGTTCACCTACGAGATCGACAAACGTCGCGCCGGTCTTTATTTTGACTTTGTCTTTGAACTGGCTGCTGCCAAAGTCAAAGAAATCAAAGAAAAATACAAACTGGATCAGCGCATTCTCCGCAACATGATCATCTCCTATGATCGTCCCGCGGATGCCAATGATAACAAGTTGGTTGACTGAGAAAAAGAGTTATTCAGCAGCAGTAAATACTGAAACCGGAGTTTGGAAATTATGGCAAGTTTGAACAAAGTTTTTCTGTTGGGCAATCTGACCCGCGATCCTGATCTGCGCGGTCTTCCCAGCGGACAGAGCGTTTGCGAGTTGGGCATTGCCGTCAGCCGCCGTTTTATGGGCAGCAACGGTCAGGAGGTGGAAGACACCTGTTTTGTTGATGTCGTTGTCTGGGGCAAAGCCGCCAACAACTGCAAACAGTATCTTGCCAAGGGTTCCCAGGTTATGGTCGAGGGTCGCCTGCAGCTGGACAGATGGGAAGACCGCAACGGCGGTGGACAGCGCTCCAAACTGCGCGTTGTGGCGGAGCAGGTTCAGTTCATGAACCGCCGTCCCCAGAACGACGGCAGTTCCTACGGTTCCGACGGCGGCAGTTATGCGCCGCAGCAGAACTATGCGCCGCAGGGCGGCAGTTATGCGCCCCAGGGTGGAAATTATCCCCCTCCGGCACAGAACGGCTATCAGCCCCGTCAGGGGAATTATCCCCCGCCGCGCAATGACGGATTCGGAGACAATGGCGGATATGATAACTTTTCCAGATCCACCGGTCGTCCCGTGCCGCCTCCGGCAGCACCTCCGATGCCCGATCCGGGCATGTCCGGAGATGCCGGTGCCGAGGGCGGAGTCGATGACATTCCGTTTTAAGTTTTCCCTTTGAACAAAAAGATTTAATTTTTAACAAACCATAAAAAAAGAATAGGAAGTATTCCCATGCAGGGTCAGAAAAGACAGGGAGGGCGCCGCCGTGGAGCGGCCAAGCCGAAAGTTTGCCGGTTCTGCGAATCCAAGGTCAACTACATTGATTTCAAGGATGCCGAAACTTTGATGAAATTCCAGACTGAAAAGGGCAAAATCCTGCCCCGCCGCATTACCGGCAATTGCCTGGAACACCAGAAAAAACTCGCCATCGCGATCAAACGCGCCCGCGTTATTGCTTTGGTCTACTAATTCAGGAGGAGGATACAAATGGCTCAAGTTAGTTTGATTCTGCTCGATGATGTTGAAAAGCTCGGTCTTGCCGGTGATGAAGTCCATGTGGCTCCCGGCTATGCCCGTAATTATCTCATTCCCCAGGGACTGGCTGCCAAAGCCACTCCGGGAACTCTGCGTCTGATCGAGTCCCGCAAGGCCATGATCGCGGAACGCCGTGCCCAGGCTCTTGCCGATGCCAAAGCTGCTGCTGAAAAGCTCGCAACTGTTGAAATTTCCATCGCCATGCAGGCTACTGATGACGATCTGCTCTTCGGTTCCGTCACTTCCCGTATGGTTGCTGACGAACTCAACAAGCTCGGATTCGCTGTCGAACACAGCCGTATCACCATTGAACCGGCAATCAAAACCCTCGGTGGTTATGATGTTGCAGTGAAACTTCACGCTGAAGTTTCTGCAAATGTTAAGGTTTGGGTTGTCCGTGGCTGAGTTCAGGAACAATCCGGACTCTGAAAAGAAATTTAAAGAGTCCGACAAAGATGCCCGCCCGGCAGGTACTTTACCTGACCGGGCGCGTCCGCATGCAGTACATGTTGAAAAAGCAGTTCTGGGTGCCATGCTCAGAGAACCCGGCTGCAATATCGATCTTGCGATCGAACAATTCAACAACAACGACGTTTTCTATATGCCCGCCCACCGGGAAATTTATCGCGTCATTCTGCAGCTCCAGCAGAAAAAAGCCGGTGAAGTTGATGAGATTTCAGTAGCTCAACAGCTGCGCGAAGAGGGAAAACTCGAAGCTGTCGGCGGTGAACTTTATCTCGCTGAACTGATGGATTCCATCGCAACGACCGTCAATCTGGAATCCTGGTGTCAGACGCTTATCAAATACTCCATTCTGCGCCGCATGATCAATGTCTGCAGCGACGCACTTCTCAAATGCTACGACTCCAATGCCGATGCCGCCAAAGTCGTGGAAGAAATTGAATCAGATATCTACAATGTCCGGGGAGAAGATTCCTCGCGCTCCATTGTTAATGTTTCGGACCTTGTTGCCGGACAGTTTGAAGAACTTATCGAAATCTGCAAGGGTAACCGCGAAGTCGGTATCCCCACAGGATTTGCGCCGATTGACGAATGTACCGGAGGACTCAAGGCGGGTGAAATGTTTGTTCTCGCCGCACGTCCCTCCATCGGAAAGACCTCTCTTGCGCTCAATGTACTGCGCAATGTCGCCATGAACCGTGAGAAGCCCCGTTCCGTCGCATTTTTCAGTTTGGAAATGACTGCGGAGCAGATCGCCCGCCGTCTTCTCTGTACCGAATCTCAGATTCCTGAAAGTGTTTTCTGGAACCGCAGTTTTCAATACAGCGATCTTACGCGCATGACCGGCGCCGTGGATGCCATCCGCAAAGCGCAGATTTACATTGACCCGACCGGCGGTCTGACCATCTCTGAATTGCGCGCCAAGGCCCGCCGCCTCAAAGCGCAGAAAAACATTGAATTGATCGTCATTGACTATCTTCAGTTGATGCATGCCGACGGCAGAATCGAAAGCCGTCAGCAGGAAGTGGCTGAAATTTCAGCCGGTATCAAGAAACTTGCCAAGGATTTGAAAGTTCCGGTGCTGGTTCTGGCGCAGCTCAACCGTGAAATCGACAAAGCGCAGGGTGCCGGCGCCCGTCCGAAACTGGCGCATTTGCGTGAATCCGGAACCATTGAGCAGGATGCGGATATCGTGAGTTTTCTTCACCGTAACCGTGAGGAAAGCAAAGGCGCCGGTACGACGACCAGCGTTGAGGCTGAATGGATTATTGAAAAGAACCGTAACGGAAGAACCGGCAACTTCAAACTGCTGTTCTATCCGGCACGTATGGAATTTCTGCCGGCCGCGCCGTGCAGTGAGGAATTTGCGCCTGCGCCCCAGCAGCAACAGCAGGCATAAAAAAGGGGGAGTTTATGTCAAAGAGAAATATTCTTCTGGCGGCAGTTTTTCTGTCCGCCGGACTTTTTGCTCAGGAAGTCAACAACGTCATCTTCAAACAGAACGGTGAGCCGAAATTGTCGCACGCTCAGCTTTCAAGTCAGGTCAGGCTGAACAGGGGAATTGAGTATTCCCGTTCCATTCTGGATGCGGATATCAAACGGCTTCACGGTACGGGCAACTTTTCGGATGTGACCGGAGAAGCCGTTCCGGCGGCAGACGGCAAAGTGGATATTATCTTTACTGTAACTCCCCGTCCCAGAATCGGCAAAATCAAATTGACGGGAAATGCCAAATTTCCGACACACGAATTGGGTAAAATGCTGACGATTTCAGAGGGTGCTGTTCTCAATGACCTTGCTCTGCGTGAAAGTATCGGCAAACTGCGGAGCTTTTACATTGAACGCGGTTACCGTGATGTGGTGATCCCGCCGCCTCTGATTTCTTCCGCAAGTGACGGAAAAGTGACGGTCACAATCCGCATTGAGGAACACTTGCGTTTGAAAATTGACAAAGTGACCTTTGCCGGAGCTGCGGTATTTTCACAGAGAGAACTCAAAGGCAGTATTGCCAGTACGCCCAGTGTTTTCAATCATTTCGGATTTATCAATGATTATCTCAATTACGGTGTGCTTGACCGCAATGAATTGGAGCTGGATAAGGCGCGCCTCAGAGAAAAGTATCACAATGCGGGTTACCTGGATTTCAAAATCGACAAAGTTGAAGTCCTGCCGCTTGCGGATGATCCGGAGTATGTTCATATTACTTTCCACATCGTTGAGGGCAAGCCCTACAAGGTGGGAAGTGTTGCCGTTGCCGGAGCCGTTTTCTTTAAAAACAAAGAACCTGAAAAACGTCTGCTGCTTAAAACCGGTGATGTGTTCAGCAAAGAAAAAGAGGAAGCCACTGCCCGGAGCATCAGTTCTCTGTACGATGCCGCAGGATACAGCGATATGATCTGCCGTCCGGTCCGCAGCGAGGATTTTGAAAAGAAAACCGTTGACCTGCGTTTTGAAATCACCGAAGGCCGCAAGTACCGTGTCCGTGACGTGATCATCGTCGGCAACACCTATACCAAAGACAAGGTTATCCGCCGTGAACTGTTGATCAAACCGGGTGACCCTGTGGATAAGCAGCGCATTGAAATCAGCCGCAAACGTCTGCTGGGTATGGGCTACTTCTCAAAAGTTGAAGCAGCTCCCGTCAATGCCGATGCCCTGAACGAAAAGGATGTCCGTGTTTCTGTGCAGGAAAAGGAATCCAGATATCATTTCCGTATCGGTGCGGGCGCAAGCGACAACAGTTCGTTCTTCGGACTGGCTGAAATCTCTGCGGATAACGTGGATATTCTGGATCCCGCCAACGGTTTCTACGGCGGCGGACAGCGTTTCAGACTCCGTGGCTTGTACGGCAATGACAACTCCGGTTTCGATGTGGACTTTGTTGAACCCTGGCTGATGGATAAGCCTGTACGGTTTGAACTTTCAAGCTACATGCATTTATCTGAGTATGATGAATGGGATGAGTGGCGCATCGGTGCAAAGACGGCAGTTTCACGCAAGATATTTGATGACTTCACTTCGTTTACTGTCGGTTACAAATTTGAAGTTGTCCGTGTGAAAAATGTCGGCGACCGCCTTGAACATTACTTCAAAGCCAATGATTTGGATGGAACTTTTCTGGTCAGTCAGCCGTTTTTCTCAATCAACCGCGATACCCGCGACAGTCTGACCGATCCGACTGAGGGATACAATCTCAATTTCTTTGCTTCGGTTTCTCCGCAGGTTTTCGGAACAAGTTCCAATTATTACCGCCTGGAAGCCAAGGGCAGCTGGTATACCAATTTCTTTGATCGTGCCATCGTTGCCATGATCGGTGTCAAGGCGGGAACGGTTGCGGATTTTGATTCCAACAGCGACGTGCCGGTATTTGAACGTTACTTCCTGGGCGGCGGAGAGACTTTGCGCGGCTTTGCCTATCGTTCCGTCGGTCCGACAGTCAACCGCAGAAATGTCGGCGGACAAACCATGCTGCTGATCACTTCTGAAATCAGCCATCCGATCTGGGGACCCATCCGCGGTGCGGTGTTTGCCGATATCGGCAATGCCTGGAAAGATGCTTATGACATGGATTTCAGCGATATCAACATCGGTGCCGGTTACGGTTTGAGAATCAAGATTCCGCAGTTGAATGTGCCGATCAAGCTGGATCTGGCGTATCCGGTTTTGAACAACCAGAAACACGAATCCAATAAGATACGTTTCCACTTCAACATAGGATTTTCGTTCTGATGGCAGGGGCGGAAAAATTTTCATCCGATGCTGACGGATTGATGGCTGTACTGCGGCGTTTGCGCGGTCCGGACGGTTGTCCCTGGGACAAAGCGCAGACCCGTCACACGCTGACCGCCCACCTCGCCGGAGAGTGTGCCGAACTTATTGATGCCGTTGACCGTGAAGATGCCGCCGGTATCTGTGATGAGACCGGCGATGTTTTGATGAATCTCTTTTTGCAGATTGCCATTGCCGAAGAAAAAGGGGAGTTCACCTTAAGTGATGTCTGGCAGAATGAAATCAGCAAAATGGTGCGCCGTCACGCTCATATTTTCGGAGAGGAAAAGGCGGAAACCCCCGGTGAAGTCACCGCTTTGTGGGAAAAAATCAAGGCGCAGGAACGTGCCGGAAAACCGCAAAAAGAATCCATCCTTGACGATGTTCCGCACTATCTTTCCCCGCTTTCACGCGCAGAAAAACTGCAGAAAAAGGCGGCGAAAGTCGGTTTTGACTGGCAGAGAGAAAAAGATATCCTCGCTAAAATCAGAGAAGAAGTTGATGAACTTGAAGAAGCGATGGATTCCGGAAACGTTTCCGCCGTTGAAGATGAACTGGGCGATCTGCTCTTTGCCGCCGTCAATCTGATCCGTTTCCGCAAGGGACAGGATTCCGAAGCTCTGCTGCGGCAGGCATGCCGCAAGTTTGAAAACCGTTTCCGTTTTATTGAAAAAAGTCTCAAAGCCGAAGGGGTTTCTCTTGAAAGCGCCGGTATTGAGCGCATGGAGACTCTCTGGCAGGCTGCCAAAAAAGGAGAATAATTATTTATGCGTCAGGAATTTCTGCCCTTTACCCGCCCTGCTGTTACCGAAGATGATATTTCTGCCGTCAACGCCGTACTGCGTTCAGGTTGGCTGACCAACGGTCCGGTTAATGCTGAATTTGAATCTGCTGTGGCGCAGCTTTCAAACTGCAGCGGTGCGGTGGCAGTTGCCTCTGCGACCGGCGCCATGCATATTCTGCTCAAAGTCCTGGGCATCGGTCCCGGAGATGAAGTCATCACCCCCTCAATGACCTGGGTTTCAATCGCCAATATGATCGTGCTTGCAGGAGCCACGCCGGTTTTTGTCGATGTGAATAAGGATACGCTTCTGGTGGAACCCGAAGCCGTTAAAAATGCCATTACGGAACGGACAAAACTGATTGTTCCCGTCCACTTTGCCGGTGCGCCCTGCGATATGGACGGTATCCGCGCCGTAGCGGGCAACATTCCCGTTGTGGAAGATGCCGCCCATGCCGTCGGTACTTTCTACAAGGGACGTCACGTCGGCAGCGGCAATCACGCCATTTACAGTTTTCATGCGATCAAAAACGTCACCTGCGGTGAGGGTGGTATGTTCGTTTCAGACAGCCCTGAACTGTGCGATAAAATGCGCCGCTGGAAGTTCCACGGAATCGGCATGGATGCCTTTGACCGTCAGAACCGGGGACGCTCCCCGCAGGCGGAGGTGCTTGACCCCGGATTCAAATACAATTTGACCGATATCTGTGCCGCGCTGGGATTCAGTCAGTTCAAACGCTGGAAAGAAATCAATGCAAGGCGTACTGAATTGGCGATGATGTACCGCGAAAAACTTGCCGGAATTTCAGAAATCCGTCCTCTGGCAGACCCCGCAGGATATGACTTCATCCATGCCTGGCATCTTTTTGTCGTGCGGGTGGATTCTCCCGATATTGACCGCAATACGTTTATGGCAAAACTCAAAGAACAGAATATCGGAACGGGATTGCATTTCCGTTGCGCACATCTGCAGAAATACTACCGTGAAACTTTCGGTTTCCAGCCGGGAATGCTGCCGGCAACGGAGTACAACAGCGACCGTATTTGTTCTCTGCCGCTTTTCCCGGATATGCTTGACAGCGATGTGGATGATGTGGTCGAAGCCATCAAGACAGTCCTGTCCGGAGCAAAGAAATGACACCTGATTTTGAGGAAAAACAATCAGGATTTGCCGGTGTTCTGTTATGGATTTTTGCCGGAACGGTCCTGTTTATGTTCCTCGGACTTCATGCCTTCTGGGGAGTGGAGGGACGATGGGCTGAAACGGCGCGCGAAATGCTCCTTACAGGGGAGTATCTCAGGACTGTTTTCAACTTTAAAGCACTGCCGTATCAGCCGCTGTTGTCTTATTGGCAGCAGATTCCTTTCATTCATCTGTTGGGGGTGGAGGAATTTGCGGTCCGTATCCCCGGCGTGCTGACGGCTCTGGCGGGACTTGCCGGCACGTTCATTCTGGCACGGAAAATCTTTGACCGCACAACTGCCGTATTAAGTTCGTGGTTTCTGCTTTCGACTTACGGCTTTCTTTTCTGGAGCCGGACCGTTTCCGCCGAAATCACGGGTATGGCCTTTGCCGTATTGGGTGTTGCCTGGTTTATTTGTGCTGAAAACAAATCCGCATGGATCAAATATCCCGTCTTTTATCTGCTGCTTCTGATCGGTGCTTCTGCCAAAGGTTTTCAATTTATTTTTGTTCCGGTTCTCTTTCTGATTCCGCATCTTTTTTCTGAAAAGAAGTGGCGCAGCTGTATCAATGCGGCTCATGTGATTTCTCTGCTGAGTGGATTCCTGCTGTTTCTTCTGCCCTTTTTTCTGGCGGAACTGGAAGTTTGCGGTTCATTTCTGGCGTCATTCAAAACACTTTTGATATCTGAAATGCTCTGCAAAATTTTCTCTTTTGGCGGCGGACGCGCGGCATTTTTCAGCTGTTTGTCAAATCTGCCGCGCCTGCTTCTGCCCTGGACGCCTTTTTTCATTTTTGCCCTCATTGCCGCCGTCAAAAAACGGAAAAGTCTCGACCGCAGATACTTTGATTTTTTTACAGGCATACTTCTTCTGATTATCTTTTTCACGGTCAATCCGCCTCAGCGCTGGTACTTTATTCTGCCGCTGGTGCCTTTTTGCTGTATTTTTACGGCATCCATGCTCTGCCGTGAAGATGTCGATCCGCTTTTCGGATATCTGACAGTTTTCATGCGCTGGGTGGTTGTGCTGACTGCATCGCTTGCTTTTGCCGCACCGGTTATGCTGCCGGTTTTTCAGATGATGTTCAAACAATTGCCGCCCGTGATGATCGTACTGGCTCTGCCGCTTGCCGGACTGACTGCGCTGATCGTCTGCATCATGGATAATGAACCGGGAAATAAAATTGAGTACCTGGCGGGGATTCCCCATCCGCTGGTTTCAACGGTATTGGGAACGGCGATTCTGTCGGCGACAGTCTTCTGCGTTATCCGTCCCGGCATGACCGTTTACCGGACGGGTAAGCCCTTCATCAAAAGTATTGCACCGCTTCTCTCAAATGTCCCCCCCGCAAATATTGTTTTTTACGGAACGGATGATATTGCGGAGTTTCAGTTTTATCTGAACAGAAAACATCCGGTGACACTCCTTGAAAACGGTGAAATGAAAGGTTTTCTCAAACGTATCCCCGGGGAAAAAGTCGCCGTTTTCTGTTACGTCAAATCCGCATCTTACGCTTCTTTTATCAAGGAATCAACTGCCGCAGGTATTGCGCCGGCGGTACTGAAACCCGTCCGGCTTGAGCCGGGCAGAGGCAATAAGAAATGGGCATTATTTCTCTTTGAAGTTCCCTCCGTTCAGAAATCTGCCGGAGAAAAAAAAGTTCAACAAAACACACTCAATATCAAGTGAGGTAATTATATGCAGAAAGATTATTCCGTCAATTATGTTTCCGTTGTCGTTCCCGTCTACAACGAGGAAGGCTGTCTTCAGGAGTTGATCGACCGCACCCTGAAAACACTGGATTCCACCGGAAAGAAATTTGAGTTTATTTTAATTGATGACGGCAGTCGCGACAGCTCCAGAGAAATCATCACCCGCGCTTCTGAGAAGCGTCCTGATGAAGTCATCGGCTGTATCCTCAACCGCAACTACGGACAGCACTCAGCCATCATGGCAGGTTTTTCCATCGTCCGCGGCGACTTGATCATCACGCTGGATGCCGATCTTCAGAATCCGCCTGAAGAGATTCCCAATCTGATTGCCGCCGCCGAAAAAGGCAACGATGTTGTCGGCACCATCCGTCAGAACCGCCGCGATACGATTTTCCGCAAAACCGCTTCAAAAATCGTCAATCATGTCGCCCGTGTCGCTACCGGTGTCCGCATGAATGACTACGGCTGTATGCTGCGCGCCTACCGCCGTTTTGTGGTTGATGCCATGCTCCAGTGCAATGAACGCAGCACCTTTATTCCCGTTCTGGGCAACAGTTTTGCCCGTACCACCTGTGAAATTCCCGTTGCACACGCCGCCCGCGCCGTCGGCGAATCCAAGTATTCCCTCTGGAAACTTATCAATCTGCAGTTCAATCTTCTGACCTGCATGACCACCGTTCCCCTGCGCCTTCTGACCTACTTCGGACTGCTCGCAGGTTTCAGCGGTTTTCTGCTGAGTTTATACATCATCATCCGCCGCTTCTGCTGGGATGACGGCGATCAGTGGGCAAACGGCGGCGTATTCACCCTCTTTGCCGTCATGTTTGTTTTTACCGGTATCCACATGGTCGGTATCGGCGTTATCGGCGAATACATCGGCAGACTCTACACCGATGTCCGCGCCAGACCCCGCTATTTCGTTGAAGAAATCACAGGACGCAAGGAGCAATAATGAGACCCGCCGGAAAAAATCAGGACCCCTCCATGCTCCTGGGTATGGGACTGGATAACTCAGACGGTCACAAACGCGTCACCGAGGGCGAAAACTTCTGTCTGGTCGGCGGTTCTGAAGAAACGCACGAACGCATGACGGAAACGGCGATCAAATTCAACGAAAAACTTTCCCGCAAAGGCAAACGTCTTTCGGATCTTTCGCCCGAAGAATTCCGCGATCTTATGCAGGAGTCTTCTTCCTGAGAGGTTTTTTGGTGGGTACAGCCGCTGCGGTTTGCTGTGCGGTGATTGCCCCCGGCGGCACATCAATCGCCCGAGCCAAACCACATTGCGGTATTGCAAACCCACGGGGTATCACATGGCTTGCCACGGCGTAGCCCGTCAGGGCGAAGACGGGCGCACCAAAATTGTCAGACAGGTCAGACAGGTCAGACAGGTCAGACACAAGCGCCACGCCGCCGCCCCCCTGCGGGCGGCGCTTATGAGAGTTATGAGAATTATGAGAATTATGAGAGTTGCGGTTGGGGCGCCGATGAGCAATAATCACCCCAACGGTAACTCATCGCCCGAGCCAAACCACACTGCGGCACTGCAAACCCACTGGGTATACAATGGCTTGCCACGGCGTAGCCCGTCAGGGCGAAGACGGGCGCACCCTTTTGATCAGACAGGTCAGACAGGTCAGACAGGTCAGACACAAGCGCCACGCCGCCGCCCCCCGCACACCGCCGCCGCCAAGTTGCCCGGCATTACCCTGCGGTAACTCTGTGCCCTAATTCTGAATAACCGCTGAGGTTTGCTATACCCTGCGGGCGGCGCTTATGAGAGTTATGAGAATTATGAGAATTATGAGAGTTGCGGTTGGGGCGCCGATGAGCAATAATCACCCCAATGGTAACTCATCGCCCGAGCCAAACCACACTGCGGCACAGCAAACCCACGGGGTATCACATGGCTTGCCACGGCGTAGCCCGTCAGGGCGAAGACGGGCGCACCCTTTTGATCAGACAGGTCAGACAGGTCAGACAGGTCAGACACAAGCGCCACGCCGCCGCCCCCCGCACACCGCCGCCGCCAA
>SUVX01000130.1 GCA_015061725.1 Lentisphaerota bacterium
TGCCCGGAAACGCTTTCACAACCACATTCTTGGCAAAGACCAGTTCCAGGTTTGAACGCAGTTTCACCGGGGTGATGAACCACGGTTTACCGGTGTTGTCCACGATCACTTTTTTCGCTCCGGAATCAATCGCCTTTTGCAGACACGCTGTCGCATCAGTTGGATCAAAACCGAAGCTGCTCGCCTTGACTTCAGCAGGAGTTGCCTTGCTCAACAGTGGACAAAGTGCCGCCAGCAGCAAAAAAAAATTTTTCATTTACAGTATTTCCTTAGATGTTTATTATTGGTTCTTAAAGTCTACTCTTGTTTCCGCTCCAGTATTTCCACACGGCAATAGCGGCACTGCTTTCAGAGCCGTGGTCGTTCATGGAACGCTCGTAGTGGGTCGAAACGACGGAACCATCAGGGAAGAGCAGATTCACATTCCCGTTATGGAAACCATACGGCAATTTAGAGTCATGATAAACTTCATGAACCAACGGATATTTGTAGCGGATGACATCTTTCAACTTTCCGGAGTTGAGAATGATTTTATCAGTGTAGATTTTGTCGGAACTGCTGTAGCTTTTGTAACTGGAACGGGCGTTATAGGGATTATTGTAAACGTATGTGCTGTACAAATTATCATTACTGGTGCGTCCTTCCCAGGAGTAATTAGTGGTCATGGAAATTTTGTCCCAGCCGCCAAACATAGTTTCCGCTTCTGTGCAGAAAAACACTTTGGGTTTGAATTTTAGCCCAGCCACAACCCTATAACCTTTCTTGTGCAGCTTGGTTTTGCCCATGCCGGAAATTTTCAAATGCCCCAGACCGCATAGTTGTTCTTTGCGGACGATCCAACGACCGTTCATCTTTTTTATTTCTCCACCATCAACAACATTGGTGTGCGGAAAGAAGTCTTCATTATCCGAAAGATATTCCTGTGCCGCCAGTCCGATCTGTTTCAAGTTGTTGGAACACACTACCGCCCTACTTCTGGAACGGGCGTTCTGCAATGCCGGAAACAGTATCGCCGCCAAAATAGCGATAATTGCGATGACTACCAGAAGTTCAATCAGCGTAAACGCTGATTGAGTGAAGATGTGAAGGTGTGAAGAGCTTTTTTTGCATCCGCAAAAAAAGCGTGAAGTGCGCCCTGCCGGGCGTAAGGATGTGTATTTTTTTATTTTTGAAAAACAGTTCTGTTGTGCAGTAGTAACCAACAATTCTATTAAAGTGAAGGGCTTTATGAGAGAAGGAAAAAACTTCTTTTTACGGGAAAAGAGGTTTTTCTCCTCTCCCAAACCCTCTCCACTTTTCGAGAAAAGCGGGGTAGTTTTGCTCCAGTCCTGCCATCCATAGCCCGCCGGGCGGAGGAGGGAAGTCACAAAATTCATCAGCAGCAGTGACAAATGCGCAATAATCGACAATAAGTTTTTCATCATAAGAACTCCTTTTTGTTTTTGATAGAATCATTCTATCACGTAATTAATGTAACCGGTGAAAAGCTGTTTGTCAAGAGATTTTTTACAAAAAGTCTATTTTTTATTCCACAGCTGTCCCATAAAATTGAACATCCGTTGATTTTGCACCGCAGAAATATACTTCAGGAGGGCTGATCCGTCAGGCAGTCAAGCACTTTGTTTGCATCCGGCGCAGTTTAGATTTCTCACAAAAAATGAGACAACACAAAAAAATGAGACAACACTGAAAATTATTTTTTATCCATGCTTTGCAACATGGTATTGCCGGAAATCACTTCCCATTTTATCTCATCGGAAAAACTCTCTCTGGAATAGGATTCCCGGATGAGTATATCCACCACTTTGCTATATGGCAGTGCCGCCGTGATGATCGGATTGGTCTGCATCCTTACGCTCAAATCAGCGTTGAATCCGGCAACAAAAACATCCTTGCCGACAGTAAAGCCATGGGTTGTCAGATATGCCGCCGCTCCCAGCGCCTGCGCATCGTTGGAAAAACAAAATCCCCGGATGTCCGGGGCCGTTTTCAGCAGCTTTTCCACGGCAGTGTAGGCATTGGTAAACTGCATCGCCGCCAGATCACCTTCCCAGCTTATCCTCGGCATATAGATAACTTTCTGCTGCCAAATATCTTCAATATCCAAGTCGGGATAGAGTTCCTGCAGTGCATTGGGGAAAAACGGTGAACGCGACCCCTCCTGCAACAAAACTTTGAACTTTTCCCCCACCTTTTCCCGGAGTACAGAGATGATTTTTTTACGGGCGGAATGAGCATCATGCTGCAAGTTGCGGTCAAAGCCGATGCCGTCGAAACTCACCATCGTCCGGTGAAATTTTTTCAACTCTTTCTGGATTTCCAGATGACCGATGGGGCAGCCGATAAAGATAAATGCTTCAACGCCGCGCCCGATAAGTTCCCTTATGTGCTTGAGGTTTTGCTCCGGAGATTTGGTCATCCGGTCAAAAAAATAGGTGGCGATCTGCATATCGTTGAAACGCTCCATCAACTGCAAACTCAAGGTGCGGTTGCGTTCTTCCTGCGCCATGAACGGGGTGGAAATTATTATCGCAGCGGTGTTGGTCGGCTTGTTATGCATCAAATTGTAGCCGAAATTCCGCCGGTAGCCGAGCCGTTTGACGATTTCCAGGATCTGTTCACGTTTCTCTGCAGAAACCCGGATGCCCGGAGTGTCGTTCAGCACAGCGGATACCGCCTGAAACGATACGCCTGCTTCTTTTGCTATATCTTTTATGGTGACTGCCATTGTTTTTCCCTGATGTTATCACGTTTTACTAAATAGACCACCGGAATATGAAAATTTCAAGTTTTTTCTTCAAATATTACTTGAGAAAAGTATATTGCAGGTCTGTTATTTGCCCCAATTGTCCATTCAGAAGCTCGAACAAGCTGTTTTCATCTATTGAGTCACGTAATGCCATCAGGATTGTAAGTTGATCCTCATTTGAAATATAATCTGACTCTTCAATGCTTGAAACTTTATCCTAATACCATTTCGCGATTTGAGTTTTTACATAGGAATGTATATCCTTCCTATTCATACTCATTGCGTTTAATGGAATTGGATCAAACACCGAACTTGATGCGGAAAACAGTTTTTTCACTTGTGTTGAAAGTTCTTGAAATCCTGCCGGTTCAAAATTCTGAGTGTGTTTCTTACACACTGGCAGAAATGTTGTAAAAGCCTTTGAACAAAAGAGTTTTACAAAATAATAGCAAGGATGATTTTTTCAGGTAGATTAGAAAGGGGGCAAAAAAATGGCGGCTGGAATTTTTTATCGCCACCCGCCATTCTGAAACGCATTTTGAGGCGAAAAACTCAGAATTTCACTGTGAAATCAAATTCTGAAAATCACTTCTCTTTTATTAAGAAAAACTCAGAATGTCACTTGGATTCTTCGTCCTTAAAGGGCAATTCCATATTTCCGGCAATACCCAGTGACTTTGCATTTTCTGGAGAAATGACTGAATGTCCCAACTCTTTTTCCAATTGTTCCCGGGCGGTTTTTGCTACGTTGCCGCCACGTTTTGCAACTTGAGCGTGTTGGGCAAAAGTATCGGGATTTTCTGCTTCTGAAATATCCTTGGTGGAAACTTCAGCAAGCATATTCAACACCAGCTCCCGGTTGGTCATATTGTCCCGCAGATTTTCTTTTTTCAAACCTTTGAATTGTTTGTATTCTTTTGCTGTTTTTCCAGCCCACGCTTTATAGATAATATCGGTCAGAATAGCGAACTCGGCACCTTCTTCCAACCCAAGACGTTTCCATTCATCGGTCAATTCTTTACGGATCTCGATTGATTTCAACCGCTGATTGATCCAATTTTCAGAATAACCCAAACGCCGGTAATCCAGCATCGCCTGTTCAATGGAGCGTTCCGGATCCTGCATCTGATTGAGCCGTTCTGCCGCAACTTGAGCGATCCACAACTTGAAAGGCTCCGTCTTCGGCGACGGAATGGATTGGATAAGTCGGAAAAGTTGTTCAGCAGTAGCGACATCAGTTTTCCGCATTTTACCATCAGGGGCGAGCATTTTGAAAGCGTTACAATTTGTAACGGTTTGATTTCCTTCTGCCAGAAGCCTTTTTTTTAACACTCTCCAATATACTTGCGGATTATCGCTATCGGTCAGTATCGCAACCACATCCACTACCGAAAAGTACCATTCTTCAGTGGCATCATCCCAAACGGAACGGACTTGTTTTTGTTCAAAAAGTTTTATTGCGTTTTGCTGTGTCATAAGATTTTCCCGAACAATTATTGTTTGCGACTCAAATACTGCCGCATTCTCAATGTTATTACAGATCGACTGCTTTTTATTTGCTCATATCCTTGCGGCAGTTTGATCAACTTTACTTCGCAGCTGTCGATATCACAGGAAAATATGCCACCTTTTTCTGTTTTTACAATCAGCAAATCCTTGTGGATTTCAAGTTCGGTTATATACAATCTCTGCACATCGCGTTCAAGGGATTTTTGATAATTGATTTCGTAAATGGTGAATATCTTCGGAGGACATTTACATCTCTTTGCAATCTTTACTTTCCCGCAATTGTCATTATCGGCAGCTTCAATTTTATACTCATCCCCAAAAATCGGTTTGACCGGCTGCGGTGCAGCACGCTTTGCACAAAGTTCAAGCGGTAAAAATATTGCCAAAAAGATAACAAATAAAAGTATGCGCAATTTGCTTTCAGCCATAAGATTATCTCCTTTCGGGAGTTAATATATCACAGCAAAACAAAAAATCAAGGCGGCTTGCCGCTGTTGATGAATATATAAGAGGGCAGTGATTTCTGAAGCATATCCGAATATCTGCCGTTTTTACCGCCGCATGAAGTAAGACTGTCACCGAAACAGACGATCTTTTTTCTTCATTTCCCCGGAGCAGAGATGAAAACAAAATAGATAGCAATACAGAAAACGGCAGCGATACGAAGTCCGCTGCCGATGAAAAGGACAGGAATGCCATGGGAAAGAAGACCGGGAAGTAACAACTCAGCCACCCTGTTTTCCTGCTCAAATTTTCAGTACAGTTCCCGGCAAAAAAGTACAGATGCATTTCCTGCCGGAAACAATATACTTTACATCAAATACTCTGTTGATCCTGCTTTTCAGCAGCTTCCCGGTTCTTCTGGCTGTGCTTGTAAAGCCACAGCGGAATAATGATGAATACAATTGTTCCGATCAGCAGAAAAGCGATATAACACAACACATAAAATGTGCCTTTTTCACGGACTCCCGGAGTCGGAATAAATCCGGTTATTATGGCAAAGAGCGAAGTGAGGAATGCCACACCTGACACCAGCCACATGCCGATCTTGCCGCCCGGAACTTTATATGCCCGGGGAATATCCGGCTTGCTGTAACGCAGTTTGATCGCCGCAGCAAACATCAGCAGATACATCACCATATATAATTGCGCCGTCAGAGCAGACATCAGCCAAAATGCTCCGCTGATCGTCGGCATAAAAAGAATCACCAGTGCCAGCAATGAAGATATCACCGCCTGTATTATCAGAATGTTGGTCGGCATTCCGGCTTTGTTGCGCCGCTGCCATAATTCTGGCAGATACCCATCTTTGGCAACTTCCAGAACTCCTTTGGATGGTCCGAGCACCCAGGTTACCACCATGGTCAACGCTCCGTATGAGAGAAGGAAGCACATTACTGGAGTCATCCACGGGATATGGAATATTTTAAACATCGCGGCAAATGCCTGATCTGCTCCAGCCGCAAGACTGATTTCATCCGGAGGAATTACCAGAGCGATCGCCAAAGAGCCAAGTACATTCAATAAAATGACCAGTATGCAAGCAGTGAAAATTGCTTTCGGGAAATCCCGTCCGGGATTTTTCATTTC
>SUVX01000039.1 GCA_015061725.1 Lentisphaerota bacterium
CCAGCCGTATTCTGCGGCGCACCGATATCCGTTTTTGTCCGTTTTTGTCCGTTTTTGTCCGTTTTTAACGCGCCGCCCCACAAAGACAGCATGCCGCAGCGGTTATACAAAACACCTATTTGACAAGTAACACTCACCAGCAGTTCTATGAGAGTAAAGGGAGAGTGTTTCTTTTCCGGCTTGCAGCCAGACATGGAACGGACAAATTGCATTTGTTTTTGTTTCATAATAAAAATCTCCTTGAAAATGGGTGAATATTGATCTGTTTTTAAAATCCCGGAGCATGAACAGAAGATATATGGTGCAATATACCGGCAAACTTCTGTTCTCCCCTGCCCCCGAATGCGGAAATTGTCAGCCAGCGGGGAATACCCCGGATTTTTATAAATTCAGATTGACCGTCAAGCTGAAGTTTGACCGTTTGCCCATTGCAGGCAAAAACGATTTTCTGCCGCTTATTCGCAAGAAGAGCAAGTTTTGTCCGTGTTTTAAGCCTGTGAGAAAGCGCACTCTGTAAATCATCCGGCGTATGACCGGCATACTCCAACTCCAAAAATCCCTTCACAATACTCAGGCGGAATCCATTGAGATAACGGGCTGCGCCGATCTGTTCAAACAATATCTGATTTTTGCTGACATCAGACGGAGTGATTTCAAAGGTTATTTCAAAACCGTTCCGCGGCGGCAGAAAAGTATTGGGTAAAAAGAGACCGCTGGTCCTTTTGCCATCAAACAGCAGCGCCCCCGCGCCATTAACGTTTTTTCTTTCAGGCGGTATGCCTGCACCTGAATAAACGGCAGGAGATATCTGTCCGGATAATCCCCCCTCAAATCCTGTGGCAGTCCCGAGCGGTCCCCCGGCATTGGCATAAAAATCACGTCCCGCCGATGTTGAAAGGATCGTGCCGCTGCGCAAGTTTGCCAAATCATAGCGGATTTTCGCAACTCTTTCAGCAGGAAGAGAAAATCTTTGAACACCCTTCAAGTCGCTGTAAGCTGTGACCGGAATGAATTTTCCTTTTATCACAGAAGCGGCAGGTCTGCTCCACCAGACTTTTCCTGAATTGGAAACACAGCGGACTGCCAGCATTGCTTCGGGCTGTGTAACACGAACCGTCTGCAGGAAACGGACACTGTTCCGGTTCAATGCCAGCGGCAGCAGCAGCACTTTGGGCGCGTGTTCTATTGTCAGACTCAGCGTATCATCAAAAACCTTACAGAAAAGTTGATTTTCAACAACTTCAGAAAGTTTGATCTTCCATTCATAATTTCTGCCTTTATCTTTGCCGCTTAAACGAACTCCGGAAACAGTAAGAACGGCAGAATCAAGTTTGTTCTCCGGAACTCTTATCAATTTATCGTGACACCAGCGCCCCTCACGCACCCGTCCTTTGAGTTCACGGGGGATCTGCCGGGCAGTTTTGTTGTAAGAAGAGTGTTCAAAAAACACCGCTTCAGGACATTCAAGTTTATAGCTGTGCAGCAAAATACCATTCATCATCCGGAAAGATAATTTGAAAAAACTCATCCCGGGAGTATTCTGACCAAATTCATTCAGGGAATCAAAAGCAAAAAGATCCTGACTGTTCTGCACGATTTCCACAGCATTCAACGGTTCAGAAAACTTCAGATCAACTGACACATTCATCAATTTGTTTCCCCGGGCATCAACTCCGGCAGGACTGAACTGTACCTGCGGTTTTTCCGCTTTGAGCAAATTCCGCAAGGGGGTTGAAAACCAGGAGTAATCAACCGAAACCGTACCTCTCAAGGCAGTCGGCGGAAGTCCGTTGACGGTTTTCCGGTGTTTTTTATAATTGATGATCAGACGCGGCACCAGTGCCGTTGTCCGGCCTTGTGAAACAGTCGGGAAACGCAGCGTATGATCCCGCATGACAGAGCTGTCAAACTTCAATTCAGGAGACTTGAAAACAACCTTGCCGTTCTGATCAAGAATCTCAGCAACAAGGGAATAATCCTCTTTTGCGCCATCGGGAACATTCAACAGTTCCAATTCGTATTCCTGACCGCAGCTCAACTGCCGGTTGGCACTGACGATCAAATTCGGAAGACTCCCGTCATCTCCGGCAAGGGGAACGATTTTTCTGTTGCACACCTTATCTTTCCAATACTTGAGAATCCGGGCATTTGCCATAGGTTTGGCAACGGTCGGCTCAATGTTGGTGTTTTCGTTGGTTTCATCCCACTCAAAGGTACACAGCATATCCACCTTGTGCTTTTCGCAGAGTTCCAGATAGCCGCGCAGCGTTTTGGTGCCGTCAGAGTCAAGAGTCTGCGAAGCATTGCAGTTGAAATACCCCTGCACAACTTTCCACGCAAAAATCTTTTTTCCATTGCCGGAAGCGGCACAGGCGGCACCGAAAATCGGCATAAGTATTTCATCGTAGTATTTATACGCAAGATGACGCCGCTGATTTCCGGAATAATACGCATACTCTATACCGTCTGCCGTTTCCAGATGCTTGCAGAGATGATCAAAATATTTCAACACAGAAGTTGCCCGGATTCTGCCGGTATGGGCAAATTCGATTTCCGGCCAGAGCCCGGCACCGTTGCCGTCGATATCGGCGATATAACTTATCCGGCTTTTACCTGCTGTTTCCACTTCTTGAAAAAATGCGGCAATGTCCCGTGGAGAACGTTTGTCGGCACCGTAACACAGCACCAGAGGTTTACCGTTGAAACGCAGAGTATGCGGAGAAGAAAACGCCCGCTGCAAATATTCTTTTTTCGGCAATTTCGCCCGGAGCTTTGTCGCATCGCCGCCGGGCAGATGCACATTGGGCAGCAGTGTCGGAATAATATAAAAATCCCGGTTGTCAACAAGTTTTACAGCATCAAAAGGACGCTCTCTTACGACATCACCCATGAAGAAATTAACGCCGTCCATGCCGGAAAGTTTCATAATTTCAAAACTTCTGCCGAGACTTGCCGGAACAAAAAGAGATTTATCATAAAATTTTCTGTCGGCAAACAGCTGCCTGTCACGCCAGACCTTATCCGTATACCACAACCGGGCGCTGCGGAAAATAACGGACTCTGTAACCAGAAGCGGATACGGCAATGTTCTTTTCCGCGACCGGGCAAGTTCCCGCACCCGGACCATCAATTTGTCGCCGAGAGCAAAATCCTCTGCCGAACCGCGGCGCACCTGCCGGACGGCATTGCGGAATTCAGAAAAATATCCGGCAGATCCGGCAAAACAAACGCCACCCGAACACATTGATAAAATCAAAAAAATATACCGCATTGCAGGCTCCTTTTTACTTTTATTTTCCGGATTTTTCTTTCAGCAGATCGGTCACAACGTTCCAGGCTAATTTGGGACGGCGGTATTCATCCAGGATTCCTTTGTTGTTGAATCCCCTTGCGCGTCCGAAAATCTGACGTCCGCTGACGTAGGAACGGGTATCGGCAAAATGCCAGATCGAAATTCCGGCACAGTCGTCGTGCGTCAAAACATAATCGCAGCACTCGTGCAGGAGTTCTGCCTGATATTCTTCAGACCAATACGTCTTGAGAGGATCGCGGAATCCGAGCAGGGCTTCAGCGCCGATCTCTGTTATAAGAAAAGGTTTATCTTTGGGCATGGCATCTGAAAGTTCCTGAAGCCGAATCCTGACCCGGTCATTGGTATTGATCGTTTCAGTACAGGAATCATACCATCCGGGATAAGGATTCATTGCAACAATATCCACAATGTCTGTTGTCACATCCTTTTCATAACGATTTGAGGCAAAAGTAATCAGCACATGTGCATCCACAGAGCGTATCTTATCATACAAGGATTTGATAACATGACGGGTTGCCTCAAATTCACAGTAATTCTCATTGAGAAATCCCCTGATGATGATACAGGGGTGATTGAAGTTCTGCAGCGTGACACGCTCCACCTGTTCCAACTGACGCGCGAGGAATTTTTCATCGTGCAGCAGCGGCGGCTTGACGCCCCAGCCGATCGTCTCCTCCCAGACCAGAAATCCCATTTTATCACACAACTCAAGAAAAGCGGCGCGCTGCGGATAGTGGCTGCCGCGGATATAATTGAATTTGTTTTCTTTAAGCAGACGCAAATCTGCTGCAATCAACTGCGCGGGCATGGCGGCACCGACTTCAGGATGGCTTTCGTGACGGTTGAAACCGACAAGTTTCAGAACTTTTCCGTTAAGCAGGATATTTCTGCCCTCTGTCCGGACTTCACGGATACCGAAAGTTTCTGTCACCTCATCGCAGCCGGTCATAAAGGTAAGGGTATGCAGATTGGGTTCTTCATCGCTCCAGAGTTTGAATTGCGGCAGAGAAAAAGTTTCATCGTATATGCCGTTTGAAACGGTGACTTCTTTCACAAATCCGGTATCAAAAACCAGACAGGCACTGCCGGAATAATTACCGGCAACACTTGCCTGAACGCGGATCGTACCATTTTTGTAATCTTCTGTTGAAATCATTACGCGCCGGATGTAAGTTTCCGGCAGCCGCGTCAATGTCACATCCCCGTAAATTCCGCCGTAACCGTAAAAGTCAAAAAAGGGATCAAAATCCTCATTGAAACGGTTGTCCATAACAACGGCAAGTTCGTGCCAGTCTTCCGGACCTGCATCAAAAACAAAACTTTCGGGCATGTAGGCATAGGGCGCGGAACCGATGTTTCTGCCGTCCCAGAAAATCTCACCTTTAAGTCCCAGACCATCAATAAAGAGTTTTACAGTTCCACCGGCAAAAACTTTGCGCTTGACAACGGCATATCCCCGTTTGCCGCAATGAGGCTCCATCAAGTCAAAACATCCGGGAACAACGGTGAACTCCGGGGTAACGAAAGGGGGAACCGGCTGCGTATTGCCGTAAAAAGCAAACTCCCAAACACCATTCAAAGTTTCTGTGTAACGCATTTTTTTAACCTTGCAATGAAAAAAATTATTTTTGTCTGTTGCAAATTATACTCTTTCATGCTACATTTAGCAAGAGTATTATTTTAACATCAAATGGTATTTTTTTAACATGAAAAGTTCCAGAAAACATATTTTCTGGCGTGGTCCTGAGTACAGTCACGATCTTTTTGTCCGCAGCTGCGGGGAATTTGTACTGATTCCCCCCGACAGGGAACGGATACGGCACATACCTGATTTCGGAGAAATTTTCTGGCCGCTGTCGGGGCAGTGTTCATTTTTTTACAGGAACAGAAAATATCTGCTCCGTCCCGGACAAATCTGGTACTATCCCCCGGGATCTTTACACGATTACAGACCCGTTTCCCCATTTCACTACTGCTGGATGACTGTTGGCGGAGATGCTGCGGACCAATTCTTTTCTCTGTTGGGGATAAAACCCGGTCTCAACAAAGCGGGCATCTGTCCGCAGCAGCAGTTTGCGTCCCTGGGAAGAGATTGTGTATTTCATTCCACATCCCACAGGATCAATGCGCTGACGACGGCATTTAAAATACTGCTGCAGATATACTTTCCGGAACAGACAAGAGAAAATGCGGGAAATTCGGCGATGGAATACGCCAAAACGCTGATAGACTCCTCTTTTGATGACCCGGATCTCGGTTCCGGACAGATTGCCGATGTTCTGCACATGCACCGGGCAAGTTTCAGCAGGGCTTTTTCAAAAACCTTTCAAATGACCGCCTCGGATTACATCACTCAAATCAGACTTGAACATGCTGTCAAAGAACTGACTTCCACCAATTTGCCGATTAAAAATATAGCCAAAACATGCGGTTTTGCTTCAGCCAACTACTTTTCAAAAGTTTTCATCAGACAACACGGCATATCCCCGCAGAAATTCCGGGAACAGTTCAATGGTAAAGATGATTGAATGATAAATCAAATGACGGAAGTTTTGCCGAAAATAGCGGTGCCGACACGGACGATTGTGGAACCGGCGGCAATGGCATTGGCGTAATCTCCGCTCATACCCATTGAGAGAATGGGGAGAGTGATTCCAAGTTCCTGCTCCGCCTGTTTTTTTAATGCGGCAAGTCCCTTGAAAACGCTGTCAAGAACTTCCTGTGAAGCCTCAAAAGGCGCCATAGTCATCAGTCCGGAAAAGACAGCGTTGCGGCACTTTGCGGCAGCACGGGCGATTTCCATAAAATCAGCAGGGGTAACGCCGCCTTTGCTCAACTCGCCTGAAACGTTGACTTCTATCAGGAACTTGACTTTTCTCTGTTCCTCTCCGGCAATTCTATCCAGACGCTCAACGGCGGAAATATCTTCAACAGAGTGGATGACAGAAGCAAGTTTCACCGCTTTGCGGATTTTATTGGACTGCAAGGGTCCGATAAAGTGCCAGACGATATCCTCCGGCAGGGCGGCAACTTTTCTTTCCAATTCCTGTATACGGTTTTCTCCGAAATCGCGGATACCGATATCATACAAAGATGTGATATCCTCTTCAGGCATGGTCTTGCTGACTGCCAGAAGCAATATCTCCTGCGGATCTCTGCCGCAGGAAACGGCAATATCATCTATTTCACGCCGCACAGAACGGTAATTGGCAGGAACATCTCTCATAATTTGCGGTCCTTTGCAAACTTGAACATGTTTTCAGGCGGACGGGCGGTGATTTTGGTTCCGGCAGGCATACTTTCGGTCAGCCAGACGTTACCGCCGATGACGGAGTTATCGCCGATGGTGATATCTCCCAGCACGGATGCGCCGGAATAAATCGTCACATTATTGCCGATCGTGGGATGGCGTTTCAAACCCTTTATCAGCATACCGCAGGCATCTTTGGGGAAGTTGCCCGCGCCGAGCGTCACGCCCTGATAAATGCGGACGTTATTACCCAGCACTGCCGTTTCTCCGATTACGACACCGGTACCGTGGTCAATAAAAATACCGCGTCCCAACACAGCGCCGGGGTGAATGTCAATTCCCGTGAGCATATGGGCGTGTTCCGTCATCATGCGGGGAATCAGCGGAATTTTTTCAGTATAAAGAATATGGGCAAGACGCTGAATGGTGATGGCTTTTATGCCCGGATAACTTAAAATAATTTCATCATAATTGGTTGCGGCAGGGTCTCCGGCATAAGCGGCGGCAACGTCTTCTTTGGCGATATTCCGCAGTCCGGGCAGAGCTTCAAGCAGAGCAAAAACCGCCTGTTCACACTTGCCGGATTTGCAGCTGCCGGAACACTCTTCACCTGTACTTTCGTGGCGGATGGCACGGCAGATCTGTCCGGCAAGGGCACTGCGGATTTCTGCTAAAAGAGCAACGGTATTGGGGGTTCCGGCATGGCGGTCAAAGCCGGGAAAAATCAATTCAAAAAGTTTTTCCGTCACGTCAATAACTTCGGCACGGCGGGGAAGATTATCCCCCTCTACCGGATTGATACCCACGCCGTCGGCATAAGTTTCTTCGATCAATCCGGCAATTTCTTTCAAACGGCTGATATCTGTACTGCGGTTCATAAAACGCTCCTTTTATTCAACATTCTGAATCTGCTCGCGCACCTTTTCAAGTTCGCTTTTGAACTCAACGACCTGCGCGGAAACTGCGGGAATGCCCGCTTTATTGCCCAGGGTATTGATTTCACGGAACATCTCCTGAGCCAGAAAATCCAGACTGCGTCCCCGCGGGGAAGCATCTTCAAGATATTTGACAAACTGTTCAAAATGGCTTTTCAAACGGGTCACTTCTTCGGTCACATCGGCGCGGTCTGCGTAAAAAAGGACTTCACGCAAAAGCTGTTCCTCGCTTCCGGGAACGGGAATTTTTTCTGCTTCAAGCCGGGATAAAATCTTCTGTTTGATCTGCGCCGGAATCTCTGCAACCAAAGGTTCAATGACTGCAAGCAGTTCTTTGAGGTGGTTCAATCTGTTGTAAAGGTCTTTTTTGAGATTTTCCCCCTCGGTTCCGCGCATGGCATTGAATTTTTCAAAGGCTCCGGCAAGGACTTTTTCAAAAGTTTCAGATAATTCCGGTGAATCCGGGTCAATACTCTTAAAAGAAACAATTCCGGGAAGTGTCATAAGTTTTTCAACATCAACACAATTCTTATCAAGTCCGACATTTGCACGCACACGCATACACTCAGAAATAAGAAGTTCCAGACGTTGAACATCTACATTGGGTTCACCGGAAAATCCGCCGTTTTTCCCCTGAAGCGACACACGCACCTGAAGTGCGCCGCGTGAAATGTAATTGGCTGCCGTTTTGCGCACTTTATCCTCAAAAGCGGAACACTCCGACGGCAGATTGCAGCGGACTTCAAGCTGTTTGCGGTTGACGGAATTAACTTCAGCAGTCAGGAGCAGTCCGTCACCGAGAAGAGCCTCGGCTTTTCCGAATCCGGTCATACTGAGCATATTATTTATCCTTCCTGAGTTCTTTGTTGTCACTTTCTTTGGCAGTTTTGCCGAAATCGGGTTTCTCATCCAAAGCTTTGATTTTTTCATCGACAGCCTCAATCTCTTCCCGGACAGAAGCGATTTTTTCTTCAACAGTCTTGATCTTTGCCCGGACTGAAGCGATTTTTTCTGCAACGTTTTCGCTCTTTTCTGCGGCAAGCCTGATTATTGTTTCAGCGTACATGATTTTTTCTCCGGCAAATTTAATTATTTTACCGGCACACATCATTTTTTCTTCGGCAAGCTTGATCTTTTTTTCTTCGGCGTTGACTTTCTCTCCGGTGCTTTTGATTCTCTCATCGGCTGAAACGATTTTTTCTTCTGCAGTTTTAATTCTCTCATCGGCAGATGTAATCCGCCCGTCAGCGGCAATGAGCCGCTCGTCGGCAGCCTTTATTTTATCGTCAATATTACTTTGTTCACCGGCTTTATCTTTTTCTTCTGTGATACCTGCTTTTTCAACAATGGCATCGGCTTTTGACATAAAAATACCGGCTTTTCCCGCAACAGCGTTGGCTTTTCCTGTGACCGCATTGGCTTTTGCCACAAATGCGGCAGCTTTATGCCGTTCAGCAACGACAGCCTGATCTTTTTTGAGGATTTCAATACTCTTGTCACACTGTTCCGGAGTTCTGACCACACCGATCAAATTCTGTTTCAACTCGCTTTCTCTGATGATTCCGGAAAAGTTGATTTTCCAACCGGAAAGATCCGCATTTGCCATACCGCAGAAGAGAGTCACTTTTCCGTCAGGATTTTTCCAATACAGGGCATACTGGAATTTCTTTTCAACAGCATATTTTTCTTCTGCGATTTCCTCTTCTGTCATTTTTCCAGTCGTATTGAAGTTCAACTTAAAAGAGGTCCGGGCGATGAACGGAAATTCAAACCGGATATGGTTAAGTGCCTTGACCGAAAGCACCTCATGCAGATTGTTCACAGCATACTGACGGCTTGCGGCAACTGCGGCATCTTCAGGCAGAAGTTTCTGTCTCAAATCCTTGCGGATCAGACGGAGCGGCTCCCATGAAAACATCCGGGCATCCGACACGCCGAAAACCATATACAAATTTGACGCGCCGGGAATGTTCCAGGTCACGCATACCTGATGCAGATAAGAGGTACTTTTTTCAAGAGCAATCTCCCCTGCTTTTCTCTCAGTTCCCAATACCGGAGAAGTCAGCAGTACCGGATCATTGAATTTCACATAATGCACCTGTTCAGGTGTCAATTCCGGCGCATTGGCAAGCAGAAAACGCCGGGCATTTTCTGCGGCGCATGCCCGGTAATAAGCCGTGGAACCGCAACCGGAAAGAAAACAACTGCAAAAAAGAAGCAGTCCGCATAAAACAGAAAATTTTTTCATCATATCAAAACAACTCCATATTTTGTTCAGCAATAAGATAATCTTAAAAGTTGAAAAGTTCAAGCGTTCCTCTTTTATTCTCCGGAAGGTTCCTGCTTTTTTGACAGCGTTTCACGGAGTTTATCCCAATAGGCAAGACGGCGTGAAATTTCCCTTTCAAATCCGCGCTCGGCGGGGTGATAAAAACGCCTGCGCCCCATCTGCTCAGGGAAGTAATTCTGTCCTGAAAAAGCGTTGGGCGTATCGTGATCGTACTGATACCCTTTGCCGTAACCCAAATCTTTCATCATCTTTGTCGGCGCATTGAGAATGTGTGCAGGAGGCGTGAGCGAACTGAATTCCTTTGCCGCTTTTCCCGCCTGAATGTGCGCGACTTCAACCGAGTTGGACTTGGGCGCAGTCCCCAGAAAAATCACAAGTTCAGAAATTGCCAGATCTCCCTCGGGAGAGCCCAATCTTTCGTAAGTATCCCATGCGGCAATCGCCATCTGTATCGCCATCGGGTCTGCCAGTCCCACATCTTCAACAGCAAAGCGGGTCAGCCGGCGCAGGATGTACAGGGGATCTTCCCCGCCTGCAAGCATACGGGCAGTCCAGTAAAGGGCGGCATCGGTATCCGAACCGCGCAGACTTTTGTGCAATGCGCTGATAAGATTGTAGTGTCCCTCACGGTCCTTGTCATACATGGGGGCGCGTTTCTGGACAACTTTCAGCACGCCCGCAGAATCCAGT
This sequence comes from Lentisphaerota bacterium, assembly GCA_015061725.1. Classification (GTDB taxonomy): domain Bacteria; phylum Verrucomicrobiota; class Lentisphaeria; order Victivallales; family Victivallaceae; genus UBA1784. The sequence continues at coordinate 10,479 of SUVX01000039.1, forward strand.
ATCTCCCCGGGACGGGCGAGGTCATAAACAGTTTCAAGCAGATTGATGAAGTATCTGCCGTCACCGTCGGCAAGTTCAATCAAAGTTTTTCTTGCTTCATCCGTTACCGGAAGAGGATTGTTTTCCAGTTTTTCGGCACGGGCAATCAATTTTTCAAGTGCCGCTTCATTCAACGGTTTCAACACAAAGACTTTACAGCGGCTCAAAAGCGCGCTGTTCAATTCAAAAGAGGGATTTTCTGTTGTTGCGCCGACAAGAACAACAGTTCCGTTTTCCACATAGGGCAGAAAACCATCCTGCTGAGCACGGTTGAAACGGTGGATTTCATCAATAAAAAGCAGAGTTCCCTCGCCGTATTTCCGGCGGGATTCCGCTTCTGAAAAGGCTTTGCGCAAATCCGCAACGCCTGAAAAAACCGCCGACAGAGCTGTAAAATGCAGATTGCCGCAGCCGGCAATAATGCGGGCCAGCGTGGTTTTGCCGCAGCCGGGCGGTCCCCAGAGAATGAAACTTGAAAGCCTTCCTGAGTCAAACATCCGCCGCAAAGGTGCATCAACGCCGAGAAGATCCTCCTGACCGACGACATCTTCAAGAGACTCAGGTCTCATGCGGTCCGCAAGCGGACGGTGTATCTGTGATTCAAACAATCCGCTCATTCTTTCCCCCAACTGCTGTAAGGATTGCGGCTCAATGCGCCGTTGGTGTATTCAGGCTTATCAGAAATTTCCTCTCCGAGCCAAACGGGAATTTCAAATTTTTCATCTGCGCTGTTCAATTCAATTTCAGCGGTGAAGAGTCCCTGATTGGCTTTGAAATACTCGTCTATTTCCCAGCGGCCGCAGAGATAACGTTTTTTTTCCACCACACGCTCCCCGCAAAAGTTATCAATCATAAAGCGGGCATCTTCAACAGGGATCGGGTATTCAAACTCACTGCGGACAATGCCGTCAGCGGTGCCCTTGATGGTCAGAAACGCCTGATTGCCTGCAATCCGCACACGGACAGCGGGCGTTCCTTTGCTTCCGGCAATGTAGCCCTGAACAAGCAAAATGCCCTCTCCGGCCTCTTTGCGCCAGGCGTCATTGGCAAGCAGGAATTTGCGTTCTATTTCAAGGGACATATCTTACCTCGTTTCATTCAGCAGTTCGGTATAAGTTTTAAAATGCAGTTTGGAACAGGATTCAAAGACTCCCGGCCCGTGCTTTTCAAGCAGTTGTCTGCCGATGATTTTCACCTGAGGTCCGCCGCCGCGGGGCAGTTCCACGCCGAGAGTTTCGCTCAATTTGTTCATCTGGCGCAAAAAATAATCGCGGGCAAGAATACTTGCGGCGGCTACGGCAACGTCGCTTTCAGCACGGACTTTCTGATCCAGTATGATTTTGCGCCCCTTTTCCATTAACGCACGGCGGATTAAAGATTCATCACCGAATTTATCAGACAGCATACGGGGACAATCAGGAACCAGATCCAAAAGATTTTCGATCGTCCGGGCGTGTCCCCACGCCAGCAGGCGGTTGAGATTGCCGATATTATTGTAAAGGCGGTTGTAAGTTTCAGGACGGAGCAGAACGATATTAAAGTGTCCCTCTGCCGCCTTGCGGATTTCTTCTGCCAGAGCAAAAATCTTTTTTGAACTGGTGACAAGTTTGGAGTCACACACACCAATCTGCCGCAGGGCGGAAGCAATTTTCTCATCCACACAAACTCCGGCAATCACCAACGGTCCGAAAAAGTCACCCTTGCCGCTTTCATCAATGCCGCCGTGCGGCGACAGGTCTTCAGCAGAAGGTTCCGGCGGAAGAAGTGTTCCGAAAGTATGCAAAATCTCAGGTTCAAGCGTAAATTCAATAAAGTCCTGAGCATTTTTCCCCTGCACGACCAGCTTACCGCTTTCATAGGCAACGACGGAGACCTTTTCGCCCGATGCCTTGAATATGGAATAAGGAACAACGGACATCTCCCAACCGCGCCGTTCAAGAATATCTTTCAACTGTGCCGCCTGTTCAGCCGTCAGTGTATAAACCATTGAATTTGCCATAAAAAACTCCTTTACATCGGATAATATACACCCTCAAACTGTTTTTTAAAACTGAACTTCACATCAATCCGCTATTTTTTTATCAATCGGTTGAATTATTGCGGAATTATGGTATGTTATATAACTGAACAATCCAATCATTTTGAAGATAACTTCAAGGAGTCTTATATCATGGCTGAAGAAGCAAAAAAAGGCGGCAACCCCTCCGCAGGAGCGCTGGATGCCATCATCGTAAAAAACAGTCTTGCAAAAATCAAAAATAAACTGGTCGTCATGTCCGGCAAAGGCGGCGTCGGCAAAAGTACCGTCGCGGTCAACCTTGCCATGGCTCTGGCAATGGACGGTTACTCTGTCGGTCTTCTGGATATCGACCTGCACGGACCGAGTGTTCCCAAGATGCTCAAACTTGAAGATGAAGCACCTCTGGCTGATGAAAACGGCAGAATGTTCCCGATTGAATTCGGCAGTTTGAAAGTCATGTCCGTCGGTTTCCTGCTCCGCAACCCCGACGAAGCCGTCGTCTGGCGCGGACCGGTCAAGATGGGCGTCATCAAGCAGTTCATTACCGATGTAATCTGGGGCGAACTTGACTACCTGATCGTCGATGCGCCTCCGGGAACCGGTGACGAACCCCTGACCATCTGCCAGCTGCTCGGCGAAGAGGCAGGTGCCGTCATCGTCACCTCTCCGCAGCAGGTTGCCGCTGTGGACGTTTCAAAGTCCCTCAACTTCTGCTGTCAGCTTGAAATGCCCGTTGCCGGTATCATCGAAAACATGAGCGGTTTCGCCTGTCCCCATTGCGGAGAAATCACCAACATCTTCTCCTCCGGCGCAGGTGAACAGTTGGCGCAGCAGTACGGCGTTGAACTTCTGGGTAAAATTCCGATCGATCCTGTCATCTGCGGCGACGGAGATGCCGGAACTCCGTTCATCCATTACCACGCCAAAACCGCAACCGGAAAAGCTTTTGCCGAAATCGTCAAAAAGATCGCCGGAAGAGAAAGAGCAAAATAATGAATATCGCAGCCGTTTGTACCGGTACGGAACTGCTCAAAGGGTATACGGTCAACTCCAATCTGGCAAAACTGGGCGCAACACTGGTTGCGTCCGGTCTGCTGCTTGATCTGGAAATCTGTGTGGGTGACCGCCGTCACGAGATCGGCAATGCCCTTGCGCTTGCCCTCAAAACCTGTGATGTCATCGTCCTCTGCGGCGGACTGGGTCCCACTCTTGACGATATCACCCTTGACGTGGCGGCTGAATTTTTCGGCTGCGATCTTGAAGAATCCCCTGAACTGGCAAAAAAAGTAACGGATTTCTGGCATCGTCTCCATACCGGACACTGCCCCAAAAACCAGCTGCGTCAGGCGCGTGTCCCCGTTGGCGGACACATTCTGCCCAATCCTGTCGGCTCCGCTTCGGGACTTGCGTTTTCAAGTGTCTACGCCCACAAACTGCGGCACATCTATCTGCTGCCGGGACCGCCGACAGAATTTGTCCCCATGATGGAAAATTATCTGGTGCCGGAGTTGTTGACTATTGAAGACCAACGCCGTTACACCAAAGGTTTTCTTGCAGCAACCGTGGGTGAATCCACGCTTGCAAAACAAGTTGAACCGGTATTGAAAGATCTTCCCGTTGAAATAGCTTACACCGCCGTTCCGGAGGGAACAAAAATCTTTCTTGAAAGTTCTGATCCTGAAGCGGTTGAAACCGGTATTTCCCGCGCCCATCAGGCAGCGGGTGAAGACGCCCTCCCCCCGGGAGTTACGGATCTTTACGCCTATACAGTATCTCTTTTAAAAGAAAGAAACCTCTCTTTCGGTACGGCTGAATCCTGTACCGGCGGACTGATCGGCAAGATTTTTACCGATTTGCCCGGCGTTTCAAGCGTTTACAACGGAACAATCGTTTCTTATGCCAACAGCGTCAAGCAGAATGTCCTCAACGTTCCGCAGGATATTCTTGAAAACTTTGGTGCTGTAAGTGAGGAAACTGCCGCTTTAATGGCTGAAAATGCGGCAAAAGTTCTGGGCTGTGACTGCGCCATTTCCACCACCGGCATCGCCGGTCCCGACGGCGGCACACCTGAAAAACCCGTGGGACTGGTCTACATCGGCTGTTTCTGTTGCGGGAAAACCACTGTTCTCAAACTCAATCTGCGCGGCGGACGTGAAGCCATACGTCAGCGCGCCGCCGCAAGAGCTGTCTATCAGCTGGTCAAACGGATTACTCAAAACAATGCTTAATTTTATCAAAATCAAAAATTATGCTTTAATTGAATCCTCGGAGTTGGAATTTGCTCAGGGGTTCAATGTTTTTACCGGAGAATCCGGCGCGGGCAAATCCATTCTTCTGGGCGCCGTTGATCTGCTCCTCGGCGGACGTGCCGACCGGGGTGCCATCCGCAACGGTTGTGCAAAAGCAGAAGTTTCCGGCTGTTTTTCCGTTCCGGAATATCTGGCAGATGAAGTTGATAAATTGCTCTCTCCGGCGGACATTCCCTTTGATATCAATTCAGGAGAACTTTGTGTCCGCAGGGTCATCACCCAGTCTTCCACCAGAAATTACATCAATGACACGCCTGTCTCGGCAAAACTTTTATCGGATACCGGCAGTCTTCTGATAGACCGTCACCGCGCAGGAGAACAGCTCTCTCTGCTCCAGACCTCCCGTCAGCTTGAACTGCTTGACCGTTACGGCAATCTGCTGGCTGAACGCGCTCAATGCGCCTCTGCCGCACGCGCTCTGGCTGAGTTGGAGCAGGAGATAAAATCCTTTGAAAGCACCCTGCCCGATGAATCCGAAGCAGATCATTTGAGTTTGATCGTTGAAGAAATCGAGCGTGTCAATCCCGCCCCCGGTGAAGATGAAGAGTTGGCGGCAAAGCACAGTCTTGCATCAAACTCTCAGCAGATACTTTCCGCCGCCGGAGAACTTTCTGCCCGTCTTTATGACGGAGAAAACTCCATTGCCGACCAGTTGGGCGCAATCTGCCGTCAGCTTTCAGACCTTGAAAAGTTTGATGAAAAATCCATTTCTCCTCTGGTATCAAAGTGTGTTGAAATGCAAGAGCTTGCCTCCGATTTAGCCCGCGAAGTCACCGCATTGGCAGATCACATTGAACTTGATCCTGCGGAGTTTGCCGCCCTTGAAGAACGCATGGCTGAACTGCACACGCTCAAGCGCCGTTATGCGCCCTCTATTGAACTGCTGCTTGAAACGCTTGAACGCGCAAAGGTCCGTCTGGATGACTTCAAACGCGCTTCCGTCAAACGCGGAGAATTTGTCAAACGCCGTCAGGAACTTTTGAATCAGCAGAACGAAATCTGCCGCACGCTTTCAAAACACCGCAAAGCCTGTGCCGATGCGCTCGCAAAAGAATTGCTTTCACGTCTTGATATGATCGGTTTTGCCAACGCAAGAATCGTTCCGGAGTTTTCGGAAACAGAAAATTCTTCCACAGGATGCGATCACTTTGAACTTAATTTTTCAGCCAACCCCGGCGAAGCTCTCCGTCCCCTGCGCAAAATCGCCAGCAGCGGAGAACTTTCACGCATCATGCTCGCCTTTAAAGTCGTTCTCGCTGATTCCGATGCCGTTCCCACCGTCATTTTTGATGAAATTGATATGAATATCGGCGGCGAAACCGCCAACAAAGTCGGCAGCGCACTGAAACTTCTCAGCAAAAAACGGCAGATACTCTCTATCTCGCATCTGCCGCAAGTCGCCTCTCAGGCGGATAAACATTTTCTCGTTAAGAAAACCGTCTCAGACGGCAGAACCTACTCCTCCGTCGAAGAACTCTCCGATACCCGTCAGGAACTCGACCGCATGATCGGCTTCATCCGTTCCTGATAAGAAGCAGATGGGAGTCGGGGAGAGGAGAAAAACTTTTTTTCACGAGAAAAAAAGTTTTTCTCCTCTCCCCGAACCCCTCTCCTCTTTTCAAAAAAAGCGGCGTATTTTGTTGAGTGTTTTCCGGCTCCTGCAGAGACTGCGTATTGCTCAAATATTCTCCGTACTTATCCGTACTTATCCGTAAAAAAGGCTGCGGCAAAATATTTTTTTGCAGCAGCCCAGATTGCAAAACTGTTTTTACAACTGAACGACACCGATACCGTTTTCAATGACGATATTTACGCCCCAGGGTTTGCACATTTGGGCAAAACGCTCCATGATACCGCTCTGCGTATCCTTTTTGGGCCAGCCGCCGCGTGAACGGGGAAGTGCAAAGTTCTCTTCAATCGGCATAAAAATCATTTTGACCAGTTTGCCGTCTTCAACTTCCCAGTAGGGAATGACGGATTCATACATCACAGGATCATAACTCAACCCCTTTTTACCGTTGTCGGAACGGGTGTTGAAAAGCACATCCAATCTTTCATTGCCGTTGAGTTTCTGTTTGGCAAACATGCCGTCCGGCGCGCGCTGAATGGTCTCAAGCTGCGTGATGAAGTCGCCCAGGCAGTAAAAAATCGGTTTACCGTTGTAAATTTCCATCGGGCGCAGCAGGTGCGGACCGGTTCCGATAACAGCATCGGCTCCGGCATCCACGCAGGCACGGCAGAAAGCGATTGAAGCCGGATCCACCGTCTCTTTGGCTGTGCCGTGAAGTTCGTGCGTATGCATGGCAACGACCACATAATCCGCCATGAAACGTGCCTCGGCAATTGCATCAGTAATGCGTTTCATATCAACGGGACTGACTGTGGAAATGATCTCAGCCTTTTCCCCCTCTTCAAACATCAGCGCACCGAAAGGCTGTTCGCTCTCTTTAAGCGGGGGAAGATATCCCTCGCCGCGGATGATATTGTCTTTGCAGTTGATTCCAAGCGCATCGGCAATGCGTTTGATCTGCTTCAAGTCCTCACGGGGCAGAAGATATTTTTTATTGACGTTGATTCCGTTGACACCGGGACGGCCGGGAAGATTCCCGGTCTGCATTCCCGCCATATTTTCAGGATTGAAACTTGTGGTACAACCAATCAACGCATAACGTCCGGACTGCGTATCAATGTAAGCTGGTTTTGAGGCATCAGAGAGATTTCTGCCGGTGCCGGAAAAGGGGAAGCCCGCTTTTTCAATATACTGAAGCGTTTTTTCCAATCCGTCATAGGAGTAATCCAGTGCGTGATTGTTGGCAGTGCTGAGGATATTCATACCGAAATTCCGCAGATCGTCCAGCACTCCCGGAGGCGAACAGAGCCAGCTGCCGCCGCTGCGGGCACCGCCGCAGGATTCAAAATTATGAACTGTCGTTTCAAGGTTTCCGAAACGGAAATCGCCCTGCATGATGAAATCACGGACTTCGGCAAAGCCGTCATATTCTCCGCGTTCAGGCAGTCTGCGGGTAATCATCGAGTCACCCGTTGCAGTACAACGGAAACGGATACTTTTTTTATCGGACATTTTATACTTTCCTTATATTTCAAATTTGTGTTTGCGTTTACTATAATCCCCCGCCGTTTTTTTTCAAGTACGCCTGTTGCTTTTTTTGCTCTTCTGTTGTATCTTATAATAAAAATAAAGCAGAATACGGAGAAAATCATGAAAGTATGTGCCATTCAGCCGCCCTACGGTCACACCCCGGAACTGGCGGAAAAAACTGTTGAATTTATCATCAATGAACTTGATTCCTGTGATGAAAGTCTGGATTTGATTTTAACGCCGGAGTATTCCAACACCCCCGGAACAATCCCGCCGGAACAGGCTCTTGCCTTTGCTGACAAGTGGCGGCAGAAACTTGAAGATGCCGCCGTCTCCGCCGCACGACGCTGCAATGCAATTGTGGTATTAAGTTACAGTGCCCGCGCAAAAAACTGCGAACGCAATACCTCGCGCGTCTTTCTGCCCTCAGGTGAAGTTGCCGGAGAATACTGGAAACAGCAGCTGGTTTTAAGTGAACCGCGCGATCACAAAGTGGATAACTCCTATGCCCTGTTGCCCCGCACTCCGACAGTTGTGGAAGTCAACGGTCTCAAATTCGGTTTTGTCATCTGTTACGATGCGTATTTCAATGAATATATTGAATATCTTGCCGCGCAGCAGGTTGATATGGTTCTGGTTTCAGCCATGCAGAGAGCTGAAACTTTTGATAATTTGCGTCTGCTCAACAGAATGCTGGCTTTCCGCACCAATGCCTTTGTCTTGCGCGCCTCTTACAGCATGGGAGAAAACACCTCCGCGGGCGGCACCTCTCTTGTCGTTGACCCCGCAGGAAAAATCCTCGCCGATATGGAAAGCAGAACCGGCAAACTCATTTACGATATTCCGGACCCCAAATGGAAATATATGCGGAGCAACAGTTTCGGCGGCAGTATGATTTTGAATGATAAATTCATCGATCAGGGACGTACCCCCTGGGCGTACCGTCCTGCCGGTCCTTTTGTCCGTCTGGACGACAACCGCATGACGTATCCGCGTGTCTGCGCCCACCGGGGATTCCATACGCAGCTGCCGGAAAATACGCTCCCCGCTTTCGGCGCGGCGATTGCCCTCGGCGCAGATGAAATTGAATTTGACCTCTGGGAAACCCGCGACGGTATTCCCGTTGCCATCCACGATTCAAAACTTGACCGCGTATCAAACGGTACAGGATTTGTCCGCGACAAAACCTATGCGGAACTATTGAAACTTGACTTCGGCTCAAAGTGTCACGAATCCCTTGCAGGACTCAAAGTTGTCACTTTTGAAGAAATTTTACAGCACTTTGCCCGTTTGACCGTGATGAATGTGCATATAAAGTCCGTTGCCGGAGAACACTTTTCCCGTCCGTTCATCCGCAAAATCGCACAACTGCTCCACGCTTACGATTGCGCTGAACACGCCTATTTCATGGGAGACTCTTCTGTTCATGAAGCCGCCCTCGAAGTTGCGCCCGAAATAACCCGCTGCATGGCGTTTGAAGATGATGCCCCGTGGGATATCGTTGAACGAGCCATCCGTTACAACTGCAGAAAAGTTCAGCTCTATATGGAATACTACAATCAGCAAATGATTGATAAAGCCCACGAAAACAATATTTTGTGCAACTACTTCTACACTGATGATCCCGCAAAAGCAAAAGAACTGCTCTCAATGGGTATGGATACCATCTTAACCAACAGTTATCTGCTTGTTTCACAGGCAAGAGACAGTTTTTGTGCAAAATAAAAAATTCTGCAAAAAAATGCGCCGTTCTCTTTTTTTCCGGAGAAAACGGCGCATTTTGTGCAGTGTTATTTATCTTCTCACCAACACCATCATATCAACCCAGACGGCGTTTTCTTTCTTTGAACCGGGGACATAAGCAGGTCCTGTGAATTTAGCGGAAACCCAGACTTCATCCCACACGTTGTCGGTGGCTGTACCGTCGGTAAGCATGTAAAGATGATCGGCTTTTGCCTGAATCGCCCAGCCGTGTCCCCAGAAAGTCGCCTTATGCCGCATCTCAAATTTTTTGCAGGACATTTTATACCAGTGGTATTTCTCATCCTGATGCACTTTTTTCAGCCGTAATTTTGCTGCATTGCCCATGCTCGACAACTCAAAGTATGTTGAACGGTAATTGTTCTTTCCCGGAAGTCGGATATCCACGCCGTGGTACTTGGAATCTTTGCGCGCCGATTTCAAAGCACGCCCCTGTATTGAATCAGTATCCGCAGTCACCTGCGACTGCATCGTCCGCAAATCTTTGAAGTGAGGAAATGCCAGCATCCTGAATTTTTCGTCCGGAACATCATTAAACTTTTCAGGCTTTTGGAGATTGAATGTGCAGGGCAGAAAACGCTGTTCAAAGCGCTTGTCGATCTTTCTGCAATCAGTTCCTCCGAATCGGCGGATGTGTTTATAAACCAGTTTCCGGCACTCATCCACCAAATCCTTTACATTTTTTCCATCGCGTTTGAATGTCTTTTCAAATGACGCCCTTTGCGCCAGCATTGACCAGATGACCGTAATGCGTTCAAACTCCACCCGCTTGCGGCAGACGCTCTCTTCGGGCAGCGCTTCCGCCTGTTCTTTGAGCATCATATAGGCATCATAAAGGAATGGAACCGTCGCATAACTCCAGTTGCTTGCTCCATGTGAAGCCTGCCGTCCCGGATGAGTTTTAACTCCCGCACGGATCCGGTCAAACCACTTCCGCAGAGCCGGAGCCGCAGGTCCGTAATAGTGTTCAAAAAAGATACCGATCAGTTTCTCCACATCCTGATCGGGATCGACCATCAGCTGATTACCGACAAAATAAGCGCAATCAATAAAGTTCTGCGGAGAATGACTGTCCCGGCTGATTTCAATAAACAGGTCGGACACACCCTTGCTCACAAAGTATTTGAAGTCACTTTGCAAGGCATCGATCACCGTCTCCACCCGGGGCGGATTAAAGTATGTCGCGCCGCCGAGATTCCAGTAATCCCAGACCGCAAGCCTTTTGCTCACTTTGAAAAATGACTCCAGTACCGTTTTACTCTGGACATTGATCGGATGAGAAAGCGGACGGAACGGGTCACTCACCGTAAACTTATCTGAAACAGAAAGCAGCACATTCGGCTCAAGTTTCGTCTTTTCCGGCGGCGGATTATTGCCGTATTTGCAGTTGGTGCGGATGATGATATCCGGATACTCTTGTCTGATTTCACGCGCAATGGCATTGATGAACTGAAAGTGAAGTCCGACCTCCGTACCCTCAGCTTTGATGACTTTGACACACTCAGGACAGCGGCAAATGTAGGGCATCCGGTCAAGACGGCTGATATCGTAAACAAAGCACCATTCCTCTTTCGGGCGTTCCGCCCGATGCTGTTTTATCATTTCGCGCAGTCTCTGCAGAATCACATTGACCACTTCGGGATTGGATTCGCACAAACCGCCGCCCTGCGAAAAATTATCCGGTTTGAAACGCTTGCCGAACTCATTCATTGAAAAGTATTCCGGATGCGTCTTGAAATATTTTTCCGCCGGAATATACACGCTGTATGAGTGGTACGGGTAGGACTGCGCCAGATTGAAACTGCCGTAAGTGTAATGCGATACCGCACGCGTTTTGCTCTGCGTTCCGTTGATGCGGCTCCGGAGCACCCACATCCGGTATCTGTCACCCACCTGCGGCGGTGCCTTGACTCTTGCCTGCTCAAATGGAAAAGCATCATAAATCAAACGTCCGGCAAAGGCAGGTTTGCGGCGGATGAATTTACCGCTGTAAGTTAAATTTTTATTCACAGGAACAGCATCCTGCTCATAAGTTAAAGCGTAACATCCCAATTCATTGAGAAAATCCCAGACGGCATAAAAGCCGCCGATGCGTTTGCCGCCGGTCAAAATGAGCTGTTTTCCATCCGCAGAAGAGATGCACCACTCTTCATCTTTGAACGGCTGAAATTTCTTTGCAGGAAGCGTTTCTCCGACATAAATTGCGTTTCCGCCGACCTGTTTCTCGCTGACGATCTCAAACGTTGCGCCGGTTATTTTCCCCAGATATTCCTGTAAATCAGCGGCAGCAAATTTGTCGAATTTATTCGCATTTTCTGACAGCGCGATCACGCACTTTGCCTTGCCGTTTTCAGCGATCTCAAAAGGCTTATGGACAACTGCCCCTGAAACGATCAGAGGCAGTACAGTTAAAATAAGGATTTTTTTCAGCATCATTTGCTCCATGGCTCAGCGTCGGACCAGCACCATCATATCAACCCAGATGGCGTTTTCTTTCTTTGAACCGGGGACATAAGCAGGTCCTGTGAATTTAGCGGAAACCCAGACTTCATCCCACACGTTATCGGCGGCTGTACCGTCGGTAAGCATGTAAAGATGATCGGCTTTTGCCTGAATCGCCCAACCGTGTCCCCAGAATGTGGCTTTAGGCTGCAATTCGATTTTGGGATTCTTTCTGTTGCGCAGCTGGAACCAGTGATACTTTTCGTCCTGCGGAACCTTTTTCAAACGCACCTGCACGGAATTGCCGCGGCTGTTGAGCTGGAAGAATGTGGAACGGAAATTGTGTTTTCCCGGCATACGGATATCCACGCCGTGATAAGCGGGATTGGGATGTCCGGACTTTGCAGCCCTGCCCTGAATGGAATCAGGATCATCTGTTATCACCGTCTGAAAAACTCTGACATTGCGGAAGTGCGGAAAAGCGATCATACGGAATTTTTCATCCGGCACATCTTTGAATTTCTCAGGCTTTTTCAGATTGTAGGTGCAGGCAAGAAAACGTTTTTCAAATGCCTCGTCGATCTTCTTGAATTTATCTCCGCCCCAGCGGCGGATATGTTTCTTTGCAAGAGCGCGGCACTCGGCAACCAGATCATTGATATCCATTCCGTTGCGTTTGAAGACCTTTTCAAAAGAGGCGCGCTGTGAAAGGATCGACCAGATGACAGTCGTGCGTTCAAATTCAACTCTTTTGCGGTAAACGCTTGTTTCAGGCAGTTTTTCAGCCTGCTCCTTGAGCATTTTGTAAGCATTGAAAAGGAAAGGAATCGTGGCATAATTCCAGTTTCCCGCCCCCATGGAGGGCTGTCTTGTCGGCTGAGTTTTAACGCCTGCACGGATCTCATTGAACCATTTAAGAAGCGCAGGCGCAGCCGGCCCGTAATAGTGTTTGAAATAAACCTTTATCAACTTTTCAACATCCTGATCGGGATTGACCATCAGCTGATTGCCGACAAAATAAGCACAGTCGATGAAGTTCTGCGGAGAATGGTGATCTCTGCTGATTTCAATAAACAATTCAGTTACACCGGATTTGACAAAATACTTGAAGTCGCTCTGCAAAGCGTCAATGACAGTTTCCACACGCGGCGGCTGGAAATAAGTTCCACCGCCCAGATTCCAATAATCCCACAACGCAAGACGTTTTGATACCTTGAACCATTTTTCAAGTTCGGCTTTTGCAGCGGCATTGATGGGGTGCGACAACGGACGGAACGGGTCACTGACAGTAAACTTGTCAGATATCTGCATCAAAACTTCAGGATCAAGTTTCGTTTTGGTCGGCGGCGGATTGGTGCCGTATTTGCCGTTGGTACGGATAATGATATCCGGATATTCTTTCCGGATTTCACGCGAAATGGTGTTGATAAAACGGAAATGCAGTCCGCTTTCAGAACCCTCTTCTTTGATGATTTTCACACACTCAGGGCAGCGGCAGATGTAGGGCATCCGGTCAAGACGGCTGATATCATAGACAAAGCCCCACTCTTCTTTGGGATACTTGGCACGGTGTTCTTTGATCATCTCGCGCAAAGACTGCAAAACCACTTTGACCACTTCGGGATTGGATTCGCAAAGTCCGCCGCCGATAGCAAAACTTTCAGGTTTGAAACGTTTGCCGAACTCGTTCATTGAAAAATATTCAGGATGAGTTTTGAAATATTTTTCAGGCGGCACATACAAGCTCAATGAGTGATAAGGGTAACTCTGCATCAAATTGAAGCTGCTGTAAGTGTAATAAGAGGGAATACGTTTCTTGCTCTGTTCTCCGTTGATTCTGCTGCGCAAAACCCACATGCGGTACTTTTCACCGATGGCAGCGGGCGTTTTCACCCGGGACTGCTGATGCGGAAATCCGTCAAAAATCAAACGTCCGTTAAAAGCGGGTTTACGGCGGATGAATTTACCGTTCCAGGTAAGATTTTTGTCAGAGGGGATGGCATCCTGATCAAAAGTCAAAGCATAGCACCCAAGTTCATTGAGAAAATCCCAGACGGCATAAAATCCGCCGATACGCGCACCGCCGGTCAAAATAAGTTTTTTGCCGTCCGGAGAAGAGATACACCACTCTTCATCTTTAAAGGGTGCATACTTTTTTCCGGCAGAGGTATTTCCAACATAGACGGCGTTTCCCTTTGCCCGCTTTTCGCTGACGATATTAAATTTTGCGCCGGTGATTTTGCCAAGATAAGACTGCAGATCCTTTGCCGCCATTTTGTCAAATTTATTGGCTTTTTCAGACAACACAATCTGACACGCTGCCTTGCCGTTCCGGGCAAGAACAAAAGGCTTTTCAGGCATTGCTGCTGACAACAGCAGCGGTAATAACGCAAAAAACAAAACTTTTTTCAACATAAATATTTCCTTTTATTAAAGATAAGGTTTGGTTTTTCTTCCGGGATCGTCCCAGGGACCGGGCATAAGTCCCACGGGCAGCGCTTCAACGTGACCGTCGATAAAAATGGCATTGATGACACCACTGTGACGGATAAAATCAGATCCTGCCGGTCCGATACCGCCCTCTCCGTATCCTGATGAAACGGGATCAATCCAATATCCGGCAGAGTTTTCAATATTGCATTTCCAATCTCCGGCAAGCATGACAAAAGAGGGACGCCTGACCGTTGTCCATTTAAACCACAACGCACGGCTGCCGACTTTTACGATATTCCAATTATAAGTCTTGACAACTTTACTGCTTGCCCTGCCGTTGGCATCCAAGCCGAGATTCAATCCGTAATGGATATATTTGGAACGGCTGTGTTCACCAGTTGCCGCCGGACAATAAAAAGGTCCCCCCTTATTAACGGTCTTTGAAGGAATAAAACCGCTTGCAATAAGGTTCAGCACCCACGACCATCCGTATTCTCCCTTTTGAAAAGACCCGCCGTAGTAATAGTCGGATGTCCAATACGCCGGAAAAAAGTCATCGTAAGCCAAAGCATACTGCTGGCACGTTGATCCCAACTGTTTGATATTGTTGGCGCAGGAAATAAGTTTGCCCCGATCACGCGCTTTCTGCAATGCGGGCAACAGCATCGCAGCCAATATTGCAATGATTGCAATAACAACCAGCAGTTCTATGAGAGTAAAAAAACTGCACTTTAATGAAAATTTGCCGGATAAAGAACGTCTGACTGTAAAATTTTTCTTTTCCATATTTGGGAGTCCCTGTTGAATTTTCAATAAATAAATCTTTTGTCAGAAGATATTATACTCCAAAATCCCGAAAAATGCAATCATTCTTGCATAAAAAAACAAAATGCACACGCAACCAACTGCAAAACAACAATTTAAAACAAAATATCTAATGCAATAAAAAACATTGCAATAAAAAAAGACTGTTGCAAAACTTGGATATCTGCAACAGTCCCGTTTGAGAAAGGAAATACTATATCAGAGATAAGGCTTGGTTTTTCTCCCGGCATCAGTCCAGGTCCCGGGCATAAGTCCGAGGGGAAGTGCCTCAACATGACCGTCAATAAAGACGGCATTGATCACGCCGCCGTGACGGATGAAGTTTGAGCCGACAGGACCGACACCGCCCGCACCGTTACCGGAGTTACTCGGCGAGATATGATATCCCGTACTGTCTCCGGCAATCATCACAAAAGAGGGTCTTTTTACAGAACTCCACTTGAACCAGCGGACATCGCTGCCGACAAACGCACACCGCCATTTATACATCTGGATCAAATTACTTGTGGTATTTTTTCCATTGGTAGCCATTCCTGTATTCAGACCGTAATGAGTATAGGTATTCAAATTAACTTCTGCGGGACAACGCAAAATACCGCCTTTGTCAACTTTTTGGGATTTGATGAATCCGGATGCCATCATCGTATATATCCAGTGCCAGCCGTACTGTCCTTTGGCAAAAGTGCCGCCGTAATAGTAATCCCCGGTCCAGTAGGCGGGAAAGTAGTCTTCATAGGTCAGAGCATACTGCTGACAGGCAGAACCCAGCTGTTTGATATTATTGGCACAGGAAATAAGTTTTCCGCGCTCGCGCGCCTTACTCAATGCGGGCATCAGCATCGCAGCCAATATTGCGATTATGGCAATGACAACGAGGAGTTCTATTAAGGTGAAGCAGTACTGCTTCACCTGCCCATGGGCAGGCTCCGGACAGTCACGCTCCCCCTTCCTGTTCTTCAATTCTGAGTGATTCATTTTTCCCTCCTGTTTTTTGGGTTTTAAAAGTTTATATAAAAAGAACATCTTGTTTTTTTTGCTCAATCAATCCCCCGTGACCAATTCTCCGTAATCGGCGGGAATAAAATTCCATTTGCAGCATCGATGCTGAGGAGTTGGATCTTCTGTCAACTGTAAAATCTGTTCACAGAGCATTTCTGCTTCTCTATCCAGATTGCGGTAAAGCCAGTTGACTCCTTTGTGCAGCGGCGGCACAAGCTGACTTGTTGTCCCCATTGAGTAAATGGAAAAATCTTTTCCGGGTGTTCTGCCGCGCCGGACCAATTCATCATAAAGTGCCATTGCAGAACGTCCGCTGCAGAAAAAATTATGAAATTTCTCTAATTCCTCAAAATGATCCTGCAGAAAAAGGTGTGCAACGCGATAAGCATCATCAGGGTAAATCAGAGAACCGTCACCGAAAAGACAAACCGGGAATTCTCCCAGATCCATACCGAGAGCTGCCGCATTTTTTTTGATATCAGCAATCTTGACCCGCGTGGAATTGTTGTTGTTGCCGAAATAAACAGTTTTTTTCCAATATTTTTCCGGTATGGTCATAAGAGCCTGCCGGTAAGAATCCTGAGCATCTCTGCCAAAATACGAAAGCCAGTGAAAATCAGGAAACGGAAGCTGCATGCTTGAATTCAACAGCAGAATCAGACGCGGACTGAGTTTGTGCAGCAATTCCAGAGATTGTCCCCGCATCAGCCCGCCGCCGATAACATAAACATCTGCCTCTCCGGATTTGAGCATGTTACGGACATTTGCGACGAGATTTTCAGGCGAAAAATCCACCCGGATCAACTCAAGGATATAACCGTTGCTCTGCAGGATATCGCACATCTTATGCACGAAAACATTACCGCCTGACACCAGATCGTGCTGCATTCTCCCCAGCAGGAATGCCACTCTGTAAGTTTTTAAATAACTCCCTGCCTTGCGGGCGCTGCGTGATTTGAATCCGCAACTTTCTGCCAGAAGACGGATCTCCTGACGTTTCTCCCGGCTGATACGCCACGCCTGTTCCGGATTCAACGCCCGGGATACCGTTGCAGGACTCACCCCTGCCATCCGGGCTATCTGAACAGCTGTGACGGTGTTTTTCATGAAAAATAAATCCGGTTGATACGATCTTTTATCATATAATATAAATGCAATCAACCTGAAATGCAAATTTTTTGCACAAAACAGGATTTAAAACACATTATTTCATTGATACGCTGAACAATATAAAAATTTTCTGCGCGCATATTTCCCATCTTCGGCACTTACACGCGCTGAAGCAGTAAGCCTGTCTTATCAGTCATCTGCTCTGGGTGTGTATGGTAGAAATCAACCGGCATTTAATGGACAAAGTGGACCAGGTGGACAAAAATGGACTTTTCTGCATTACTGCCCAAAAAGAAAAGTCGTCCACATGGTCCATCGGGTCCATTGAAAACTCTTTTTTTGCGTATTTCTGTCACAAAACCGTCAATGAACCCTTTTGTTTCAGCAGTCAATCAAAAGAGAGCATATTTTCTCTATAGATCAACTTTTATGCCGTCTGATCTGACAGCGACAACTGTATCAATATAAATCGCATTTTCTTTGGTTGACCCTTTGACGTAGGCAGGCCCTGTGAATTTAGCCCGGAACCAGATTTGCTCCCAGGTATTATCCTTATCATCACCGTAAGTCAAAGTATACCAGGTGTTGGTTCTGGCATTGATACCCCAGCCGTGTCCCCAAAAATTAGAGCGTATTCCCAGAACGATCTTTCCCGGGATACGATACCAATGGTATTTTTCATCTTCCGGAACTTTTTTGAGAAACAAACTGATTCTTTTTTTGTTGCTTGCCATATGAAACGCTGTTGTCCGGAAACGATATTTTCCCGGCATGACTTTGTTGACGCCGTGACTTGCAGGATTCTTACTTGCAGATTTAAGCACCAATCCCTGAATGGACTCAGGATCCCTGACAATAGAACAGTTCAAAGATTTATCCGGTCTGAAATAACTATGATTGGCAATGCGGATATTATGTCTGGAAATATGACTGAATTCCCGGGGAACAACCGGCAGAATTTCAATCTCTTTAAATTTCTGTTCAAATAATTTATCAGACTTTTCAGGCTTCTCGCAGGCATAACGGCGAATATTGTTCCGGACAAGTGTTTTACACTCGCGAATCAACTGTTTCCTGTTGATTCCGGCTTTTGTAAACTTCTCTTCAAAGTTGGGCCAGCGCGCCAATACCGCCCAGATTGGAGTAATCAATTCACTGTTGATACGTTGTTTTCTGCGGCTGTCTCCGGTGGCTGCAGCGGCAGCTTTGAAATCGTTGTACATGGAGAGCATAAAATCAGCCGTTGCAAACTGCCACTCTCCAACAATGTGCGTCGAAGCTTTCTGCGGATCTTTCGCAACGCCTTCACGGATAAGTTTGAAGTATTTATACATAATGGGGGCAGCAGTTTTCCCGTAATAATTCTCAATGAATATTTGAGCAGATTTCTCAGGGTCCTTATCAGGATCCACAAGAAGTTTTCCTGCCACATAATAGTTGAGCATCATAAAGTTCTGAGGCTTGTGACCATCGATTTCAGCCTCAATAAAAAGAGCATTTATACCATGACGCAGAAAATATTTAAAATCAGGTTTTAAAGCATCAAACACCGTTTCAATTCGCGGCGGATCAAAATAAACGCCACTTAAATTCCAATAGTCCCAGCACATTTTAACATGGGGCGTACCGAATTTTGTCCAATCCCGGAAATACTGGAGAGCTTCCGGATCACGGACCTTTTCGATAGGACGGAAAGGATCACGGGTCGTAAAAGTATCACACAGACGGAATAAAATGTTTTTCTCTGGAATAATCTTCCGGGGCGGTTTTCTGCCTCCTGTCGCATGAGCCTGAATACGGATAATGATATCCGGATATTCTTTACGGATATTTTTTGCTATGTAATTTGCAAAATCCACATACAACCCGGTATCCGAACCATCATACGCAGCAATTTTCCGGCAATTTTCACATTGACAGAAATAAGGAGAAGCATCCAAACGGGTGACATCGTAAACTGTAGACCATTCATCAGGTCCCCTGCGGGAACGATCTTTTTTAATCATTTGCCGCAGTGAATTCAAGGCGTGTCTGCGCACCTCCGGATTGCTCATGCAAATGTCTCCGCGCATGGTAAAGGAACCGGGGCGAACCCGTTCACCTGAAGAATTCATCGCAAAATACTCCGGATGACTGTCATAAAGCTTCGGATTCACATAGAGACTCATTGTATGCCATTCCGGCCAATGACAGAGATTGAAAACCCGTCCGACATAATAAGGATAAACACTTTTGCAGTTGTTGCCGTTGATTCTGCGGCGTAAAACCCAAAGTTTATAACTTTCTATGACTTCAGGTGTTGCCCATACGGAATATTTGTGTCCTGTCCGCTGCATTACATCAGGGATACTGTCAAAAATAACCCGCCCGACAAAAGCCGGTTTACGTTTTTCATTAAATACAGGAAATTTTCTGCAAGGTGCCGGTATCAAGGTTTCGTCAAAAGCAAGAAACTCCACGCCCAACTGCTCCAACATCTCATAGACGCCGTAAAGAACTCCGGCAGGACGTCCGCCCGCAATAATCAAGTCATCTCCCGAGGTTTTTAAAACCCATTCTTCCTCGTCCAATTTTGAGCAGTTGATTTTATTTTGCTCAGCATATTTTGTTCTACCCAGATATACAACAGATTTTCCCCTGCTCTGCTGCTCTGATATTTTAATAAGTTTTCTGCCGAAAATCTTCTGCCAGAAAAGCTGCAGCTCGCTCTCGGCACGAACTTCAAGCCGGGAAGGTTTTTCCCCCGTAACAAGATAACCGGGAACCGGAACACCGGAAACAGCAGCAGTCATCAGAAAAACCGATAACAGTAAAATTTTTTTGCTCATCATTCTTCCTTTGTGTTTTATTTATTTGGTATTCTTACGTTTAATACAGCGTTCCTTTAAAAATACGGTTTCAGTTTGCGGCTCTCGCCATCCCACCCGCCCGGCATAAGTGCCAACGGCAGAGTTTCTGCATGACCATCAACAAAAACGGCATTGATCACGCCGCCGTGTCTCAAAAAACGGGAACCCTCCGGACCGGGTTCGTCACTGTTGGAATTTGCCGGATCAATTTGATATCCGGAAGGGGAACAATCTCCGGCAAGCATAACATGACTTGCTCTTTTCATTGAACTTACTTTGACCCATAATTGATCGGCAGTAATGTTCCACGTTCCGATTTTTTTCATTGCCGAAGCAACGGCATTGTGCCGCAAACCGCGATTAAGTCCGAAATGCGTATCAGAATTGCGTTGGATTTCTGCAGCGCATCCCAATTCGCCGCCTTTGCTGACTTTTTCAGGCTTGACCAGTTTAATTGACATCAAGGTTTCAACCCAGTTAAAACCATTCCATGTATTCCGGTTGTAACGAGTTTCGTCTGCATAATAATTTTCAGCCTGCCAATGGCAGGGGAAAAATTCATTGTAAGTGGTTGAATAAGTCATTGCAACCACTCCCAGCTGCTTGATATTATTGGCGCATGAAATCAGTTTTCCCCGCTCCCGTGCTTTGCTCAACGCCGGCATAAGCATCGCCGCAAGTATTGCAATAATTGCAATGACAACCAGCAGTTCTATGAGAGTAAAGGGGGAGAGATTGGGGGACAGCGAAAACTTTCTTTTCACGAGAAAAGAAGGTTTTCGCTTTCCCCCAAACCCCCTTTCACTTTCAAAGAAAAGCGGGGTATTTTGTTGTTGGGCGAAACCAGCCGTATTCTGCGGCGCACCGATATCCGTTTTTGTCCGTTGTTGTCCGTTGTTGTCCGTTTTTAACGCGCCGCCCCACAAAGACAGCATGCCGCAGCAGTTATACAAAACACCTGTTTTACAAGCAGCATTCACCGGCAATTCAATCAAAGTAAAACGGCGGTACATTTTTTCTTGTTTTTGAGATTTCACGTTCATTTCAAACTCCATGCATATATAAACAAAGTAGATAGATAAATCATGTTGTCTGCGGCTGTGCCGGAATAAAACTCCATTTGCAAACATTACGCTGCGGCGTCGGATCATCCACCAATCTTAAAATTTGCTCACACAGAATTTCTGCTTCACGGTCAAGATTGCGGCAAATAAAATTGATACCATTTTCAAGAGGCGGCAACAGAGAGCTTTTCAGATAATAAGTCAGCAGAAAAAAATCTTTCCCGGGAACTTTTCCGCTGCAAACAAGTTCATCATAAAGCGCAAACGCACACCTCCCGCCGCAGAAAAAGACCCGGTATTCTTTCAGGCGGTCAAAATTTTCTTTCAAATATCTCCGGGCATACCGGTAAACATTCTCAGGGCGAATAAAGGAACCATCCCCAAAAAGAAACGCGGGGAATCCTCCCAGGTCAACATTCAGATCAGCAGCACATTTTCTGAAATTTTTAATTTTCCATTGGGAAGAAAAATTATTATTTCCCAAAAAAGCAGCACGTCCGTACATTTCAGACGGAACAGCTTCAAGAGCCTGTTCAAGCGCCGACTGCGGATCTCTTTCAAAATATGACAACCAATGAAAATCCGGATAATCCGACGGGAACTCATAGTTTGTGAGAAGAATCAGGCGGGAACTTAATTTCCGCAGAAGTTCAAGAGACTGTCCGTTAAGCAGCCCTCCGCCAATCACATAGACATCAGCGCTATCTGACCGAAGGATATTCCGCACACTTGCAACCAATTTTTTTGATGAAAAATCAATTTTGATAAGTTGAAGAGTATAACCGCTTGCCTGAAGAATATCGCAAAGTTTCGGCAAAAGCACATTGCCGTCTGTCACTAAATCGTAATCCATCCTTCCGAGAAGCATGGCAACTCTGAATGTTTTTAAGAAGTTCCCCGCTTTCCGGGCAATACAGGATGTAAAACCCAGATCATGTGCCAAAGTCCGAATTTTATCCCGTTTTTCCTTACTGATACGCCAGGACTGTTTTGGATTCAATGCCCGGGATACCGTCGCAAGACTTACTCCGGCAAGTTTGGCAATTTGTGCAGTTGTCACTTTTTTACTCATAACATCTCACTTTTTACGATCCGTCACTTCACTTGTATAATATAAAAAAAACTGTTTTAAAATGCAAATTTTTTGCACAAACTAAAAAAAAACTGCTTCAAAACCCTTATAACAAAAGAGTTTCGAAGCAGTATATTGTGCAAATTTTTATTTTATTCAAGCGTAAAAGTAAATTCGTTTCTCTTATCGGTTTTCCATGCAAGGTATCTGGTGCTGGGAGAAATCGCAAAAAGCGGAGAGAAAGTTTTTGCTTTAACGGTCTTTTTGTCAGGCATGAATTCCAGCAGACGGAGCCAGCCGTCTCCGCCGTTGCCTTCAAATCCGCCGCCGATGGCCTGCGTGTTGAACGCCATCTGCGCAACGCTCTTGCCGGAGCTGTTTTTCGTCATTGAAAATCCGACACTTGCCGCCCAGTTATCAGGCTTGCAGACGTGTCCGCAGATGACCATGCGGATATTTTTTGCAGGATATACCAATTTTTTATAAATTGCCTCTCCGGCATTGCCGCCCTGCTTGTTGAGGACATATTTTTCATCCTGAATACGTTCTCCGGTACCGTAAATGTAAGAGTGGGTCAGGATAATTCCGATGTGATTGGCGAAACGGGGATCATCCGCAATTTTCTTTGCCCAGGCAAGCACGGCATCACTGGGCGCAAACTGCAGCGTAATGATGAGAAACTTGCGGTTATCAGGATACGGTGCGGTAAATTCCCGGGCGGAGTTTTCCATCGTCCGCACGCCGAAAGTGTTGGGACCGCACTCAATCAACTGTTTGCGTGAAAGCGGATTCCTGTCGGTGGGAAAATAGTCATTGTAGCGCGTGGTGCGGTTTTCTGCACTGCGGACACCGTAATCGTGATTACCGGTGCAGAGCGTATACGGCACATAACCGTCAAGGCGTTTCATCAGTTTGGAAAAGCCTTCCCACTGCTCTTTACCGATTAAATTTTTTGCTCTGCCGACGATACCGTATCCGTTGAAATAAACAAGGTCTCCGGTAAAAAACACCTGCTGAATTTTCAAAGTATCCACGTTGTCAACAATCCAGGCATTCATCAAGTCAAGGATTCCGTGATTGCGTGAAAAACGGGTATAAGTCTGCACATCAGGCACAACGACCATACTCCACGAAGCCGGATTCGACAACGCAGGCGGCGTATATTTCGCTTTTTTCGCTTTCACAGGGGCAGCACAAAGGACTGCGGCAGCAAATAAAACCAACAGTAAAGAAACTTTTCGGAACATTTTTCCCTCCGGTAAAAAAATTAAACCCCAATCTGTAAATATACAGTTATTGGAGTGTAATATATACCGGATTTATATTCTTTTCAAGTTTCAAGTTGAAGTAACACCGGTTTTACGGTGCAACGCACTGCAGAAACCACAGCGGATTTTCAGCTGCGGCAGAAGAATAAGAATCTTTTGATGATCTGAAAATTTCTTCACAGATACCGGCAGCGATCTCTCCGGTATAATCCGGACGCGCATCAT
The DNA here is from genome assembly GCA_015061725.1 of Lentisphaerota bacterium. Lineage (GTDB taxonomy): Bacteria > Verrucomicrobiota > Lentisphaeria > Victivallales > Victivallaceae > UBA1784. Next base: position 33,995 of record SUVX01000039.1, read on the forward strand.
GCTCCGGATAATCGGCACCCAGAAGCATGAACGCCAGAACGGCAATTCCCGCCATCAGCAGGAGCCGCTTGAAAAAATCTTTTTTGCGTTCACTCATTTTGCACCTTCAGTTAAAGAATTGTATTCCAGTTGACGTTGTTTTTCAAGTTGGAGATCCGCCTCGTCCATCTCGGCATCAAATTTTTCAGCAGTCCAGATTTCCACACCGATTTCCACGCCGACGACACAAGCCTCAACGCCGGGCAGAAGACCGGTCAGTTTGCGGAACCTTTCAGGAAGAGTCACCCTCCCCTGACGGGTTAGCACAGTGGACATCGTCAAACTTCCGTAACGCCGGAGAGAACGCCGGGCGGCAAAACTTGCCCCCACGTTATCCGCATCTGCAATTTCACGCGCACGCATTTCGCGATAAGTTTCCTCAGGATAGAGGGCAACCGCCCCTTCCGGCAGAACATACATCACGACTTCGCCGTTGCATTTACGCAAAAAATCATCAACCCACCGCTGAGTCAGACGGATTCGTCCGTTGGCATCAATCCGACACCTTTCTTCACCGCAGAACTCCAACATAAGGATTTTCCTGATTTTCTTTATAAATACAGATAAGACGACAATAAATTTCCAACAATTTCCAATATATTCCAAATTTTTCCAAATTCAAGTAATTTTTCGTATTTTTTCTCAAAAAAAGAGCCTCTCCGGCGGTTTGCGGCAAAAGTTCACAATGATTTCCCGCTTGAAATTCCGTTTTTGTCAATAATCGGCATTTGACGGACCAGATGGACAAAATGGACCCGATGGACTTTTCAGCATTACTGCGTCCATGTGGTCCATCAGGTCCATTGAGTCCATTGAAAACTCTTTTTTGGTGCATTTGCCAACAGGTGCAATTCCAGTCTTATTCAATTCCGGCTTTCTGTTTTTATATTTCCACCGTTTGCTGTTCCCAACCGTTGCTCCCCTCATTCTTCGACACAAAATCGCAAAAAACGTGAATTGTAAGATAGTGTGTCATAAGTCAAATGAAGTTTGAGAAATTTTCAAAAAATTTTCATCAAACGCTCTGTTATGGATGACCATTGAGCGCAGCATCAGCAACATTTTCCGCATA